>NZ_JBFBNW010000008.1:0-389719 GCF_040683955.1 Streptomyces sp. NPDC093111 | reverse complement strand
CTTTTTGGGGGCTGGGTTGGGGGGGGTACCCCGTCACCCCGGCCCCCCCCGCCAAACCCCTCCGCCCCGTGTCTCGGGTCGAGACACGGGGCGCTTCGGCGTTCCCGGGGGGCCGGGGCTCCGGGGGTCCGGGGCTTTCAGGCGGTACGTGGGCGGCGGCGGGCCGCTCGTTCGGCGGCGAAGACGTCCTCCAGGCGGAACAGCTGGGCCCGGCCGGCCCTGCCCGCGGCCACCAGGTGGCCCAGCTGGACCCACTTGCGGATCGTCGCCGGGGCGACCCCCGCCTCCACGGCGGCGAGCGGGCCCGGGATCAGCGCCGGCAGGGAAAGCGCGGTCGAGCTCAGCATGAGGTCTCCTTCGTGTCGTCCATCGCCGCTTCGATCTCGTCCGTCCGCGCGCCCGACGCGTCCGCCAGCTCCGCCCACGCGTCCTCCGGCCACAGGTGCCGGTAGGCCGGGTCGTCCTGGCAACCGCAGGCCCCGTCCGTGCACAGGCAGGCCGGGTTCACGCACAGCACCGCCCGCCGGTCCGGGAAGGCCCGCAGCGACACCGAGTCGCACCAGGGGCAGCGCCCCGACACCCGGACGACGGTCTCCGCGTCGCCCAGCGTCCGCGCGCAGCGGCGGGCCATCCGGCGGATCTCGTCCCGCACGTGCCGGGCCAGCACCGGGTGGGCGGCGATCGTGTCGAGCGTGCCGGTGACCCGGCGCAGGCGCTCCACGACGCCCGCCCGCCGCGGCCGGGGCAGTCCGAGCCGGGCGCAGACGGCCTCCTCCAGCTCCACCACGCCGTCGGTGATGTCGCGGATCGCGTCGGAGATGTGCAGCCGGATCGGGGCGGCGCCGTGGCCCGGTACGGAGAGGCCGTGCCGCTGTTCGAGCAGCAGTGCCTCGCGGCGCTCGGCGCGGATCAGCTCGTCCCGCCCCGGGTGGGGGGCGGTGGGCGCGGTCCCGGCGGGGGAGCGGCGGCCGGGGGCGAGCTCCTCGGCGAGCTCGGGGAACTGGCGGGCGAGGGAGGCGGTCCAGAGCACGATGTCCCGCACCACGCGCTCGTCGGCGGGGCCGCCGGTCGCGTGCTCAGCCACGGTCGCCTCCGGCGAGGGCGGCGCCGGCGGCGTCCAGGGCGGCGTGGTCGGTGAGGGCGGCGAGGGCGGTGCCGGCGGTCGGCTCGGCGGCGGCGTCCGCCGGGGCCGGCTCGCCGCGGCGGCGGCGGGGCTTCACCGGGCGTCCGTTGCGCCACAGGCGGCCGGCGCAGACGCCGTCGAACCAGCTCTCGGCGGGGGCGACGGCCGTCTCGCACTCGCGGCGGACGGGGCAGGCGGCGCAGGCGCGCAGGGCCGGGGCCGCCTCTTTGCCGCGGCGTGAGAACACGACGGACGGGGAGAGGTCGGCACACGCGGCGGCGGCCTGCCATGGGGAGGAGTCGTACTGGTGCAAGGAGGTTCTCCACGTTCCGGGGCCCCAGACGCCCCTGGGGCCGGTGGGGCCCCTGGGACTCAGGAGGCCGACGAGTGCGGCGGCGAGAACACTGACATGTTGCGTGCGAGCTCGCAACTACCTTTGTGGGGGCCCCTTCACCGATTCGACACGATTGCGTGCCCGAAAGCACGTAATTCCGTGCGCGCAAGCACGCTAAAGTGAGGGGCCCGAAAGGTGGGGGAGTTAAGGGAGCGGTACACACATGAGCACTCAAGGGCTCGACGCGTTCGCAGGCTGGGTCGAGCGGCTGATGCGAGCGCGCGGCTACGACATCGACAGCCCCCGCGGCGGAGGGAAGTCCCGGATCGCGGACGAGGCCGGAGTGCACCGTGCCGCCGTGACCCGGCTGCTGCAGCGGCAGAGCATGCCCGACCTGGAGACCATGCGCAGGATCGCCCCGCTCCTCGGGGTCTCCGTCCGTGACATGCTCATCCGGTCCGGCCGGGTCACCCCCGAGGAGCTGCCGCTCGCGGAGGACCTCCTGGCGCCGAACGACTGGCAGCCGACCATGGAGGACTTCGCCCGCTGGCTCGGTGTCCCCGACGAGCGGATGGACGTCTTCGTGAAGGTCGTCACGCAGTTCCTGGAGCCCGACGCGGAGGGCTCCGACGTGCGCGGCGCGGGCGAGTCCCGCCGTGCCGCCCAGGACTGACCCGCGCGCCCGCCGCCCCGTCGTGCCGCCTGCCCGTCCGGGTGACGCCCGCCCGTGTCGCCCGGACCGGCCTGCGCGTGGGCATTTGTTTTGACCGGAGTCCATGCGATAGGTACGCTCATGCCTTGTGCCTGGGGTGTGCCCGGACTCGTATGCGTGTCTTCAACCGCAGACCGAGTCCGACATCGGCCGCCGCAATCAGCGCCCCTCTCCGCCTCTGGCGGGGGGTCGCTGGATTCGACACACCCGACCGCGTGGGTCGGCGATGTTCCAGGTTAGTTTTACCGACGGCACACAGAAACCGGAGAAGTAGTGCCTACGATCCAGCAGCTGGTCCGTAAGGGCCGGCAGGACAAGGTCGAGAAGAACAAGACGCCCGCACTCGAGGGTTCCCCTCAGCGCCGCGGCGTCTGCACGCGTGTGTTCACGACCACCCCGAAGAAGCCGAACTCGGCCCTCCGTAAGGTCGCGCGTGTGCGTCTGACCTCGGGCATCGAGGTCACGGCCTACATCCCGGGTGAGGGCCACAACCTGCAGGAGCACTCGATCGTGCTCGTCCGCGGTGGCCGCGTGAAGGACCTGCCGGGTGTTCGTTACAAGATCATCCGCGGTTCCCTCGACACGCAGGGCGTCAAGAACCGTAAGCAGGCTCGCAGCCGCTACGGCGCCAAGAAGGAGAAGTAAGAATGCCTCGTAAGGGCCCCGCCCCGAAGCGCCCGGTCATCATCGACCCGGTCTACAGCTCTCCTCTTGTCACCTCGCTGATCAACAAGATCCTGCTGGACGGCAAGCGTTCCACCGCCGAGCGCATCGTGTACGGCGCCATGGAGGGCCTCCGCGAGAAGACCGGTGCTGACCCGGTCGTCACGCTGAAGCGCGCTCTCGAGAACGTCAAGCCGTCCCTCGAGGTCAAGTCCCGCCGTGTCGGTGGCGCCACCTACCAGGTGCCGATCGAGGTCAAGCCGGGCCGCGCGTCCACGCTGGCCCTCCGCTGGCTCGTCGGTTACTCCCGCGCCCGTCGCGAGAAGACCATGACCGAGCGCCTCATGAACGAGCTCCTCGACGCCTCGAACGGCCTCGGTGCTGCGGTCAAGAAGCGCGAGGACACGCACAAGATGGCCGAGTCCAACAAGGCCTTCGCGCACTACCGCTGGTAGTCGCAACCCACATCGAGACCGAGAGAAGACTGAGCCGATATGGCTACCACTTCGCTTGACCTTGCCAAGGTGCGCAACATCGGCATCATGGCGCACATCGACGCGGGCAAGACGACCACCACCGAGCGGATCCTGTTCTACACCGGCGTCTCGTACAAGATCGGTGAGGTCCACGACGGCGCTGCCACGATGGACTGGATGGAGCAGGAGCAGGAGCGTGGCATCACGATCACCTCTGCTGCCACCACCTGCCACTGGCCGCTCGAGGACGTCGATCACACGATCAACATCATCGACACGCCGGGCCACGTCGACTTCACCGTCGAGGTGGAGCGTTCGCTCCGCGTGCTCGACGGTGCTGTCACCGTGTTCGACGGCGTGGCCGGCGTCGAGCCCCAGTCCGAGACCGTCTGGCGTCAGGCGGACCGCTACGGCGTTCCGCGTATCTGCTTCGTCAACAAGCTCGACCGGACCGGTGCCGAGTTCTTCCGCTGCGTCGACATGATCGTGGACCGCCTCGGCGCGACCCCGATCGTCATGCAGCTCCCGATCGGCGCCGAGATGGACTTCCAGGGCGTCGTCGACCTCGTCCGCATGAAGGCGCTCGTCTGGTCCGCCGAGGCCAGCAAGGGCGAGATGTACGACGTCGTCGACATCCCGGCCACGCACACCGAGCTCGCCGAGGAGTGGCGCGGCAAGCTCATCGAGGCCGTCGCCGAGAACGACGAGGAGCTCATGGAGCTCTTCCTCGAGGGCACCGAGCCCACCGAGGAGCAGCTCTACGCCGCGATCCGTCGCATCACCATTGCCTCGGGCAAGGGTGGCGAGACCACGGTCACCCCGGTGTTCTGTGGCACCGCGTTCAAGAACAAGGGTGTTCAGCCCCTGCTCGACGCGGTCGTTCGCTACCTCCCGTCCCCCCTCGACGTCGAGGCCATCGAGGGCCACGACGTCAAGGACGCCGAGCTCGTCGTGAAGCGCAAGCCTTCCGACGACGAGCCGCTGTCGGCCCTCGCGTTCAAGATCGCGAGCGACCCGCACCTCGGCAAGCTCACCTTCGTCCGGATCTACTCCGGTCGCCTGGAGGCCGGCACCGCGGTGCTGAACTCCGTCAAGGGCAAGAAGGAGCGCATCGGCAAGATCTACCGCATGCACGCGAACAAGCGTGAGGAGATCGACTCGGTGGGCGCCGGCGACATCGTCGCCGTCATGGGCCTCAAGCAGACCACCACCGGTGAGACGCTGTGTGACGACAAGAACCCGGTCATCCTGGAGTCCATGGACTTCCCGGCGCCGGTCATTCAGGTCGCCATCGAGCCCAAGTCCAAGGGTGACCAGGAGAAGCTGGGTGTAGCCATCCAGCGTCTCGCGGAGGAGGACCCCTCCTTCCAGGTCCACTCGGACGAGGAGACCGGCCAGACCATCATCGGTGGTATGGGCGAGCTTCACCTCGACATCCTCGTCGACCGCATGCGTCGCGAGTTCAAGGTCGAGGCGAACGTCGGCAAGCCGCAGGTCGCGTACCGCGAGACGATCCGCAAGGCCGTCGAGCGACTGGACTACACCCACAAGAAGCAGACCGGTGGTACCGGTCAGTTCGCCAAGGTGCAGATCGCGATCGAGCCCATCGAGGGTGGCGACGCCTCGTACGAGTTCGTGAACAAGGTCACCGGTGGCCGCATCCCGAAGGAGTACATCCCTTCGGTCGACGCCGGTGCGCAGGAGGCCATGCAGTTCGGCATCCTGGCCGGCTACGAGATGACTGGCGTCCGCGTCATCCTTCTCGACGGTGGCTACCACGAGGTCGACTCCTCCGAGCTCGCGTTCAAGATCGCCGGTTCGCAGGCCTTCAAGGAGGCCGCGCGCAAGGCCTCCCCGGTCATCCTCGAGCCCATGATGTCCGTCGAGGTCACCACGCCCGAGGACTACATGGGTGAGGTCATCGGCGACATCAACTCCCGCCGTGGCCAGATCCAGGCCATGGAGGAGCGCAGCGGCGCTCGCGTCGTGAAGGGCCTCGTGCCCCTCTCGGAGATGTTCGGCTACGTCGGAGACCTCCGCAGCAAGACCTCGGGTCGCGCAAGCTACTCGATGCAGTTCGACTCCTACGCCGAGGTTCCGCGGAACGTCGCCGAGGAGATCATCGCGAAGGCCAAGGGCGAGTAACTCTCCCGAGTTCACGCTTTAGGCTTGACACCAGTCGCCGGGGTTTCGCCCCGGAACCCGGAGGAACGGGCCCCGGCGACTGGCATCCCAGCAAAGATCACCTGGCGCCGATGAAGCAAGGCGTACAGAACCACTCCGCAGGAGGATCAAGTGGCGAAGGCAAAGTTCGAGCGGACTAAGCCGCACGTCAACATCGGCACCATCGGTCACATCGACCACGGTAAGACGACCCTCACGGCCGCCATTACCAAGGTGCTGCACGACGCGTACCCGGACCTGAACGAGGCCTCGGCCTTCGACCAGATCGACAAGGCTCCCGAGGAGCGCCAGCGCGGTATCACGATCTCGATCGCGCACGTCGAGTACCAGACCGAGTCGCGTCACTACGCGCACGTCGACTGCCCCGGTCACGCGGACTACATCAAGAACATGATCACGGGTGCCGCGCAGATGGACGGCGCCATCCTCGTGGTCGCCGCCACCGACGGCCCGATGCCGCAGACCAAGGAGCACGTGCTCCTGGCCCGCCAGGTCGGCGTTCCGTACATCGTCGTCGCCCTGAACAAGGCCGACATGGTGGACGACGAGGAGATCCTGGAGCTCGTCGAGCTCGAGGTTCGTGAGCTCCTCACCGAGTACGAGTTCCCGGGCGACGACCTGCCGGTCGTCCGCGTCTCGGCGCTCAAGGCGCTCGAGGGCGACAAGGAGTGGGGCGAGAAGCTGCTCGGCCTCATGCACGCCGTCGACGAGGCCATCCCGCAGCCCGAGCGTGACGTCGACAAGCCGTTCCTGATGCCGATCGAGGACGTCTTCACGATCACCGGTCGTGGCACCGTCGTCACCGGTCGTATCGAGCGTGGTGTCCTCAAGGTCAACGAGACCGTCGACATCATCGGCATCAAGACCGAGAAGACCACCACCACGGTCACCGGCATCGAGATGTTCCGCAAGCTGCTCGACGAGGGCCAGGCCGGTGAGAACGTCGGTCTGCTCCTCCGTGGCATCAAGCGCGAGGACGTCGAGCGCGGCCAGGTCATCATCAAGCCCGGTTCGGTCACGCCGCACACCGAGTTCGAGGCCCAGGCCTACATCCTGTCGAAGGACGAGGGTGGCCGTCACACCCCGTTCTTCAACAACTACCGCCCGCAGTTCTACTTCCGTACCACGGACGTGACCGGCGTCGTGACCCTCCCCGAGGGCACCGAGATGGTCATGCCGGGCGACAACACCGCCATGTCGGTCGCGCTGATCCAGCCGATCGCCATGGAGGAGGGCCTCAAGTTCGCCATCCGTGAGGGTGGCCGGACCGTCGGCGCCGGCCAGGTCGTCAAGATCACCAAGTAAGTTCTCACGAACTTCGGTGGTTTGACCTGGTAGCTCGACAGAGCTGCTCGGAAGGGCCCCGCACCGCTTCGGCGGCGCGGGGCCCTTCTGCGTACCCACCCCGGTGGCAGCCGCAAACCTGACGTCCCGTAGCATGCGCCGTTCAGCCGTGTCATGGGCACATACAGGGGTGGAGACGACTTGAGTTCGGGACGTGGAGTACGTCGCAAACAGAGCAAGCGGGTACGTCGTACGGCGATCGCGGCGGGTCTCGCCGCGGCGACGGTGCTGGGGTTCCAGGCCGCCGCGAACGGCGCCGTGTTCGGCGAGGAGGGCCCCACGCCCAACCCGCCCAGCGTCTACAGCGCCACGGGGGAGGAGACCGGACCCGTCAAGAGCGAGGTCCAGAAGCTCGCTCTGACCGACAAGGGTCACGGCGAAGCCGTCCTGTCCCAGCGTGACACCCAGCGCTTCGGCCTCCTCGGCGTGTCCTGGACGGACCCCGAGGCGAAGATCAAGGGCAAGATCCAGGCCCGCTCCCGCGACGCCGAGACCGGCGCGTGGACCGAGTGGATGGACCTGGAGCCCTACCCCGCGCTGCTCGACGGCAAGCGGGCCGGCGCCCGCGGTTCCACCGAGCCCGTCTGGGTCGGTGCCTCCGACGGCGCCGAGGTCCGGGTCACCGACGGTGCCGCCAGCGGCATCCTCCCGGCCGGCCTCCGGCTGGACCTGGTCGACCCCGGTGCGCCCGCGAAGGCCGCCACCGGCGACCTGAACGCGGAGACCGCCGCCTTCAAGGCCGACGTCCCGCCGACCCCGACCGGCCCCGAGTCGACGGCCCCGCGGCCGACGATCGTCAGCCGCGCCGAGTGGGGCGCCGACGAGTCGCTGAACAACGAGGGCCCGATCTACCTGCCCGGCGGGAAGATCAAGGCCGCGTTCGTGCACCACACGACGGACGCGGACTACGACTGCGCCCAGTCCGCCGCCCTGGTCAGGGCGATCCACGTGTACCACGTGAAGACCAACGGCTGGCGCGACCTCGGCTACAACTTCCTCGTCGACAAGTGCGGCACGATCTTCGAGGGCCGCCAGGGCGGCGTCGACCAGCCGGTCCTGGGCGCGCACACCTACGGCTGGAACTCCGAGTCGACCAGCGTCTCCATCATGGGCGACTACACCAGCAAGGCCGCGCCCGAGGCCGCGCTGATCTCGGCGTCCAAGGTCATCGCGTACAAGCTGGGCCAGTACGGCGTCGACCCGGGCGGCAAGGCCACGCTGACCGCCGGTGCCACGCAGAACAACTTCTTCGGCGAGAAGTTCACCCTCGGCCAGACGTACAGCTTCGACGCCGTCTCCGGGCACCGCAACGGCTTCAACACCCAGTGCCCCGGCAACATGCTGTACCCGCAGCTGCCGCAGATCCGGGCGTTCGCCACCGGCTCCGTCGCCGGCCTCAAGGTCGACTCGCTCACCGGCGGCGCCACCGCGGTCGGCAGCGGCTACGAGACCCCCGGGCCGGTCACCGTGAACTGGTCGACCAGCACCGCGCCGAACAGCCTCATCAGCAAGTTCGAGGTCCTCGTCGACGGCCAGGTCGCCACCACGAGCTGGGGTCACATCCGCAGCTCCGCGCTGAACGTCAGCGGCTACGGCGACCACAGCGTCGCCGTCCGCGCCACGCACACCTCCGGCAAGGTCACGACCTCGGCCCCGGTCACCGTGACGGTGCCCGGTCCGAAGACGTACAAGCCGCTCACGCCCACCCGCCTGATGGACACCCGCTCCGGGCTCGGCGTGGCCAAGGCCAAGGTCGGTCCGGCCGGCGAGGTCACCCTCCAGGTCGCCGGCCAGGGCGGCGTCCCGGCCACCGGCGTCGGCGCCGTCGTGCTCAACGTGACCGCGACCGGTCCGACCGCGACCAGCTTCGTCTCCGTGTACCCGAACGGGACGGCCCGCACCAGCGCGTCGAACCTGAACTTCACCGCGGGCAAGACGATCCCGAACCTGGTCGTCGTGCCCGTCGTCGACGGCAAGGTGAAGTTCTACAACCACGCCGGCTCGGTCGACCTGCTCGCCGACGTCACCGGCTACTACGCCAAGGACACCAGCGGCTCGACCCACGTGAACCTCGGCCCGCTGCGGCTGATGGACACGCGGTACGGCACCGGCGTCGCCAAGGCGAAGGTCGGCCCGGACAGCACCGTCGACCTCCAGGTCGCCGGCGTCAGCGGCGTCCCGGCCGACAAGGTCACCGCCGTGGTCCTGAACGTGACCGCGACCAACCCGACCGCGGGCAGCTTCGTGTCGGTCTTCCCGCACGGCACCGCCCGCACCAGCGCGTCGAACCTGAACTTCACCGCCGGCCAGACGATCCCGAACCTGGTGGTCGTGCCCGTCGTCGACGGCAAGGTCAGCTTCTACAACAAGTTCGGCACGGTGGACCTGCTCGCCGACATCACCGGCTACTTCACGTCGGAGAACACCGGCGCCTCGCACATCAACCTGGGCCCGAAGCGCCTGATGGACACCCGCTCCGGCCTCGGTGTCCGCAAGGGCGCCATCGGCGCGGACAGCTTCGTCACGCTCGACGTGGCGGGCGTGCAGGGCGTCCCGGCGACCGGCGTCACGGCCGTCGTCCTCAACGTGACGGCGACCAACCCGACCTCGGGCAGCTTCGTCTCCGTCTACCCGGACGGCACCGAGCGCACCAGCGCCTCGAACCTGAACTTCACCTCCGGCCTGACCATTCCCAACCTGGTGGTCGTGCCCGTCGTCAACGGCAAGGTGAACTTCTACAACAGGTCCGGCTCGGTCGACCTGCTCGCCGACATCACGGGCTACTTCACCAAGTGACCTGAGAACGGCTCGCGTTGAGGGCCCGTCTCCCTTCGGGGAGGCGGGCCCTCGGCGTTGCTACGGACGCCACACCCAGGGCCGCGCGTCCGCCCCGAGGCCGACCACCGCCCCCTCGTGCGGCACCGCGTCGCCGACCGGTGCGGGACCTCCCGTACGGGTGTGCGGACGCCCCGCGCGGTACAGCTGGACCCGGTGGTCCTGGTCCCGGCCCACCAGCACCGGGCCGCCGGGGCCCGGCTCGGCGGACAGCAGGCCGTAGCCGTCGAAGAGGGGGGCGGTGCCGCTCGTCGCGCGCAGCCGGGCCTCCGCCGGGCGCCGGTAGAACACCTGGACGCCGCCCGGGGCCGGGACCGCGGCCACCGGGTCGCCGGCGAGCGGGAGCGGGGCCGCGGGGGAGCCGTCGATCCAGTGGCGTACGGCGTCCCGGCCGGCCGCCAGGACGTGCACGCGGCCGTCGGCGCCGGTCAGCGCCGTCAGACCGTCCTGGAGCTCGCCCCGCGCCGGGAGCGCCCGCCACGGACCCCAGGCGCCGTCGGCGGCCCGTACCCGGGTGGCGACGCCCTGCTCGGCGTCCCGCACGAAGAGGTGGACCCGCCCGTCGGGCGCGGTGACGGCCACCGGCGCGCCGATCCGGCGCCCGAGGTCGTCGCCGCGCTCCGGATTGCCGAGGCCCCGCCAGGCGAGGAACGGGCCGCCGGGGGAGCGCTGCTCCAGGACGACGAGCTCGCGCCGGTTCGGGCCGCCGCGGCCGGCGAGGGCGGCGAAGCGCACGCCGAAGAGCAGCACCCGGCCGTCCCGGAGCACCGTCCGGGCCAGGGCGGGCGCCAGCGGGCCGCCGCCCAGGTCCTCGGGCGCGCCGAGGCGGCCGGAGCCGGGGGCCGTCTCGCGCCAGCGGACCGCGCGCAGCCCGAGGACGCCGTACGCGGCGAGCCGCCCGTCCGGTTCGGTGGTGACGGCGGGCGCGGGGGCGGGCCAGCGGTAGTGGGTGGAGCGCACCCAGCCCTTCTTGTTGGTGAGGGGCCGGTCGCCGCCGACGCCGTAGTCGCCGCAGCCGGAGGGGTTGCCGCACTCCCAGGAGGGGTCGCCGCCGTAGGGGACGAGGTGGGCGGCCTTCTCGGCGAGGACCCGCGGCGGGAGGTTCTTGGGCCAGTGCCGGTTGTAGTAGCCGCGGAAGGCGGTGACGGTGAACGCCGGGACGGGCCCGCCGCCGGCGGTGGCGTCGGCGACCCGGCGCAGCAGCGCCGCCCAGGTGAAGCAGGCGACGGCGGTGTGGTCGCCGTGGTCGGAGTAGCCGGGCTGCTCGCTGTCCCGCTTGCGGGTGGCCTCGTCGCTGTGCTGGAGGTCCGGGTCCGGGTCGAGGGTGTGCACGACGGTGGGCCGGTACGTGGCCAGGAGCCCGGCGAGGACCTCGGTCAGGCCGTCGTGGTCGTAGCGGTCGGTGCGGGTCAGGGGGGAGTCCGCGGACAGCTGGGTGCGCAGTTCGAGGGCGCGGTCCTCCCAGAGCGCGGGGAGCGCCATGTAACGGCGGGAGGTGTGCATGGGCAGGTTGAGGAAGACCAGCTCGACCCGGCGCCCGTCGTGCGCGAGGGTGTCGACCTCGGCCCGCCGCCCGCCGGCGAGCGTGGAGATTCGTTTCTCCCACGGGGTGAACCGGTCCGCACCGAGCGCTTCCGCGTACGCCTGCCGCAGGCCCTGGTGGCGGGCGGAGGAGTAGGCGGCCCGGTCGGGAGGGGTCTCGGGCATGCCCTTGATCCGGTTGACGCCGGTGTGCTCGCCCGCCGTGACGTACACGGAGACGACCGGGACCCCGGCGTCGAGCAGCCGCTGGGTGTCGGGGTTCATGAAGTACAGGTCGTCGTCCGGGTGCGCGGCGAACTGCATCAGCAGCGCCCCGCCGTCCCGCGCGGCCACCGGCAGCCCCGGCTTCGGGTCCGCGCTCCGCTCGATGCGCGGTCGCGGCGGTACGGAACACCCCGCGGCCGTCGCGGCGGCGACCGCCACCGCACCCGCGAGAACACCGCGCCGCGCCACTCTTCTGCTGTCCACCGGTCGTACGTCCCCCGTGCGTCGTGCTGCGGTACCGGGCCTCGTGCGTCCGACTAGACGGTTATCCGACGACCCGGGTTCTACGGTAAGCGGCCGGATGCGGTCACGAACTGATCAAGAGGCGCTGACCAGGCTTTTCCGCCCGTCCGGCGGCGTGAGAGCGTCCGGATCGCAGGACGAGACGCAGCAGCACCCGGGGTGGGAAGCACATGAGTGAGAAGCCGTCGGTCTCCGACGAGGAATGGGCCTCGTTCGTCGAGGGCGCGCGCGAGCAGGGGCTCGGGACTCCGGAGCAGGAGAAGCTCCTGAGGAAGGCCAGGCCGCCGAAGCGGGAGAAGCCGCCCAAGCCCCCGAAGCCCCCGAAGACACAGAAGCGGTCGAAGCGCGAGGAGCCCGCGGGCTGGCGCACCGGGCCCGCCTGGCAGGAGATGAACGGCACCGCCCGCCGCCGGGGCCGGGCCAAGGCCGCGCTCGGCATCACCCTGGTGGCCGCGCTCGCGCTGGTCGCCGTACGCCCCCAGCTGCTGACCGAGCACCTCCCGGAGGGCGTGACCTCCGCACTGCCGTCCAGCTGGACCGACCGCCCCGAGGACACCACCCCGCTCGCGGCCGAGACGGCCCGCCCGACCGCCGCGCCGGACGCGGTGGACCCGCACCGGCCGACCTTGAAGGAGCCCTTCAGGGGCTCCCCGGCGCTGCGCTGGGCCGACGGGGCGGCGGGGATCGAGCTGCCGCCGGCGAAGGCGGTGGGCGGCCTCTCGCGGGCGCAGGTGACGGCGGCGCTCCAGCGGACCAGGAGCTATCTGATCGAGACCAACCTCGACACCGGCACCCTCAGGGGCGAGCGCCCGGCGGCCGCGATCGCGCTGGTCGAGCCGCGGCAGAAGGAGCTGCACGGCTGGTTCGAGGACGCGCTGCGCAAGCCGACGGAGAAGCTGGACCCGCTGTTCTGGTTCACCCGCTTCGGCCCCGAGGTCCGCCCGGTGGGCCAGGTGGTCAAGACGCGGGGGCACCTGACCTTCGCGGCCGGCGACCGGCCCGGCATGGTCGTGATCAAGGCCGACTACAGCTTCGTGTACCCCTTGGTGAAGTCCCGCCCCGGCGCCGACGAGGTCGCGCGCACGATCGTCCGCCGCACGCTGGAGATGGGCGTCTACCAGCCCGGCCGGTGGCAGGTCACGCCGGGCGCGCTGACCCTGATCGACACGACGTACGACGTCGCCAACAGCTCCTGCACGATCGACGACGGGTTCCTGCACCCGCAGTTCGACGAGGACGCCCCGGACCCGGGGCGGGGCCCGACCGGCGAGGCGGTGGACCCGTACGACCGGAGCGTCGCCCCGAGGCGGGCCGGCGGGAAGGACGCCCCCGCGCAGGCCGAGTGCGGGCGGGCCACCCGCACCTGAGGCGGCCGTCCCGGGGTACCCGCGGGGACGCGACCCCTCCCGTCGTGCCCCTGCGTGTACCCCGACGTGACGTGGGGTACAGTCTTCGCCGCCGATTGGCGGCGGGATGGCCTCGTATGGCAGACTGTCGGGGTTGCTCGGTTGAGTGCCGATGCTGCGCGCCTCCCGCCGGGAGGACCGGAAGCGAGTCCCACAGTACTCGTCGCCCCCCTGGGGCGGACGTACGGGAATCTTCCGGGAAGTGCCAGCGGGGCCTCCACCAGGCACCCGGTGGGTGTTCCACCCCCGCCTCGCGGTCCATGGCCCGCACCCCCTTGGTTGGGAATTCCTCTGGGAATTCTTCGTAGAGGGAGTGCGACACGCCCGACCGCGTGGGTCGGAGGAGGAGCGGTGTTCTCGCGAGAGGGCACAGCCGCCCGGGTTCCAGAGCGTTTACGACAGAGAACAGGACTACTGAGTAGCCATGGCGGGACAGAAGATCCGCATCCGGCTCAAGGCCTACGACCACGAGGTCATCGACTCCTCGGCGAAGAAGATCGTCGAGACGGTGACGCGCACTGGTGCGTCGGTCGCGGGCCCGGTGCCGCTGCCCACTGAGAAGAACGTGTACTGCGTCATCAAGTCGCCGCACAAGTACAAGGACTCGCGCGAGCACTTCGAGATGCGCACGCACAAGCGCCTCATCGACATCCTCGACCCCACGCCGAAGACGGTTGACTCGCTCATGCGCCTCGACCTCCCGGCGGGCGTTGACATCGAGATCAAGCTCTGAGGGCGCGCGAGATGGCTAAGAACATCAAGGGCATCCTGGGCGAGAAGCTCGGCATGACGCAGGTCTGGGACGAGAACAACCGGGTCGTCCCGGTGACCGTCGTCAAGGCCGGCCCGAATGTCGTGACCCAGGTCCGCACGAACGACAACGACGGCTACGAGTCGGTCCAGATCGCCTTCGGCGAGATCGACCCGCGCAAGGTGAACAAGCCCCTCAAGGGTCACTTCGCCAAGGCCGACGTCACCCCGCGCCGCCACCTGGTGGAGCTCCGTACCGCTGACGCCTCCGAGTACACGCTCGGCCAGGAGATCACCGCTGAGCTCTTCGAGGCCGGCGTGAAGGTCGACGTCACCGGTAAGAGCAAGGGCAAGGGCTTCGCCGGTGTCATGAAGCGCCACAACTTCCGTGGTGGCAAGGCTTCTCACGGTGCCCACCGCGTGCACCGCAAGCCTGGTTCGATCGGTGGCTGCGCCACTCCGGGCCGCGTCTTCAAGGGCATGCGCATGGCCGGCCGTATGGGCAACGAGCGCGTGACCACCCAGAACCTGACCGTCCACGCCGTTGACGCGGAAAAGGGACTGCTGCTCATCAAGGGCGCCGTTCCCGGCCCGAACGGTGGCCTCGTCCTGGTCCGCACCGCGGCCAAGGGGGTTTGAGGAACCGATGAGCACCATTGACATCCTGTCGCCCTCCGGCGACAAGGCCGGCACCGTCGAGCTCCCCGCGGAGATCTTCGGCGCGAAGGTCAGCGTCCCGCTGATCCACCAGGTCGTCGTCGCGCAGCTGGCCGCGGCCCGTCAGGGCACGCACAAGGTCAAGTCCCGTGGCGAGGTCCGTGGTGGTGGCCGCAAGCCGTACCGCCAGAAGGGCACCGGCCGCGCCCGTCAGGGCTCGACCCGCGCGCCGCAGTTCGCCGGTGGTGGCGTCGTGCACGGTCCCGTGCCGCGTGACTACTCGCAGCGGACCCCGAAGAAGATGAAGGCCGCCGCCCTCCGCGGTGCCCTCTCGGACCGCGCGACCCACTCCCGCATCCACGTCGTCACCGACGTGGTCGAGGGTGGCGTCTCCACCAAGGCCGCGAAGACGCTGTTCGGCAAGATCTCGGAGCGCAAGAACCTGCTCCTGGTCGTCGAGCGCTCCGACGAGGCCGCGTGGCTGTCCGCCCGCAACCTGCCCCAGGTGCACATCCTGGAGCCGGGCCAGCTCAACACGTACGACGTGATCGTCTCCGACGACGTGGTCTTCACCAAGGCCGCCTTCGAGTCCTTCGTGTCTGGCCCCCAGACCGCTGAGACCGAAGGGAGCGACGCCTGATGACTGAGGCCGTCGTCACCAGCAAGACCTTCTCGGACCCGCGCGACATTCTCGTCAAGCCGGTCGTCTCGGAGAAGAGCTACGCTCTGCTGGACGAGAACAAGTACACGTTCATCGTCGCGCCTGGCTCCAACAAGACCCAGATCAAGCAGGCCGTCGAGGCGGTCTTCTCGGTCAAGGTCACCGGGGTCAACACGATCAACCGCCAGGGTAAGCGCAAGCGCACCAAGGCCGGTTTCGGCAAGCGCAAGGACACCAAGCGCGCCATCGTGACCCTTGCTGAGGGCAACCGTATCGACATCTTCGGCGGTCCGACCGCCTAAGGGCGGTCTGGATCGTCCGGAATCGGACGAGGACTGAGAAATGGGAATCCGCAAGTACAAGCCGACTACGCCGGGCCGTCGTGGCTCCTCCGTAGCCGACTTCGTCGAGATCACGCGGTCCACGCCGGAGAAGTCGCTGGTTCGCCCCCTGCACAGCAAGGGCGGCCGTAACAACACCGGTCGGATCACCGTTCGCCACCAGGGTGGTGGACACAAGCGCGCCTACCGTCTGATCGACTTCCGTCGTCACGACAAGGACGGCGTGCCGGCCAAGGTCGCGCACATCGAGTACGACCCGAACCGCACCGCGCGCATCGCGCTGCTCCACTACGCGGACGGCGAGAAGCGCTACATCATCGCCCCCAAGGGTCTGACGCAGGGTGACCGCGTCGAGAACGGCCCGGGCGCGGACATCAAGCCCGGTAACAACCTGGCCCTCCGCAACATCCCGGTCGGTACCACGATCCACGCGATCGAGCTCCGCCCCGGTGGCGGCGCCAAGTTCGCGCGTTCCGCTGGTGCCTCCGTGCAGCTGCTGGCGAAGGAGGGCACGATGGCCCACCTTCGTATGCCGTCCGGTGAGATCCGTCTCGTCGACGCCCGCTGCCGCGCCACCATCGGCGAGGTCGGCAACGCCGAGCAGTCGAACATCAACTGGGGCAAGGCCGGCCGTAAGCGCTGGCTGGGCGTTCGCCCGACCGTCCGCGGTGTGGCGATGAACCCGGTTGACCACCCGCACGGTGGTGGTGAGGGCAAGACCTCCGGTGGTCGCCACCCGGTCTCCCCGTGGGGTCAGAAGGAGGGTCGTACTCGTTCGCCGAAGAAGGCTTCGAACAAGTACATCGTCCGCCGCCGCAAGACGAACAAGAAGCGCTAGGAGCGGGTTTAGATGCCGCGCAGTCTCAAGAAGGGACCCTTCGTCGACGGCCACCTCGTCAAGAAGGTGGACGCCCAGAACGAAGCCGGTACCAAGAACGTCATCAAGACCTGGTCCCGTCGCTCGATGATCATCCCGGCCATGCTCGGCCACACGATCGCGGTGCACAACGGCAAGACCCACATTCCGGTGTTTGTCACCGAGTCGATGGTCGGCCACAAGCTCGGCGAGTTCTCGCCGACGCGCACCTTCCGGGGTCACGTGAAGGACGACCGGAAGTCGAAGCGCCGCTAGTAGCGGGGTGGAATGACCATGACAGACACTGGAAGGACAACCATGGAAGCCAGGGCCCAGGCGCGGTACATCCGCGTCACGCCCATGAAGGCCCGCCGCGTGGTGGACCTTATCCGTGGCATGGACGCCACGGAGGCTCAGGCGGTCCTGCGTTTCGCCCCGCAGGCCGCGAGCGTGCCGGTTGGCAAGGTGCTGGACAGCGCCATTGCCAACGCCGCGCACAACTACGACCACACCGACGCCTCTTCGCTGGTCATCAGCGAGGCGTACGTGGATGAGGGCCCGACCCTGAAGCGGTTCCGTCCGCGTGCTCAGGGCCGTGCCTACCGGATCCGTAAGCGGACCAGCCACATCACCGTGGTCGTCAGCAGCAAGGAAGGAACCCGGTAATGGGCCAGAAGGTTAACCCGCATGGGTTCCGGCTCGGCATCACCACGGACTTCAAGTCCCGGTGGTACGCCGACAAGCTGTACAAGGACTACGTCAAGGAAGACGTCGCCATCCGTCGGATGCTGACGTCCGGCATGGAGCGCGCCGGCATCTCGAAGGTTGAGATCGAGCGCACCCGTGACCGCGTCCGCGTGGACATCCACACGGCTCGCCCGGGCATCGTCATCGGTCGCCGCGGCGCCGAGGCCGACAAGATCCGTGGCCAGCTGGAGAAGCTGACCGGCAAGCAGGTCCAGCTGAACATCCTCGAGGTCAAGAACCCCGAGATGGACGCTCAGCTGGTGGCCCAGGCCGTCGCCGAGCAGCTGTCCTCCCGCGTCTCCTTCCGTCGCGCCATGCGTAAGAGCATGCAGGGCACGATGAAGGCCGGCGCCAAGGGCATCAAGATCCAGTGTGGTGGCCGTCTCGGCGGCGCCGAGATGTCCCGCTCGGAGTTCTACCGCGAGGGCCGTGTGCCCCTGCACACGCTCCGCGCGAACGTCGACTACGGCTTCTTCGAGGCCAAGACGACCTTCGGCCGCATCGGTGTGAAGGTCTGGATCTACAAGGGCGACGTCAAGAACATCGCCGAGGTCCGCGCCGAGAACGCTGCTGCCCGCGCTGGCAACCGCCCGGCCCGTGGCGGCGCTGACCGTCCGGCCGGCCGCGGTGGCCGCGGTGGCGAGCGTGGCGGTCGCGGTCGCAAGCCGCAGCAGGCTCAGGCTGCCGAGGCCCCCAAGGCCGACGCTCCCGCCGCCGCTCCGGCTGCTGAGAGCACCGGAACGGAGGCCTGACCGAAATGCTGATCCCCCGTAGGGTCAAGCACCGCAAGCAGCACCACCCCAAGCGCTCTGGCATGAGCAAGGGTGGCACGCAGGTTGCGTTCGGCGAGTACGGCATTCAGGCCCTCACGCCGGCGTACGTGACCAACCGTCAGATCGAGGCCGCGCGTATCGCGATGACCCGCCACATCAAGCGTGGCGGCAAGGTCTGGATCAACATCTACCCGGACCGCCCGCTCACGAAGAAGCCTGCCGAGACCCGCATGGGTTCCGGTAAGGGTTCGCCGGAGTGGTGGATCGCGAACGTCAAGCCCGGTCGGGTGATGTTCGAGCTGTCCTACCCGAACGAGAAGATCGCGCGTGAGGCTCTGACTCGTGCGGCTCACAAGCTGCCGATGAAGTGCAAGATCGTTAAGCGCGAGGCAGGTGAGCTGTGATGTCGGCCGGTACCAAGGCGTCCGAGCTGCGCGAGCTGGGCAACGAGGAGCTTGTCGCCAAGCTCCGCGAGGCCAAGGAAGAGCTGTTCAACCTCCGCTTCCAGGCGGCGACGGGCCAGCTCGAGAACCACGGCCGGCTCAAGTCCGTCCGTAAGGACATCGCCCGGATCTACACCCTGATGCGCGAGCGTGAGCTGGGCATCGAGACGGTGGAGAACGTCTGATGAGCGAGAACAACGTGACTGAGAAGACCGAGCGCAACGCTCGCAAGGTCCGCGAGGGCCTCGTCGTCAGCGACAAGATGGACAAGACCGTCGTCGTCGCTGTCGAGGACCGCGTGAAGCACGCGCTGTACGGCAAGGTCATCCGCCGTACGAACAAGCTCAAGGCTCACGACGAGCAGAACGCTGCGGGCGTCGGCGACCGTGTCCTCCTCATGGAGACGCGCAAGCTGTCCGCCTCGAAGCACTGGCGCGTCATCGAGATCCTCGAGAAGGCCAAGTAAGCACCTGAGGATTCCCTCAGGTTCGTTCCGCCAGGCTCCGCCGGGGGCCGAGTGATCGGCCCCTGGCGGGGAACCGGCAGACAAATCAGGAGATAGACGTGATCCAGCAGGAGTCGCGACTGCGTGTCGCCGACAACACTGGTGCCAAGGAGATCCTTTGCATCCGTGTTCTCGGTGGCTCGGGTCGCCGCTACGCGGGCATCGGTGACGTCATCGTCGCCACCGTCAAGGACGCGATCCCCGGTGGCAACGTGAAGAAGGGTGACGTCGTCAAGGCGGTCATCGTTCGCACCGTCAAGGAGCGCCGCCGCCAGGACGGCTCGTACATCCGCTTCGACGAGAACGCCGCCGTCATTCTGAAGAACGACGGCGACCCTCGCGGCACCCGTATCTTCGGCCCGGTGGGCCGTGAGCTGCGCGAGAAGAAGTTCATGAAGATCATCTCGCTCGCGCCGGAGGTGCTGTAAGCATGAAGATCAAGAAGGGCGACCTGGTCCAGGTCATCACCGGTAAGGACAAGGGCAAGCAGGGCAAGGTCATCACGGCCTTCCCTACTGAGAACCGCGTCCTGGTCGAGGGTGTCAACCGGGTCAAGAAGCACACCAAGGCCGGCCCCTCGCAGGCCGGCGGCATCGTGACGACCGAGGCTCCGGTCCACGTCTCCAACGTCCAGCTGGTCGTGGAGAAGGACGGCAAGAAGGTCGTCACGCGTGTCGGTTACCGCTTCGACGACGAGGGCAACAAGATCCGCGTTGCCAAGCGGACGGGTGAGGACATCTGATGGCTACCACCACTCCGCGTCTCAAGACGAAGTACCGCGAGGAGATCGCGGGCAAGCTGCACGACGAGTTCAAGTACGAGAACGTCATGCAGATCCCCGGCCTCGTGAAGATCGTGGTCAACATGGGTGTCGGCGACGCCGCCCGTGACTCGAAGCTCATGGACGGTGCCGTCCGTGACCTGACCACCATCACCGGTCAGAAGCCGGCCGTCACCAAGGCCCGCAAGTCCATCGCGCAGTTCAAGCTGCGCGAGGGTCAGCCGATCGGTGCGCACGTCACCCTCCGTGGCGACCGCATGTGGGAGTTCCTGGACCGCACCCTGTCGCTCGCGCTTCCGCGCATCCGCGACTTCCGCGGCCTGTCCCCGAAGCAGTTCGACGGCCGTGGCAACTACACCTTCGGTCTCACGGAGCAGGTCATGTTCCACGAGATCGACCAGGACAAGATCGACCGTACCCGGGGTATGGACATCACCGTGGTCACCACGGCGACCAACGACGACGAGGGCCGCGCGCTTCTCCGTCACCTCGGCTTCCCGTTCAAGGAGGCGTAAGCGAGATGGCGAAGAAGGCTCTTATCGCGAAGGCTGCCCGCAAGCCCAAGTTCGGCGTGCGGGGTTACACCCGCTGCCAGCGCTGCGGCCGCCCTCACTCCGTGTACCGCAAGTTCGGCCTGTGCCGCGTGTGCCTTCGTGAGATGGCTCACCGTGGCGAGCTGCCGGGCGTGACCAAGAGCTCCTGGTAATTCCCCTTCGCCCTTTGGGCGTTGGTGAATGACCGGAGTCTCTCGGTAAGCACTGGGTTGGCGGCCGTCCGGCCCCGCATGGCTTAGGCTAGTGGGGTTGGGCGTCCGCCGCCCGTACGACTTACTACGCCGTAGGTCCCCGCGCCGCACCCGTCCCGCCCCTGTGTGGGGAGAGGGATGGCGCATACAGGAAACCCCGGCGAGAGAGGCCGAAGGCCAATTCATGACCATGACTGATCCGATCGCGGACATGCTGACTCGTCTGCGTAACGCGAACTCGGCATACCACGACTCCGTGACGATGCCGCACAGCAAGATCAAGTCTCACATCGCGGAAATCCTCCAGCAGGAGGGCTTCATCACGGGCTGGAAGGTCGAGGACGCCGAGGTCGGCAAGAACCTCGTCCTCGAGCTCAAGTTCGGTCCGAACCGTGAGCGCTCCATCGCGGGCATCAAGCGGATCTCGAAGCCCGGCCTCCGGGTTTACGCGAAGTCCACCAACCTGCCGAAGGTTCTCGGCGGCCTGGGCGTGGCGATCATCTCCACGTCCCACGGCCTCCTGACCGGCCAGCAGGCAGGCAAGAAGGGCGTAGGTGGGGAAGTCCTCGCCTACGTCTGGTAGTCGGGAACGGAGGAATAGCTAATGTCGCGTATTGGCAAGCTGCCTATCCAGGTTCCCGCCGGCGTGGACGTCACCATCGAGGGCCGCACGGTCACGGTGAAGGGTTCCAAGGGCACCCTGAGCCACACCGTCGCCGCGCCGATCGAGATCGTTAAGGGCGAGGACGGCGTTCTCAACGTCACCCGTCCGAACGACGAGCGTCAGAACAAGGCCCTTCACGGCCTGTCCCGCACGCTGGTGGCCAACATGATCACCGGTGTGACCCAGGGTTACGTCAAGGCGCTCGAGATCAGCGGTGTCGGTTACCGCGTGGCCGCGAAGGGCTCCGGTCTGGAGTTCCAGCTCGGCTACAGCCACCCGATCATGATCGAGGCGCCCGAGGGCATCTCGTTCAAGGTCGAGTCGCCGACCAAGTTCGCGGTCGAGGGCATCGACAAGCAGAAGGTCGGCGAGGTCGCCGCCAACATCCGCAAGCTGCGCAAGCCCGACCCGTACAAGGCCAAGGGCGTCAAGTACGCGGGCGAGGTCATCCGCCGCAAGGTCGGAAAGGCTGGTAAGTAAGCCATGGCATACGGTGTGAAGATCGCCAAGGGCGACGCTTACAAGCGCGCTGCCAAGGCGCGCCGTCACCTGCGCATCCGCAAGCACGTGTCGGGTACGGCGGAGCGTCCGCGCCTCGTCGTGACGCGTTCCAACCGCGGTATCACCGCTCAGGTCATCGACGACCTCAAGGGCCACACCCTTGCGTCCGCGTCGAACCTGGACGCGTCGATCCGTGGCGGCGAGGGTGACAAGTCCGCGCAGGCCAAGCAGGTCGGCGCCCTGGTCGCTGAGCGCGCCAAGGCCGCCGGTGTCGAGACCGTCGTGTTCGACCGTGGTGGCAACAGGTACGCCGGGCGCATTGCCGCTCTGGCTGACGCCGCCCGCGAAGCCGGGCTGAAGTTCTAAGCCCCGGTTCCGGGACTAACGGACGTAACAGAGAGAGGTAATCCAATGGCTGGACCCCAGCGCCGCGGAAGCGGTGCCGGTGGCGGCGAGCGGCGGGACCGGAAGGGCCGCGACGGTGGCGCTGCCGCCGAGAAGACCGCGTACGTTGAGCGCGTTGTCGCGATCAACCGCGTCGCCAAGGTAGTCAAGGGTGGTCGCCGCTTCAGCTTCACCGCGCTGGTCGTGGTGGGCGACGGTGACGGCACCGTGGGTGTCGGTTACGGCAAGGCCAAGGAGGTGCCGGCCGCCATCGCCAAGGGTGTTGAGGAGGCCAAGAAGCACTTCTTCAAGGTCCCCCGTATCCAGGGCACCATCCCGCACCCGATCCAGGGCGAGAAGGCCGCGGGCGTCGTCCTGCTCAAGCCGGCTTCCCCCGGTACCGGCGTTATCGCCGGTGGCCCGGTGCGTGCCGTGCTCGAGTGCGCCGGCGTTCACGACATCCTGTCGAAGTCGCTCGGCTCCGACAACGCGATCAACATCGTGCACGCGACCGTGGCGGCCCTCAAGGGCCTGCAGCGTCCCGAGGAGATCGCGGCTCGCCGTGGTCTGCCCCTCGAGGACGTCGCCCCCGCGGCTCTGCTTCGTGCGCGTGCCGGGGCGGGTGCCTGATGGCCCGCCTCAAGATCACGCAGACGAAGTCGTACATCGGCAGCAAGCAGAACCACCGCGACACGCTGCGTTCGCTCGGGCTCAAGCGCCTGAACGACGTGGTTGTCAAGGAGGACCGCCCCGAGTTCCGCGGCATGGTGCACACCGTCCGCCACCTCGTGACGGTCGAGGAGGTTGACTGACATGGCGGAGACCAACCCGCTGAAGGCCCACAACCTCCGTCCCGCCCCCGGCGCCAAGACCGCGAAGACCCGTGTGGGTCGTGGTGAGGCGTCGAAGGGTAAGACGGCCGGTCGTGGTACCAAGGGCACCAAGGCCCGTTACCAGGTTCCGGAGCGCTTCGAGGGTGGCCAGATGCCCCTCCACATGCGCCTCCCGAAGCTCAAGGGCTTCAAGAACCCGTTCCGCACCGAGTACCAGGTCGTGAACCTGGACAAGCTGGCCGCGCTCTACCCGCAGGGTGGCGAGGTCACGGTGGCCGATCTGGTCGCCAAGGGTGCGGTTCGTAAGAACCAGCTCGTCAAGGTGCTCGGCGCCGGCGAGGTCTCCGTGGCGCTGCAGGTGACGGTCGACGCCGTCTCCGGCTCCGCCAAGGAGAAGATCGCCGCTGCCGGCGGCACTGTCACCGAGCTCGTCTGAGACGACTCGATGGCCTGAACATCCGACCGGGGATGCCTCTCAAAAGGGGCATCCCCGGTTGGTCGTTCCTAGGGGGCCATAGTCGCCGGTAAGGTGGCGTCCACTGTCTAGAGTGCGTGCGGTATGCCCGCGGGTTTCTCCGGACGGATTCATATTCGTCGAACCTCAAGACCGTCACCTCTGACGCACGCGCGCGGGGGTCGCAGGAGGCACCGTGCTCACCGCGTTCGCCCGGGCGTTCAAGACGCCCGACCTGCGCAAGAAGCTGCTCTTCACGCTGGGCATCATCGTGCTGTACCGCCTCGGGGCACACATCCCCGTGCCGGGCGTCAGCTACGAGGCCGTGCAGCAGTGTGTGGACCAGGCGAAGCAGGGCAACAACAGCCTGTTCGGCCTGGTCAACATGTTCAGTGGCGGGGCGCTGCTGCAGATCACCATCTTCGCGCTCGGCATCATGCCGTACATCACGGCGAGCATCATCCTGCAGCTGCTGACCGTCGTCATCCCGCGCCTGGAAGCCCTCAAGAAGGAGGGGCAGTCCGGCACCGCCAAGATCACGCAGTACACGCGTTATCTGACGGTCGCCCTCGCCATCCTCCAGGGCACCGGCCTCGTCGCCACCGCTCGGACGGGCGCGCTCTTCAGCGGCTGCTCCGTCGCGAACCAGGTGGTCCCCGACCAGTCGATCTTCACTACCGCCACCATGGTCATCACGATGACCGCCGGCACCGGTGTGGTCATGTGGCTCGGTGAGCTCATCACCGACCGCGGCATCGGCAACGGCATGTCCATCCTGATGTTCATCTCGATCGCCGCCGGCTTCCCCGGTGCCCTCTGGGCCATCAAGGAGAGCGGCAAGCTCGCCAAGGGCTGGATCGAGTTCGGCACCGTCATCATCATCGGCTTCGTCATGGTCGCCCTCGTCGTCTTCGTCGAGCAGGCCCAGCGCCGCATCCCGGTGCAGTACGCGAAGCGCATGATCGGCCGGAGGTCGTACGGCGGTACGTCCACGTACATCCCGCTCAAGGTGAACCAGGCAGGTGTGATTCCTGTCATCTTCGCCTCGTCGCTGCTCTACATCCCGGCGCTGGTCGCGCAGTTCTCGAACTCGACCGCCGGGTGGAAGACCTGGATCGAAGCCCACTTCGTCAAGGGTGACCACCCCTACTACATCGCCGCGTACTTCCTCCTGATCGTGTTCTTCGCCTTCTTCTACGTGGCGATCTCGTTCAACCCCGAGGAAGTTGCCGACAACATGAAGAAGTATGGTGGCTTCATCCCGGGTATCCGGGCCGGTCGTCCTACTGCCGAGTACCTGAGCTACGTGCTCAACAGGATCACTTGGCCGGGCTCGCTGTATCTGGGTCTGATCGCTCTTGTGCCGACGATGGCGTTGGCAGGCTTCGGTGGCGCCAATGCCAACTTCCCGTTCGGCGGGACGAGCATCCTCATCATCGTGGGTGTGGGTCTTGAGACCGTGAAGCAGATCGAGAGCCAGCTCCAGCAGCGCAATTACGAAGGGTTCCTCCGCTGATGCGAATCGTCCTCGTCGGACCGCCCGGGGCCGGCAAGGGAACGCAGGCCGCGTTCCTTGCCAAGAACCTGGACATCCCGCACATCTCCACGGGTGACCTGTTCCGTGCCAACATCTCGCAGGGCACCGAGCTGGGCCTGAAGGCGAAGGCGTTCATGGACGCCGGTGACCTCGTCCCGGACGAGGTGACCATCGGGATGGCCAAGGACCGCATGGAGCAGGCCGACGCCGTCAACGGCTTCCTGCTCGACGGGTTCCCGCGCAACGTGGCCCAGGCCGAGGCTCTGGACGCTGTCCTGAAGGCCGAGGACATGCAGCTGGACGCGGTCCTGGACCTGGAGGTCCCCGAGGACGAGGTCGTGAAGCGGATCGCGGGTCGCCGCATCTGCCGCAACGACTCTTCGCACGTGTTCCACGTGTCGTACAACGCGCCGAAGGCCGAGGGCGTCTGCGACGCCTGCGGCGGCGAGCTGTACCAGCGCGACGACGACTCCGAGGAGACCGTCCGCCGGCGCCTGGAGGTCTACCACACGCAGACCGAGCCGATCATCGACTACTACCGGGCGCAGAACCTGGTCGTGACGATCTCCGCGCTCGGCAAGGTGGACGACGTCACGGCGCGGGCGATGGACGCGCTGAAGAAGTAACCCACGGTTCGTGCGATACGGCCGCGGTGCCCTTCCGGGGTGCCGCGGCCGTATCGTTGTTCTGTCCCGTACACGCAGTACTCGCAAGGAAGGCCCCCGTCACGATGGTGCAGATCAAGACCCCCGAGCAGATCGCGAAGATGCGCGAGGCGGGACTGGTCGTCGCGGCCATCCACGCGGCCACCCGTGAGGCGGCGGTGCCCGGCGCGACCACCCGGGACCTGGACGAGGTCGCCCGCAAGGTGATCGCCGACCATGGCGCCAAGTCGAACTTCCTCGGGTACGGCGGCTTCCCCGCCACGATCTGTACCTCGGTCAACGAGGTCGTCGTCCACGGCATCCCCGACGAGAAGACCGTCCTGAAGGACGGGGACATCATCTCGATCGACGCTGGCGCGATCATCGACGGCTGGCACGGCGACGCGGCCTACACGGCCTTCGTGGGCACCGGGCACGCGCCCGAGCTGGTCGAGCTCTCCCGGGTGACCGAGGAGTCGATGTGGGCCGGTATCGCGGCCATGAAGCTGGGCAACCGGCTCGTGGACATCTCGAAGGCCATCGAGACGTACATCAAGCGCCAGCCGCGGCCGGCCGTCGGTGACCACAGCCTCGGCCGCTACGGGATCATCGAGGACTACGGCGGCCACGGCATCGGCACCGAGATGCACATGGACCCGCACCTGCTGAACTACGTCGCCCGCAAGCGCGGCAAGGGCCCGAAGCTGGTCCCCGGCCTCTGCCTGGCGATCGAGCCGATGGTCTCGCTCGGCACCCCGCGGACCGAGGTCCTCTCCGACGACTGGACGGTCATCACGACCGACGGCACCTGGTCCTCGCACTGGGAGCACTCGATCGCCCTGACCGAGGAGGGGCCTCTGGTCCTGACCGCGGTCGACGGCGGCAAGGCCAAGCTGGCGGAGCTGGGTGTCGTCGCGGCGCCCGATCCGCTGGCGTAGCAAGGGCGGGGGCGCTTTGTGCGTCCCTGCGTAACGATCTTCTGCGGTGGGCAGACTTCCCGGATTCGTCTTTTGGAAGGCCCTGACGTAGACTGATGCGTCGGCTCTCGTGTACCCGTGTGTCCGCACCCGGAGCGAGAGTCGATCAAGGTAGCCGATTCGAAAGGCGAAGCGTGGCCAAGAAGCAAGGTGCCATCGAAATCGAGGGCACCGTGATCGAGTCCCTCCCGAACGCCATGTTCAAGGTGGAGCTCCAGAACGGTCACAAGGTCCTCGCGCACATCTCCGGCAAGATGCGGATGCACTACATCCGAATCCTCCCGGACGACCGGGTCGTCGTGGAGCTCTCTCCGTACGACCTGACGCGTGGCCGGATCGTCTACCGGTACAAGTAGATCTTGCCCGCACCCGCGCGTCTGCGCGGGTCGTGAGCACTGACCCGGAGAACCTCACATCCCATGAAGGTCAAGCCGAGCGTCAAGAAGATCTGCGACAAGTGCAAGGTGATCCGCCGCCACGGCCGGGTCATGGTCATCTGCGACAACCTGCGCCACAAGCAGCGCCAGGGCTGACGCACGCCGACCGACCTGCATTTCGCAGTCTTCGCGCGACGCATAGCAACACGTACATACGCAGAGCCCGTCGGGCCGTGATCGCACGGTTGACGACACCTCCGGCGGGGGCCGGGGACCCGGTTCGTACCACTTCCCTGGAAACAGGGCGGTCGGCGATCGGGAGCGGTTCTGCAGCAGACCCCCGAGAACACAGGAGCCATTGAATGGCACGCGTTTCCGGTGTTGACATCCCGCGCGAAAAGCGCGTGGTGGTCGCACTCACCTACGTCTTCGGCATCGGGCGTACCCGGTCCGAGGAGATTCTCGCCGCGACCGGCGTGAACCCGTCCACCCGTGTCCGCGAGCTTGCCGAGGAAGACCTCGTCAAGATCCGCGAGTACGTGGACGCCAACCTCCAGACCGAGGGTGACCTCCGTCGCGAGATCGCCGCCGACATCCGCCGCAAGGTCGAGATCGGCTGCTACCAGGGTCTGCGCCACCGTCGTGGCCTGCCCGTCCGCGGCCAGCGCACCAGCACGAACGCTCGTACCCGCAAGGGCCCGCGTCGCGCCATCGCCGGCAAGAAGAAGCCGGGCAAGAAGTAGTCCTCAGCGGACGCTTGACCAAGCGGTCTTCGCTGTAGGACCGACCACCTCCCGTAGGAGTAAGAGATGCCCCCCAAGGGTCGTCAGGGCGCTGCCAAGAAGGTGCGCCGCAAGGAAAAGAAGAACGTCGCTCACGGGCACGCCCACATCAAGAGCACGTTCAACAACACGATCGTCTCGATCACGGACCCCTCGGGCAACGTGATCTCCTGGGCCTCCGCCGGCCACGTCGGCTTCAAGGGCTCGCGCAAGTCCACCCCCTTCGCCGCGCAGATGGCCGCCGAGTCGGCCGCCCGCCGCGCGCAGGAGCACGGCATGCGCAAGGTCGACGTCTTCGTCAAGGGTCCCGGCTCCGGCCGTGAGACCGCGATCCGCTCCCTCCAGGCCACCGGCCTCGAGGTCGGCTCGATCCAGGACGTCACCCCCACCCCGCACAACGGCTGCCGTCCGCCGAAGCGCCGCCGCGTCTGACGCAGCGACGCCTGTGCGTCTTTGAGTGTCCGGGCGGTACGACCCCGTAAAGGGGACGTGCCGCCCGTACCCTTGGCTGTACCTCGCAGTACCTGTCGGACGTCAAATAGTGGGCGTCCACAAACGAAGGAAACGAAGACATGCTTATCGCTCAGCGTCCTTCGCTGACCGAAGAGGTCGTCGACGAGTTCCGCTCCCGGTTCGTCATCGAGCCGCTGGAGCCGGGCTTCGGCTACACCCTCGGCAACTCTCTCCGCCGCACCCTCCTCTCGTCGATCCCCGGCGCTGCTGTCACCAGCATCCGTGTCGACGGTGTCCTGCACGAGTTCACCACCGTGCCGGGCGTCAAGGAGGACGTCACCGACCTCATCCTGAACATCAAGCAGCTGGTCGTCTCCTCGGAGCACGACGAGCCGGTCGTGATGTACCTGCGCAAGCAGGGTCCGGGTCTGGTCACCGCCGCCGACATCGCGCCCCCGGCCGGTGTCGAGGTGCACAACGCCGACCTCGTCCTCGCCACGCTCAACGGCAAGGGCAAGCTGGAGATGGAGCTGACCGTCGAGCGCGGTCGCGGCTACGTCTCCTCCGTGCAGAACAAGCAGGTGGGCCAGGAGATCGGTCGCATCCCGATCGACTCCATCTACTCGCCGGTGCTGAAGGTCACGTACAAGGTCGAGGCGACCCGTGTCGAGCAGCGCACCGACTTCGACAAGCTGATCGTCGACGTCGAGACCAAGCAGGCCATGCGCCCGCGCGACGCCATGGCGTCCGCCGGCAAGACCCTGGTCGAGCTGTTCGGTCTGGCGCGCGAGCTCAACATCGACGCCGAGGGCATCGACATGGGCCCGTCCCCCACGGACGCCGCCCTGGCCGCCGACCTCGCGCTGCCGATCGAGGAGCTCGAGCTCACCGTTCGTTCGTACAACTGCCTCAAGCGCGAGGGCATCCACTCCGTGGGTGAGCTCGTGGCGCGTTCCGAGGCCGACCTGCTCGACATCCGCAACTTCGGTGCGAAGTCGATCGACGAGGTCAAGGCGAAGCTGGCCGGCATGGGCCTGGCCCTCAAGGACAGCCCGCCCGGATTCGACCCGACCGCCGCCGCCGACGCCTTCGGCGCCGACGACGACGCGGACGCGGGCTTCGTCGAGACCGAGCAGTACTAAGAGCTCGGACCTCACGGTCCGTACCCGGGCGCGGGTGCGCTGTGCTTGATCGCGCCCACACGGCGGAGCCGTAGATCGACTCCGCCCCGCGCCCCTTCCGGGGCGCCCCTTCGGGGCGTCTCCGGATCTCCGACGGGTGACCGCCCGCTCGGACACTGACCCCGGTACCTCATACGGCCAGGGCAGACACCAAGGAGAATCACCATGCCGCGTCCCGCGAAGGGTGCCCGCCTCGGCGGTTCCGCCGCTCACGAGAAGCTGCTGCTCGCCAACCTGGCGAAGTCGCTGTTCGAGCACGGCCGCATCACGACGACCGAGGCCAAGGCCCGTCGCCTGCGTCCCGTCGCCGAGCGCCTCATCACCAAGGCGAAGAAGGGCGACATCCACAACCGTCGCCTGGTGCTGCAGACGATCACCGACAAGGGCATCGTCCACACCCTCTTCACCGAGATCGCCCCGCGCTACTCGGAGCGTCCGGGTGGTTACACCCGTATCACCAAGATCGGCAACCGTCGTGGCGACAACGCCCCGATGGCCGTGATCGAGCTGGTCGAGGGCGAGATCGCCAAGAAGGCGACCGTCGCCGAGGCCGAGGCCGCCACCGTGCGCGCCGTCAAGGAGGCCGACGCGGCCGCCGAGGCTCCGGCCGAGGAGTCGAAGGACGCGTAAGCGTCTTCCGGCATTTCTCGTGGACGGGTCCGCACCCCTTGGGGTGCGGGCCCGTTCCCGTGTGTTTGAGAGGATTTCCGCGTGAGCGATGACGTACAGCCCGGTTTCGTACGGGTACGGCTGGACCTTTCGTACGACGGCAAGGACTTCTCCGGCTGGGCCAAGCAGGCCCAGGGGCGGCGCACCGTGCAGGGCGACATCGAGGACGCCCTGAGGACGGTCACCCGCTCCCAGGAGACGTACGAGCTCACCGTCGCCGGCCGCACCGACTCGGGTGTGCACGCCCGGGGCCAGGTCGCCCACGTCGATCTGCCCGTCGCGCTGTGGGAGGAGCACCACGACAAGCTGCTGCGGCGGCTCGCGGGGCGCCTCTCGCACGATGTGCGGGTGTGGAGGGTGTCCGAGGCCCCGGAGGGCTTCAACGCGCGTTTCTCGGCGATCTGGCGCCGCTACGCCTACCGCGTCACCGACAACCCCGGCGGCGTCGACCCGCTGCTGCGCGGGCACGTCCTGTGGCACGACTGGGCCCTCGACATGGACGCCATGAACGCCGCCGCCGAGCGGCTCGTCGGCGAGCACGACTTCGCCGCCTACTGCAAGCGGCGGGAGGGCGCCACCACCATCCGCACGCTCCAGGAGCTGCGCTGGGAGCAGCGCCCGGACGGGGTGCTGGAGGCCACGGTGAAGGCCGACGCCTTCTGCCACAACATGGTCCGCTCGCTGGTCGGCGCGCTGCTCTTCGTGGGCGACGGGCACCGGCCGGTGGAGTGGCCCGGCAAGGTGCTCGCCGCGGGCGTGCGGGACTCGGCCGTGCACGTCGTACGGCCGCACGGCCTCACCCTCGAAGAGGTCGGCTACCCGGCCGACGACCAGCTCGCCGCCCGCAACAAGGAGGCGCGCAACAAGCGCTCACTCCCCGGGAGCGCCGGCTGCTGCTGAGGCCTGGGCGCGGCCCCGGGCGTAGATCTGGTTGAAGGTGAAGGTGCCGAGGTCGTCGGCGGCCTGGAAGACCGGCTTGTCGCCGGTGGTGACCTTCTTGCCGCTGGTGAAGCCGGTCTGGGTGAGGTAGACGTACCGGCCGACCGCGTTGGTGCGGCGCAGGCAGACGGTCTGGTGGCAGAAGTCGCCGACGCCGGAGCCGGTGAGCGGCGCGATGCCGCCGCTCGCCTGCTTCTTCGCCTTGAGCGCCTGGTCGTCGGTGGGGAAGACGGCGACGCCGACGGTGACGGCGACGCCGTCCCGCACGTACGTGGCGCGGATCACCCGGGTGCAGCCGTTGGCCTTCAGGACGGAGCCGAGTCGGCCCTGGGTGACGGCCGCGCAGTTCGTCGTCGAGGCGGTCGCGCCCTTCTGGTACGGGCGCCCGCTCATGGTCAGCTTCTTGCCCGGGAAGAGGCCCTCGGCGCTCAGCGGCGCCTTGTCCTTCTTCGCGTCGTCGAGGAAGTCCATCGGGTTCGGCGGGGGCAGCGGGGCGACCGAGGAGAAGGTCGGCGCGGGGCCGGCGGAGTGGCTGGGGGCGGCGGAGCCGGTCGCGGTGATCGGCCTGTTCGTGGCCTCGTTGTTCTTCTTGTTGGTCAGGACCACGGAGGTGGCGACGACCGCGCCCACGGCGACCACGGCGAGGGCGCCGCCGCCTATCAGCAGGCCGCGCCTGCGCTTGTTACGGGCGGCCGAGGCGTCGGCGAGGGCGCCCCAGTCCGGGGTGTGGCCCTGCTGGGCCCCCGGGAAGGGATTCGGCTGCTGCGGCACCTGCTGCGGCACCTGCTGGGGCTGCGGGCCCGGCTGCCAGGGCCCCTGGGCGCCCCCCTGCGGCCCGTTCTGCCACGCCTGCGGCGGCGGCTGCTGTCCGTACGGCTGCTGCTGTTCCGGGCCCTGCTGCGGCCACTGTGGTCCCCCGAAGCTCATGCCGCGCATCCTAATCCGCTTGGGATCGGACGGGTGGGGCGGTGACAATGCCCCTCATGGGACATGTCGAGGCCGCGCATCTGGAGTACTACCTTCCGGACGGGAGGGTCCTGCTCGGGGACGCCTCCTTCCGGGTCGGAGAGGGCGCCGTCGTCGCCCTGGTCGGGGCCAACGGCGCCGGCAAGACGACCTTGCTGAGGATGATCGCCGGCGAGCTCCAGCCGCACGGCGGCACCGTCACCGTGAGCGGCGGGCTCGGCGTCATGCCGCAGTTCGTGGGCTCCGTGCGGGACGAGTCCACCGTCCGTGACCTGCTGGTCTCGGTGGCGCCCGCGCGCATCAAGGCCGCCGCGAAGGCGGTCGACGAGGCCGAGCACCGGATCATGACCGTCGACGACGAGGCCGCGCAGATGGCGTACGCGCAGGCCCTCAGCGACTGGGCCGAGGTCCACGGCTACGAGTTCGAGACCCTCTGGGACATCTGCACGACGGCCGCGATGGGCGTCCCGTACGACAAGGCGCAGTTCCGCCAGGTGCGCACGCTCAGCGGCGGCGAGCAGAAGCGGCTGGTCCTGGAGTACCTGCTGCGCGGCAACGACGAGGTGCTGCTGCTCGACGAGCCGGACAACTATCTGGACGTCCCCGGCAAGCGCTGGCTGGAGGAGCGGCTGCGGGAGACCCGCAAGACCGTGCTCTTCATCTCCCACGACCGGGAGCTGCTCTCCCGGGGCGCGCAGAAGATCGTGGCCGTCGAGCCGGGCCCGGCCGGGTCCGACGTGTGGGTGCACGGCGGTGGCTTCGACACCTTCCACGAGGCGCGGCGGGAGCGGTTCGCCCGCTTCGAGGAGCTCAAGCGGCGCTGGGAGGAGAAGCACGCCCAGCTGAAGAAGCTGGTGGTCAACCTGCGGCAGGCGGCCGCGGTCAGCCACGAGATGGCCTCGCGCTACGCGGCCGCGCAGACCCGGCTGAGGAAGTTCGAGGAGGCCGGCCCGCCGCCGGAGCCGCCGCGCGAGCAGGACATCCGGATGCGGCTGCGCGGCGGACGCACCGGCGTGCGGGCCTTCACGGCGGAGAACCTGGAGCTCACCGGCCTGATGAAGCCGTTCTCGCTGGAGGTCTTCTACGGGGAGCGGGTCGCGGTCCTGGGCTCGAACGGCTCCGGCAAGTCGCACTTCCTGCGGCTGCTGGCCGGCGACCCCTCGGTGGCCCACACGGGGACGTGGAAGCTGGGCGCGCGGGTCGTGCCCGGGCACTTCGCGCAGACCCACGCCCACCCGGAGCTCTTCGGCCGCCCGCTCGTCGACATCCTGTGGTCGGAGCACGCCAAGGACCGCGGCGCGGCGATGTCGATGCTGCGCCGCTACGAGCTGGAGGGCCAGGGCGACCAGCCCTTCGACAAGCTCTCCGGCGGTCAGCAGGCCCGTTTCCAGATCCTTCTCCTGGAGCTGGCCGGCACCACGGCCCTGCTCCTGGACGAGCCGACGGACAACCTGGACCTGGAGTCGGCGGAGGCCCTGCAGGACGGGCTGGAGTCGTACGACGGGACGGTGCTGGCGGTGACCCACGACCGGTGGTTCGCGAAGAGCTTCGACCGGTTCCTGGTGTTCGGCTCCGACGGCGTGGTGCGCGAGACGACGGAGCCGGTGTGGGACGAGCGCCGGGTCGACCGGGCGCGGTGACCTGGGGTCCCGCCGCGTTTTGACCCGTCGGGGGTCGCGCGGGTACCGTTGCGCTTTGTTGTGCGTATTGGCTTCGTCGTTCTCACGCGAAGGGCCGCTACGCAGGTTCCCTGGAGCAGTTACCAGTGGCTCGCATACGGGCGGTGTCCCGGCAGTGCAGGCCCCAGCTGCATGATCGCTTCAGGTGTGTCTGGACTCCATCCACTGAAGAAGCGAAGGCTACGAAGTGCGTACGTTTAGCCCCAAGCCCGGCGATGTCACTCGCCAGTGGCACATCATCGACGCGCAGGACATCGTCCTGGGCCGTCTGGCGACCACGGCTGCGAACCTCCTGCGAGGCAAGCACAAGCCGGTCTACGCCCCCCACATGGACATGGGCGACTTCGTCATCATCATCAACGCCGACAAGGTTCACCTGTCCGGCAACAAGAAGACCCAGAAGCTGGCGTACCGCCACTCCGGCTACCCGGGTGGTCTGCGCTCCGTCCGCTACGACGAGCTGCTGGCCAAGAACCCCGAGAAGGCCGTCGAGAAGGCCATCAAGGGCATGATCCCCAAGAACACCCTGGGCCGTCAGATGCTCTCGAAGCTGAAGGTCTACGCGGGCGAGAACCACCCGCACGCTGCCCAGCAGCCGGTCCCGTTCGAGATCACCCAGGTCGCGCAGTAGTTCCGGCCACACCCCCTAAGAACGAAAGAAATCTGAGGAGCATCGTGGCCGAGACCACCCCCGAGACCCCCGTCGACGAGTTCGAGGGCGTCGAGGAGTACACCACCGAGACCGAGATCGTCGAGGGTGACTACACCTCCGAGTCCCTCGCGTCCCGCTTCGGCGACCCGCAGCCGGCCGCCGGCCTGGGCCGTCGCAAGAACGCCATCGCCCGCGTCCGGATCGTTCCGGGCACCGGCAAGTGGAAGATCAACGGTCGCACCCTTGAGGACTACTTCCCCAACAAGGTGCACCAGCAGGAAGTCAACGAGCCCTTCAAGGTGCTCGAGCTCGACAACCGCTACGACGTCATCGCCCGCATCGCGGGTGGCGGCGTGTCCGGCCAGGCCGGCGCCCTGCGCCTCGGCGTGGCCCGTGCGCTGAACGAGGCGGACGTCGAGAACAACCGCCCGGCGCTGAAGAAGGCCGGCTTCCTCTCCCGCGACGACCGTGCGGTCGAGCGCAAGAAGGCCGGTCTCAAGAAGGCCCGTAAGGCTCCGCAGTACAGCAAGCGTTAATCGCCTGCTCGGTCTGCTTGTACGTACGCCCCGGCGGCACTGTCCGTGCCGCCGGGGCGTACGGCTTTTTCACACCTTGGTTTCATATTCTTGGGCAGGACCCCGGACACCCTGGGCACGTACTTTCGGAGGACAGCTGTGGGACGACTCTTCGGCACGGACGGGGTCCGCGGTGTGGCCAACGCCGACCTGACGGCGGAGCTGGCGCTCGGCCTGTCGGTCGCGGCCGCGCACGTGCTCGCCGAGGCGGGCAGCTTCGAGGGCCATCGGGCGACCGCCGTGGTCGGGCGGGACCCGCGGGCCTCGGGGGAGTTCCTGGAGGCCGCGGTCGTCGCGGGCCTCGCCAGCGCGGGCGTCGACGTCCTGCGCGTCGGCGTGCTGCCGACCCCCGCCGTGGCGTACCTCACCGGCGCCCTCGGCGCCGACCTCGGCGTGATGCTGTCGGCCTCGCACAACGCCATGCCCGACAACGGCATCAAGTTCTTCGCGCGCGGCGGGCACAAGCTGGCCGACGAGCTGGAGGACCGGATCGAGTCCGTCTACGAGGAGCACCGCACCGGCGCCCCGTGGGACCGTCCGACCGGCTCCGGCGTCGGCCGGGTCCGCGAGTACGACGAGGGCTTCGACAAGTACGTCGCCCACCTCATCGCCGTCCTCCCCAACCGGCTCGACGGGCTGAAGATCGTCCTCGACGAGGCGCACGGCGCCGCGGCCCGCGTCTCGCCCGAGGCCTTCTCCCGGGCCGGCGCCACCGTCGTCACCATCGGCGCCGAGCCGGACGGCCTCAACATCAACGACGGCTGCGGCTCCACCCACCTGGGCCTGCTGAAGGCCGCCGTCGTCGAGCACGGCGCCGACCTCGGCATCGCGCACGACGGCGACGCCGACCGCTGCCTGGCCGTGGACGCGACCGGCGCCGAGGTCGACGGCGACCAGATCCTCGCCGTGCTCGCGCTCGCCATGCGCGAGGCGGGCACGCTGCGCGGCGACACCGTCGTCGGCACCGTCATGTCGAACCTCGGCTTCAAGCTGGCCATGGAGCGCGAGGGCCTCGCCCTCGTCCAGACCGCGGTCGGCGACCGCTACGTCCTGGAGTCCATGAAGGAGCACGGCTACGCGCTCGGCGGCGAGCAGTCCGGCCACGTCATCGTGCTCGACCACGCGACCACCGGCGACGGCACCCTCACCGGCCTCATGCTGGCGGCCCGGATCGCGGCCACCGGCAGGTCCCTCGCCGAGCTCGCCGCCGTCATGGAGCGGCTGCCGCAGGTCCTGGTCAACGTGCCCGACGTCGACAAGTCCCGGGTCGGCACCTCGGCCGAGCTGGCCAACGCCGTCGCCGACGCCGAGCGCGAGCTCGGCTCCACCGGCCGCGTGCTGCTGCGCTCCTCCGGCACCGAGCCGCTGGTACGCGTCATGGTCGAGGCCGCCGACATCGAGCAGGCCCGCTCGGTGGCGGGCCGGCTCGCGGACGTCGTGAAGTCGGCGCTCGGCTAGACCCGCTGACGGGCCGTCCGGCGACGGGCGGCCCGCCCCCTGACACCCCGTCGGCCCCCGCCCCCGGTTCTCCGGAGCGGGGGCCGACGCCGTGTCGGCCGGGGCCGCCACCGGCCCCGGACACCGTGTCAGCCGGTGCCGCCGCCCACCCCGTTGCCGGGGGTCCTCGCCTTGCGCACCCACCGCCCGCGCTGGGTGCGCCACAGCAGCACCTGCCCGACGAGGGTGACCGTGCCCGCGAGGATGATGCCGGTCAGGTTCAGCGCCAGCTGCTCGACCGAGCCCCACATCTGCGCGTACTGCCCGTAGCTGAGCGCCACGGCCGCGTTCGCGCCGGCCGGCACGGTGGTCACGGAGATCGCGACGCCGATCAGCGCGCCCGACTTCGTCGAGGTGAGCGAGAGGGTGCCCGCCGCGCCCGCGAGGAGGGCGACGACGAAGGAGAACGGGTCCGGCTTCCAGATGAAGCCCGTGTTCACCCGGGGCGCGTCCAGCTTCTCCACGCTGAACAGGCCGAGCGCGTCCATCCCGAGGCTGAAGACGGTCGTCGCGACGATCGCCGCCGCGAAGCCGACGACCAGCGCGTACGAGGAGCGCAGCACCAGCCGGGCGGAGCGCCGCACGATCCCCGTGCAGATGCCGGCGAGCGGGCCGAACTCCGGGCCGACGGCCATCGCGCCCACGATCAGGATCGCGTTGTCGAGGACCACACCGCAGGCCGCGATCATCGTCGCCAGGATCATGAACGCGCTGTAGGTGATGGTGAGGGTCGACTCCTCGTGGGTGGCGTCGGTCAGCTGCTCCCAGATGACCGCGTCCGCGGCCTGCCCGGGGGCCTCCTCCTCGGCGGCGGTCGCGCGGTTCGACAGCGAGAGGTCGATGTCCTGGACGGCGATCGACCCGTCCTGATCGATCTTCAGGTCCCGCATGCCGTGGATGAGTTCCTGGCCGGCCTCGCGCGCCACGTCGCACATCACGACGTCCCCGGCCGGTTCCCGGGCGGCGCCCGGCAGGACCACCACGTGGGTGGTCCCCACCGTCCGGTCGATGAGGGCGACGGCCGCCGCTGTGCGGTCGGCCGGGACGATCATGCGAAGGTGCAGCATCCTCAGAGCTTACGGAGGCTCAGCCGCTGCACCTTGTGATCGGGGCCCTTGCGCACCACGAGCGTCGCCCGGCCGCGGGTGGGGGCCACGTTCTCCAGCAGGTTCACCTTGTTGATGGTCCGCCACATCGTGCGGGCGTAGTCCAGGGCCTCGTCCTCGGAGACCCGGGTGTAGCGCTGGAAGTACGAGGACGGGTCCTGGAACGCGGTGTCGCGCAGCTTGCGGAAGCGGTTGAGGTACCAGCGCTCGATGTCCTCCGGGCGCGCGTCCACGTACACGGAGAAGTCGAAGTAGTCCGCGAGCCCGACCCGGGTGCGCCCGTCCTTGCCGGGCAGGGCCGGCTGGAGGACGTTGATCCCCTCGACGATGAGGATGTCGGGGCGGCGCACGACGAGCCGCTCGCCCGGCACCCGGTCGTAGATCAGGTGCGAGTAGACGGGCGCGGTGACCTCCTCCTTGCCCGCCTTGATGTCCGCGACGAACCGGGTCAGCGCCCTGCGGTCGTACGACTCGGGGAAGCCCTTCCGGGACATCAGCCCGCGGGCCTTGAGCTCCTCCATCGGGTACAGGAACCCGTCGGTGGTCACCAGCTCCACCCGCGGGTGCTCGGGCCAGCGCGCGAGCAGCGCCTGGAGCAGGCGCGCCACGGTCGACTTGCCGACCGCGACGGATCCGGCGACCCCTATGACGAACGGGGTGCCGCGCTGCTCGGCCCGCTCCCCGAGGAAGGTGTTGAGAGCCCCGCGCAGCCCGCTGGTGGCCTGCACGTACAGGTTGAGCAGGCGCGACAGCGGCAGGTAGACGTCCCGTACCTCGTCGAGGTCGATGACGTCGCCGAGTCCGCGCAGCCGCTCGACCTCCTCGGCGGTGAGCGGCAGCGGGGTCTTGTCCCGCAGCGCGCTCCACTCGGCCCGAGTGAGATCGACGTACGGCGTCTGCTCGGCCCCCCGCCTGGCTCCGTTGCCGGCGGGACCGTTCGGGCTTCGTGGCGGCGAAGTGATCACCCCGCCATTGTCCTGGGTGCGGGGCGGCCGTGGGGGGTGGGGTGGGTCACGCGCCGCACGGGTTGTGGGCCGCGGTCCCGGGCCGTGATCATTCGGTCATGCGCATGCCTGTACGTACCGCCCTCACCGCCGCCACCGCCGCCTCCCTGGCCCTTCTCCTCACCGCCTGCTCGGGAGACGCGGGGGACGGGAAGCCGAAGGGGGACAACGACGCCTCCGCGTCCGCCGCCGCCAAGCCCGACGTCAAGGCGCTGACCGCGGCGCAGCTGGACAAGCTGGTCGTCGCGCAGGCGGACCTCGCGGGCTACCTGGTGCAGAAGACGGACGCGGCGGACGTCGTGAACGGCGGGGACGTCGGTGCCGACAAGGCGGCCTGCGAGCCGCTCGCCGAGGCCATGTCCGCGGTGGCCCCCGGCACCCCCGGGGCGAGCGTGCAGCGCAAGGCCGTCCAGGCGAAGAAGGCGACCGGGGGCTCCCCGGCCGACATCCGGAACGCGCTCGGCGCCCCGGCGACCGCGATCACCCTCGGCTCGTACGCGGGGGAGGGCGCCCAGCAGGCCCTCTCCTCGCTCAAGGCGGCCGGGGACGCCTGCGGCGCCGGGTTCACCATCAGCGCCAGCGGGGAGAAGACGAAGGTCGACCGGGTCACCCCGGAGCCGCTGACCGCGGGCGACGAGGCGGTGGCCTTCACCGTGATCAGCGAGATGGAGGGAAAGCCCTTCGTGAGCACGCTGGCCGTCTTCCGCAAGGGCAACAACCTCGCCGCGTTCTCCACCATCAGCCTGACCGGCAAGGTCAAGGAGCTGCCGCAGGACGTCGTCGACGCGCAGGCGGCCAAGCTGCGCTGAGTCCGGCCGGTGGGAGCCGTTCCGCCGTAGGCTGCGCGGTATGTGCGGAATCGTTGGCTATGTGGGCGGACAGTCGGCACTCGACGTCGTGATCGCCGGTCTCAAGAGGCTCGAATACCGGGGCTACGACTCGGCCGGGGTCGCGGTGCTCTCCGACGGGGGGCTCGCCGCGGCGAAGAAGGCCGGCAAGCTGGTCAATCTGGAGAAGGAGCTGGTGGACCGCCCGCTGTCGAGCGGCTCCACCGGCATCGGCCACACCCGCTGGGCCACCCATGGCGGGCCCACCGACGCCAACGCGCACCCGCACCTCGACAACGCGGGCCGGGTCGCCGTCGTCCACAACGGCATCATCGAGAACTTCGCCGTGCTGCGCACCGAGCTGGCCGAGCGCGGCCACCGCCTCACCTCCGAGACGGACACCGAGGTCGTCGCCCACCTGCTCGCCGAGGAGTTCTCCTCCGTCGGCGACCTCGCCGAGGCCATGCGGCTGGTGTGCAAGCGCCTCGACGGGGCCTTCACCCTGGTCGCCGTCCACGCCGACCAGCCGGACGTCGTGGTCGGCGCCCGGCGCAACTCCCCGCTGGTCGTCGGCGTCGGCGAGGGCGAGAACTTCCTCGCCTCCGACGTCTCCGCCTTCATCGCGCACACCCGCTCCGCCATCGAACTCGGCCAGGACCAGGTCGTCGAGCTCACCCGCGAGGGCGTCACCGTCACCGACTTCGACGGCGCCCCCGCCGACGTGCGCGCGTTCCACGTCGACTGGGACGCCTCCGCCGCCGAGAAGGGCGGCTACGCCTCCTTCATGCTCAAGGAGATCGCCGAGCAGCCCAAGGCCGTCGCCGACACCCTGCTCGGCCGGATCGACCCCGAGGGGCGGCTGCGCCTCGACGAGGTGCGCATCCCCGACGCCGTGCTCCGCGAGGCCGACAAGATCGTCATCATCGCCTGCGGCACCGCCTTCCACGCCGGCCTCATCGCCAAGTACGCGATCGAGCACTGGACCCGGATCCCCTGCGAGGTGGAGCTGGCCAGCGAGTTCCGCTACCGCGACCCGATCCTCGGGCAGCGCACCCTGGTCGTCGCGATCTCCCAGTCCGGCGAGACCATGGACACCCTCATGGCGCTGCGGCACGCGCGCGAGCAGGGCGCCAAGGTGCTCGCCGTGTGCAACACCAACGGCTCGACCATCCCCAGGGAGTCGGACGCCGTGCTCTACACGCACGCCGGACCCGAGGTCGCCGTCGCCTCCACCAAGGCCTTCCTCACCCAGCTCGTCGCCTGCTACCTCCTCGCGCTCTACCTCGGCCAGGTACGCGGCACCAAGTGGGGCGACGAGATCCACGCCGTCGTCCGCGAGCTGGCCCGGATCGCCGACGAGGTCGAGCGGGTCCTGGAGACGATGGAGCCGGTCCGCGCCCTCGCCCGCTCGCTGGCCGACCGGGACACCGTGCTGTTCCTCGGCCGGCACGTCGGCTACCCCGTGGCCCTCGAAGGCGCCCTGAAGCTGAAGGAACTCGCGTACATGCACGCGGAGGGCTTCGCCGCCGGCGAGCTCAAGCACGGCCCGATCGCCCTGATCGAGGAGGGCCTGCCGGTGGTGGTGGTCGTGCCGTCCCCGCGGGGCCGGTCCGTCCTGCACGACAAGATCGTCTCCAACATCCAGGAGATCCGGGCCCGGGGCGCCCGGACGATCGTGATCGCCGAGGAGGGCGACGAGGCCGTCGTCCCGTACGCCGACCATCTCATCCGCATCCCGGCTACGCCTACGCTTCTCCAGCCGCTGGTCTCCACGGTGCCCCTCCAGGTCTTCGCCTGCGAACTGGCGACGGCCCGGGGCAACGAGGTCGACCAGCCGCGCAACCTGGCCAAATCCGTGACAGTGGAGTGAGTGGACAGATGATCATCGGGGTGGGGATCGACGTGGCCGAGATCGACCGCTTCGCGGCGTCGATCGAACGGACGCCGGGGCTGCTCTCACGCCTCTTCGTCGAGCGCGAGCTGCTGCTGCCCAGCGGAGAACGGCGGGGGAACGCCTCGCTGGCGGTCCGGTTCGCCGCCAAGGAGGCCCTCGCGAAGGCGCTCGGCGCGCCGGCGGGGCTGCACTGGACCGACGCCGAGGTGTACGTCGAGCAGACCGGGCAGCCACGGCTGCGGGTCCGCGGGACGGTCGCCGCGCGGGCCGCCGAACTCGGCGTCCGGCACTGGCACGTCTCGCTCAGCCACGACGCGGGCGTCGCCTCGGCGGTGGTGATCGCGGAGGGCTAGCGCCTCTCGCGGCCTGCCCCCGGGGCGGACGGGAGCCTGACGACGGGCCCCGGCGGCGCCCGCCACGCCGGACCGAGGGTGGCGGGCCGGGCGCCGAGCGGACAGGGTGGGTGCCATGCGTACCGCTCATCGTGTGGAGACCGTACGGGCCGCCGAGGCCGAACTGATGGCCCGCCTTCCGGAGGGCACGCTCATGCTGCGGGCCGCCGCCGGGCTCGCCGCCGCCTGCTGCGCGCTGCTGCCCCGGGTGTACGGGGCGAGGGTCGTGCTCCTCGTCGGGAGCGGCGACAACGGCGGCGACGCCCTGTACGCCGGGGCCCGGCTCGCCCGGCGCGGGGCCGGGGTGACGGCCGTCCTGCTCGGGGCGCGGGCCCACGAGGGCGGGCTCGCCGCGCTGCGGGCGGCCGGCGGACGGGTCGTCGGCGAGCACGACGACCCCTACGACGTGCTGGCCGTCGCCGACCTCGTCCTCGACGGGATCACCGGCATCGGCGGGCGGGGCGGGCTGCGCCCCGACACGGTGCCCGTGGCCCGGGCGGCCCGCGGCTCCGACGCGGTGGTCGTCGCCGTCGACCTGCCGAGCGGCGTCGACGCGGACACCGGCGAGGTCACGGGGGAGGCGCTGCGGGCCGACGCGACCGTCGCCTTCGGCACGTACAAGCCGGGGCTGCTGATCGACCCGGCGCGGGAGTACGCGGGCGCGCTGCGGCTCGTCGACATCGGGCTCGGCGCGACCCTGCCCTCGGTCCCCGACCTGGAGGCGCTCCAGCACCAGGACCTGGCGCGGATGCTGCCGGTGCCCGGGGCGGAGAGCGACAAGTACCGGCGCGGGGTCGTCGGCCTCGTCGCCGGTTCCGCCCGCTACCCCGGCGCCGCCGTCCTCGCCGTCGAGGGCGCGCTGCGCGGCGGCGCGGGCGCCGTCCGGTACGTGGGCCCGGCCGGCGAGGCGGTGATCGCCGCCCGCCCCGAGACGCTGGTGCACGCGGGGCCCCCGGCGAAGGCGGGCCGCGTCCAGGCCTGGGTCGTCGGGCCCGGGCTCGGCGACGGGCCGGGCGTCGCCGAGGTGCTGGCGACGGACGTCCCCGTCCTGGTCGACGCGGACGGCCTGCGGGACCTGTCCCCGGAGGTGGTGCGGGCCCGCCCCGCCGCCACCCTCCTCACCCCGCACGCGGGCGAGGCGGCGGCGCTGCTCGGCGTCGCCCGCGAGGAGGTGGAGGCGGGGCGGCTCGCGGCGGTCCGCGAGCTGGCGGCCCGGTTCGGCGCGACGGTCCTGCTGAAGGGCTCGACGACGCTGGTGTGCGGGGCGGGCGGCGCGGGACCGGTCCGGGTGAACCCCACCGGGACGTCCTGGCTCGCGACGGCGGGCAGCGGCGACGTGCTGTCCGGCCTCGCCGGCTCGCTGCTGGCCGCCGGCCTGCCCGCCCTGGAGGCCGCCTCGGCCGCCGCCTACCTGCACGGCCTCGCCGCCCGCCGCGCCTCGCGGGGCGCCCCGGTCACGGCGGGCGACGTGGCGGCGGCGCTGCCGGGGGCCTGGCGGGACGTCACGGGGGGCTGAACGGGGCCTCCGGCGGACGAGGCTTCTCCGGCGGACGGGGCCTCCGGCGGACGGGACCGCGGGCGAACGGGGCCTCCGGCGGACGGGGCCTCCGGCGGACGGGGCCTCCGGCGAACGGGACCGCGGGCGAACGGGGCTTCCGGCGGACGGTGCATCCGGCGAACGGGACCTCCGGCGGACGGCTCCCGCGGGCAACCGGTCCCGCGGCGGCTCCCGGCGGCTCCCGGCGGTGGGGCGCGCCCGCGCCGCCACTCGGCGGAACGTGTGGGGCCGCAGGTGGTGCACCGCAGGCGCGGGCGGGCGGGGCGGCGTGGGATGGGCGGGTGACCAGATGGAGAAGGCGCCGGCGAGGCGTCACCGTGTTGTTGTTCGCCCTGGCCCTCGTGGTGCCGTCGCCCGCGCTCGCCGACGCGCCGGAGGGCGGTGAGGACCTGTTGCCGGGCGGGGTCGGCGCCGCGCGGGCCGAGTACCCGATGGACACGCCCGACCAGGTGTTGCCGCCGCTTCGGCCGGACGGGGAGACGCCGGTGCCCGAGCCCGGGGAGGAGGTGGACGAGCTCGTCGAGTTCCTGCCGCGCGCCGCCGCCGGGGCCGCCTGCACCGCGAAGGCCGGGCCCCATCAGCGGCGGGTGGAACGGCTGCTGCGGCTGAAGGCCGACGGGAAGCAGTCCGCGGCGGACTGCCGGGCCATCCGGGCGTTCCAGCGGGTCCAGAAGATCAAGCCGGCCACCGGGTACGCGGGGCCGGTGACCTGGGGCCGGGCCGAGCTGCTCGCCGCCCGCGCGAACCCCAACGCCGCCGGGAGGTGCCCGGTGCGCGCGTACCCCGTCGCCTGCGTCGACCTCGACCGCGAGCTGATGTGGGTGCAGAAGGGGAAGCGGGTCACGTACGCGGTGGTCAACGTGCGCAGCGGGCGGGCCGGATACCGGACGCGGACCGGCTGGCACACGGTCTACTGGCGCCACCGGGACCACTGGTCGTCGATCTACCGCACGCCCATGCCGTACTCCCAGTTCTTCAGCGGCGGCCAGGCCTTCCACGCCGTCTACGGGCAGATCGCCACGCCCACCGGCAGCCGCGGCTGCGTGAATCTGAGCAACGCCCACGCGAAGAAGCTGTGGGGCGTCCTGCGCAAGGGCGACCGGGTCTACGTGTGGGGCAGACGGCCGGAAGGCTGAGCGGGCCCGGGGACCTGAGAGACTGGGCGGCGATGACTGAGACACCACCGCCCCGCCGGGCCCGCGCCGAGATCGACCTCGGCGCGCTGCGCGCGAACGTCCGCGCGCTGCGCGCCAGGGTCGCCCCGCACGTTCAGATCATGGCCGTGGTCAAGGCCGACGCGTACGGGCACGGGGCCCTGCCCTGTGCCCGCGCCGCCGTCGAGGCCGGCGCGACCTGGGTCGGGACGGCGACTCCGCACGAGGCGCTCGCGCTGCGCGCCGCCGGTCTGACGGACGTGCGGATCATGTGCTGGCTGTGGACGCCGGGCGACCCGTGGGCCAAGGGCATCGAGGCCGGGCTCGACATGTCGGTGAGCGGCATGTGGGCGCTGGCCGAGGTCGTCGAGGCGGCCCGGGAGACCGGCCGCCGGGCCAGGATCCAGCTCAAGGCCGACACGGGCCTCGGGCGCAACGGCTGCCAGCCCGCCGACTGGCCGGAGCTGGTCACCGAGGCGCTGAAGGCGGAGGCGCAGGGGCTGGTCAAGGTGACCGGACTCTGGTCGCACTTCGCGTGCGCCGACGAGCCGGGGCATCCGTCGATCGCCGCCCAGCTCGACCTGTTCCGCACCATGCTGGACTTCGCCGAGAAGGCGGGCGTCGCGCCCGAGGTGCGGCACATCGCCAACTCGCCGGCCACCCTCACGCTCCCCGAGACCCACTTCGACCTGGTGCGCCCCGGCATCGCCATGTACGGCGTCTCGCCCGCGCCCGAGGTCGGCACCTCCGCCGAGCTGGGACTGCGGCCGGTGATGAGCCTCAAGGCGAGCGTCGCCCTGGTCAAGGACGTGCCGGGCGGCCACGGGGTGTCCTACGGGCACCACTACACGACCCCCGGCGACACCACCCTCGGGCTCGTCCCGCTGGGGTACGCGGACGGCATCCCGCGGCACGCCTCCGGGCGCGGCCCGGTGCTCGTCGACGGCAGGGTCCGCACCGTGGCCGGACGGGTCGCCATGGACCAGTTCGTGGTGGACCTCGGCGGCGACCGGCCGGAGCCCGGTACCGAGGCGGTGCTGTTCGGGCCCGGCGACCGGGGCGAGCCGACGGCCCAGGACTGGGCCGACGCCGCCGACACCATCGCGTACGAGATCGTCACCCGGATCGGCGCGCGCGTCCCGCGCGTCTACCTGGGCGCGTAAGAGGGGCGGGGCGGCCGTGGGCGAGGAGACCTGGCGGCGGGCCGGCTGGGCCGGTGCCGCGATAGGGGTGCTCGCGGCCGGGGCCGCCGCCGGTGTCGCGGTGGAGCGGCTGACCGTCGGGCGTTCCGTACGGGAGAAGGCGCGGCTCGCGCTGGACGCCGAGGGGCCCTACGGGGCGCTGCGCGGCGCCCCGGGGTGGGCGGTCGCCGACGATTCCACGCGCCTGTACTTCGAGGTCGACGAGGTCGAGGGCGACGCGCCCGCGCCGCGCAGACGGCGCCTGTTCGGGCGGAAGGAGCCCGCGCCGGTCACCGTCGTCCTCAGCCACGGCTACTGCCTCAACCAGGACTCCTGGCACTTCCAGCGGGCCGCGCTGCGCGGTCTGGTCCGCACCGTGTACTGGGACCAGCGCAGCCACGGACGGTCCGGCCGCGGGGTCGAGCAGGCCGGTCCCGACGGCGTGCCCGTCTCCATCGACCGGCTGGGGAGCGACCTCAAGGCCGTCATCGACGCCGCCGCCCCTGAGGGTCCGCTGGTGCTGGTCGGGCACTCGATGGGCGGGATGACGATGATGGCGCTGGCCGACCGGTACCCCGAGCTGGTGCGCGAGCGGGTGGTCGGCGCCGCCTTCGTGGGGACCTCGGCCGGGAAGCTGGACGAGATCAGCTACGGGCTGCCGATGGCCGGGGTGAACGCCGTGCGCCGGGTGCTGCCCGGGGTGCTGCGGGCGCTCGGCTCGCAGGCGGAGCTGGTGGAGCGGGGGCGGCGGGCCACCGCCGACCTGTTCGCCGGGCTCATCAAGAAGTACTCGTTCTCGTCGAAGGACGTGGACCCGGCGGTCGTCCGCTTCGCGGAACGGATGATCGAGTCGACCCCGATCGACGTGGTCGCCGAGTTCTATCCGGCGTTCGTCGAGCACGACAAGGCGGCGGCGCTGGCGGCCTTCCGCGAGCTGCCGGTGCTCGCCCTGGCCGGCGACCGCGACCTGGTCACGCCCAGCTCGCACACCGAGGCCATCGCCGACCTGCTGCCGGACGCGGAGCTGGTCATCGTGCCGGACGCCGGGCACCTGGTGATGCTGGAGCACCCGGAGGCGGTCACCGACCGGCTCGCCGACCTCCTCGGGCGGGTGGGGGCGGTCGCCGTCGGCTGACGGGTCGGCGGAGGGGGCGCCGCCGGGTGGGTAGGTTGGCGGACATGGACACTCCGCACATCCAGGCCACCCTCGACGTCGACTCGCCCGAGCGCATGCAGGAGCTCGGCCGCCGCCTGGCGAAACTGCTGCGCCCCGGCGACCTCGTGATGCTGACCGGCGAGCTCGGCGCCGGGAAGACCACGCTCACCCGCGGTCTCGGCGAGGGCCTGGGCGTCCGCGGGGCCGTGACCTCGCCGACCTTCGTCATCGCGCGCGTCCACCCCTCGCTGGTCGGCGGCCCCGCGCTGGTCCACGTCGACGCGTACCGCCTGGGCGGCGGCCTCGACGAGATGGAGGACCTGGACCTCGACGTCTCGCTGCCCGACTCGGTGGTGGTCGTGGAGTGGGGCGACGGCAAGGTCGAGGAGCTGACGGACGACCGGCTGCACGTGCTGATCCACCGGGTGGTCGGCGCGACCGAGGACACCGCCGACGACGACCGCCGGACCGTGGTGCTCCACGGGATCGGCGCCCGGTGGGCCGACGAGGACCTGCTGCTGGGCTGAACGTACGTAGGTTCCGACAACGTGTCGGGAAAATGTTGCGTCAGTGCTCCGCGCCGTGGTCACATGGACTCACGAGCTGGTTAGGTGTACCTAACCTACGGGAGGCATTCATGGCGACGCCGGAGCACGCCGTTCGGATCGAGCGCACCGCGGACGGCGTCTCGATGAGAGACCTGCTGGCCTCCTGCGCCGCGGCCAGCGCCGTCTCGACACCGCCGCGCGAGCCCGAGGCGACGACCGACGCCCAGGAGCCCCCGGTCCGCGAGGAAGCCGCTTAGGCGGTACGGGCGGGGGGCGGCGGCAGCGGCATCCGCAGGCGGAGGGGCGCGCCAGGGCTTCGGCAGGGGTCGCGTCAGGGCTGAGTCAGGGCTGCGGGAGGAGTCGCGTCAGGGCCGCGCCAGCGCCCCGCGAAGGGGTCGCGTCAGGCGACGACGACGATCTTCGCGCCGATCACCGCGAACGCCCACAGCGCGTCGCCGTCCGCCCGCTTCATCCGCACGCCGCCGGTCTTCTTCGACGGGTCCGGCTTCGGCGTCGAGCCGTCCACCGCCGCGCTGAAGCCGACCGACACGTCCTGGACGGTCGCGAACCGCACCACGTGCTCGATCTGCACGCCGTCCGAGCCGCGCACCGCGCCGGAGCGCGAGGTCACCGCGTACACGCCGGGCGGCGGCGAGACCGTGCTGGGCATCACCGAGAAGGTGTGGGTGACCTGGTTCTTCTCGTCCACCAGCCACACCCGGTGGTCGGCGAGGGCGTAGACCACGCGCTCGCCCTTGCCGGAGGCGGCGGGCAGCGCCAGCGGGTCCTTCGGCGGCGGCTTCGGCCTGCCGCTCGTGGTGGCCGAGGGGGCCGAGCTCGGGGTCTGCGGCCTGGCCGCCAGATCGGCGGCCGACGGCGCGGCGGCCGAGGCCTGGTAGGCGAGGAAGCCGATCACGGCCACGGCGGCCGCGGTGAGCCCGGCCACGAATCCCGAGCTGCTCCTTGCCACCGCGTGCCCACCTTCTGTCGTACCTACGTATCGGTGCCTGACCGTAGCAGCCGCCGCCCCGCACCAGCCGGGCGCCGTACGCCGGACACGCCCTGCGCTCCGGCGCCGTAGGCTGTTCGCGTGCTCTTGCTCGCCATGGATACCGCCACCCCCGCCGTCACCGTCGCCCTGCACGACGGCGACTCCGTCGTCGCCGAGTCGAGTCAGGTCGACGCCCGCCGGCACGGGGAGCTGCTGCTGCCCGCCGTCGACCGGGTCCTGAGGCAGGCCGGGCTGACGCTGGACGCGGTGACCGGACTCGTGGTCGGCGTCGGCCCCGGCCCGTACACCGGTCTGCGCGTCGGCCTCGTCACCGCCGCCTCCTTCTCCTCCGCGCTCGGCGTGCCGGTGCACGGCCTGTGCACCCTCGACGGACTCGCGTACGCCTCCGGCATCGAGGGGCCGTTCGCCGTCGCGACGGACGCGCGCCGCAAGGAGGTCTACTGGGCGCGCTACGCCGACGCCCGCACCCGGGTGACCGACGCGGCCGTCGACCGGCCCGCCGACATCGCCGAGCAGCTCGCCGGAGTGCCCGTGGTCGGCGCCGGCGCCCGGCTGTACCCGGAGGCGTTCCCCGACGCCCGCGACCCCGAGCACCAGTCCGCCGCCGCGCTCGCCGCCCTCGCGGCCGAGCGGCTCGCCGCGGGCGGGGACGGCTTCCTCGACCCGCTGCCGATGTACCTGCGCCGCCCCGACGCGCAGGTCCCCAAGAACTACAAGGTGGTCACGCCGAAGTGAGCGGCGTGGCACTGCGCGAGATGCGCTGGTGGGACATCGGCCCCGTGCTCACCCTGGAGGCCGAGCTGTTCCCCGAGGACGCCTGGTCCGCGGGGATGTTCTGGTCGGAGCTCGCGCACTCCCGCGGCCCGCGCGCGACCCGCCGCTACGTGGTGGCCGAGTCCACCGAGGGCGGCACCGGCCGGATCGTCGGGTACGCGGGACTCGCCGCGGCCGGCGGGCTGGGCGACGTCCAGACCATCGCCGTCGCCCGCGACCAGTGGGGCAGCGGCCTCGGCGGGCGCCTCCTCACCGATCTGCTCCAGCACGCCACGGCCTTCGAGTGCGACGAGGTCCTGCTCGAAGTGCGCGTGGACAACACCCGGGCCCAGAAGCTCTACGAGCGCTTCGGCTTCGAGCCCATCGGTTTCCGGCGCGGCTACTACCAGCCCGGAAACGTGGACGCGCTCGTGATGCGACTGACCGTTCAAGGAACTGAGACTGATTCTGATGGCTGCTGACGAACCGCTCGTGCTCGGCATCGAGACCTCCTGCGACGAGACCGGCGTCGGCATCGTCCACGGGACCACCCTCCTCGCGGACGCCGTCGCTTCCAGCGTCGACACCCACGCCCGCTTCGGCGGCGTCGTGCCCGAGATCGCCTCCCGCGCCCACCTGGAGGCGATGGTCCCGACGATCGAGCGCGCCCTGAAGGAGGCCGGCGTCTCCCCGAAGGACCTCGACGGCATCGCCGTCACCGCGGGCCCCGGCCTCGCGGGCGCGCTGCTCGTCGGCGTCTCGGCGGCCAAGGCGTACGCGTACGCCCTCGGCAAGCCGCTCTACGGCGTCAACCACCTCGCCTCGCACATCTGCGTCGACCAGCTGGAGCACGGCCGGCTGCCGGAGCCGACGATGGCCCTGCTGGTCTCCGGCGGGCACTCCTCGCTGCTGCTGTCCTCGGACATCACCTCCGACGTGCGTCCGCTGGGCGCGACCATCGACGACGCCGCCGGCGAGGCCTTCGACAAGATCGCCCGCGTGCTCGACCTCGGCTTCCCCGGCGGACCGGTCATCGACCGGCTGGCCCGGGAGGGCGACCCGAAGGCGATCGCCTTCCCGCGCGGCCTGTCCGGTGCCAAGGACCCCGCGTACGACTTCTCCTTCTCCGGTCTGAAGACCGCCGTGGCCCGCTGGATCGAGGCCAAGCGGAACGCCGGCGAGGACGTGCCCGTACGGGACGTCGCCGCGTCCTTCCAGGAGGCCGTCGTCGACGTGCTCACCCGCAAGGCCGTACGGGCCTGCAAGGACGAGGGCGTCGACCACCTCATGATCGGCGGCGGCGTGGCCGCGAACTCGCGGCTGCGGGCGCTCGCCCAGGAGCGCTGCGAGCGGGCCGGCATCCGGCTGCGGGTGCCGCGGCCGGGCCTGTGCACCGACAACGGCGCGATGGTCGCGGCCCTCGGCGCCGAGATGGTCGCCCGCAACCGGCCGGCCTCCGACCTGGAGCTGTCCGCCGACTCCTCGCTGCCGGTGACGGACCCGCACGTACCGGGGGCGCACGCCCACGACCACGTGCACGACCACGATCACGTGCACGAGGTCAGCAAGGAGAACCTGTACCCGTGACCACGGTGACCCTCATGTGGGAGGCCCGCGCCGCCGAGGGGCGCGGCGCCGAGCTGCTCGCCTGGGCGCGGACCCGGGAGCTGCCGGCCGTGCCGCTGCGCCGCGAGACCTTCCGCGCGGCGCAGGACCGGGTGCTGGTGCTGACCTGGTGGGAGACGGCGGACGGCCCGGAGGCGGAGCTCCCCGAGCTGCCGGAGCCGGACGCGGGGCTGGTCACCCGTCCGGTGCACCGCTGGCGCTTCGAATCGATCGAATCGATCGAATCCGCGACATAGGGGCAACCGTTCGAACGGTTCGCGCATCACACAGCGTGTGAAGAAGACGATCGCGCTGTGGGCGGCGCTGACCGCCGTGGCCCTGCTCGCCACGACCGGCTGCACGACGACGGCCGACGCGGAGAGCCCCGCCGCCGGCACCGGCACGGTGACACCCTCGGCGTCGGCGTCGGCAGGGACCTCGCAGGCGCCCGACGCCCGGGCCGCCGCGTACCGCAAATGGGGCCTCAAGCCCCTCCCGGCCCCGCCCGCCCCACCCGCGAAGAAGCCGGTGACCCGCGGGCCCGGCGGGCCCGTGCCCGTGGTCAGCGACATCCCCACCCGCGAGAAGATCGTCTTCCTGACCATCGACGACGGCGCCGAGAAGGACCCCGAGTTCGTCGCGATGATGCGCGACCTCCGGATCCCCGTCACGATGTTCCTCACCGACGCGGCCATCCGCACCGACTACCGCTACTTCGCCCCGCTCGTCGCGCAGGGCCACGGCGTCGCCAACCACACCCTCAGCCACCCCAACCTGCGCACCCTCTCCGAGGACGCCCAGCGCCGGGAGATCTGCGGCCAGCAGGAGAAGCTGACCAAGGAGTACGGGAAGCGGCCGCGCCTCTTCCGCCCGCCCTACGGCAACTGGAACGAGTCCACCCGCGCCGCCGCCGCCCAATGCGGGATCGACGCGATCGTGCTGTGGCGCGAGTCCATGCAGATCAAGAACATGCAGTACCAGCGCGGCGACAAGAAGCTGCACCCCGGCGACATCATCCTGGCCCACTTCCGCGGCCCGTCCGAGCTCAAGGGCACCTCGATGACCGAGATGACGGCCAACCTGCTCCGCCACATCCAGGAGCAGGGGTACACGGTGGCGCGCCTGGAGGACTACCTCTGAGAAAAAGAACCGGCCCGTTGTCGATGCGGCCGGCTCCCGTTCGACGTATGAGTGTGAAGGCGGGGAACGGCCCCGCCACCGCACCCGAGGAGCCACCATGCCCCGCTACCTCTCCCTCGTCCGCATCGAGGAGAACACCATCGACATGGCGTCCGCCGACCCCGGCTTCGAGCAGCGCATGGGCGCCCTCTTCGAGGAGATCACCAAGGCCGGCGTCATGCTGGACACGGCCGGTCTCAAGCCCACCTCCGAGAGCACCCGGGTCTCCTGGCAGGACGGGAAGCTGTCGTACACCGACGGCCCCTTCACCGAGACCAAGGAGGTCGTCGGCGGCTACGCCATGATGCAGTGCAAGGACATGGCCGAGGCGATCGAGTGGGGCAAGCGCTTCCTGGAGGTCCACCCGCCGGAGTGGACCGTGGGCCTGGAGATCCGCGAGGTCGAGGAGATGCCGGGCGGCTGAACCACCGCGACCGGCCGCGGTCGGCGGCGGTTGGCCGTGGTTGGCCGTGGTTGTCAGTGGGCTGTGCTGTCATGTGAGGCGTGACGGCACAGACGGTCGAGGAGACCCTGGACACGGTCTTCCGGATGGAGTCCGCCCGGATCATCGCCACCGTGGCGCGGATCGTCCGGGACGTCGGGATCGCCGAGGAGATCGCGCAGGACGCGCTGGTCGCCGCCCTTGAGCAGTGGCCGCGGGCGGGCGTCCCGGACCGGCCGGGCGCCTGGCTGACGGCCACCGCCAAGCACCGCGCCGTCGACCTCGTACGCCGCCGCGAGACGTACGCCCGCAAGCTCGCGGAAGCCGGCCGCGAGCTGACCGAGGAGGCGTACGACCCCGAGCCCTCGGGCCCCGGGGACATCGACGACGACCTGCTGCGGCTGGTCTTCACCACCTGCCACCCGGTGCTCTCCGCCGACGCCCGCACCGCGCTCACCCTCCGCCTGCTCGGCGGGCTGCGCACGGACGAGATCGCCCGCGCCTTCCTCGTCCCGGAGGCCACGGTCGCCGCGCGCGTCACCCGCGCCAAACGGACCCTCGCCCGCTCCGGCGTCACGTTCGAGGTCCCCTACGGGGAGGACCGGGCGGCCCGCCTCGGCTCCGTCCTGGAGGTCATCTACCTGATCTTCAACGAGGGGTACGCGGCGACCGCGGGCGACGACCTGCTGCGCCCCGCCCTGTGCGAGGACGCGCTGCGGCTGGCCCGGGTGCTCGCCGCGCTGATGCCCCGGGAGGGCGAGGTCCACGGCCTGGCCGCCCTGCTGGAGATCCAGGCATCCCGGACGGCGGCCAGGACGGGACCCGACGGACAGCCCGTGCTCCTCGCCGACCAGGACCGGCGGCGCTGGGACCGGCTGCTGATCCGGCGCGGCTACGCGGCCCTGGGACGGGCCGTCGAGGCGGACGGCGCCACCGGCCCGTACGCCCTCCAGGCCGCCATCGCCGCCTGCCACGCGCGCGCGACGCGGTACGAGGAGACGGACTGGGCGACCATCGCCGCGCTCTACCGGCGGCTCGCCGCCGTCGCCCCTTCCCCGGTCGTCGAGCTGAACCGGGCGGTCGCCGTGTCGATGGCCGAGGGCCCGGAGGCGGGCCTCGCGCTCGTCGACGCCCTCGCCGCCGCCCCGGCCCTCGACCGCTACCACCTGCTGCCCAGCGTCCGCGGCGACCTGCTGGCCCGGCTCGGCCGGCAGGCGGAGGCGCGGGCCGAGTTCGCGCGGGCGGCCGAGCTCACGCGCAACGAGCGGGAGCGGGCGCTGCTGCTCAAGCGGGCGGCCGGAGCCGCCGGTTAAGCTCCCCGGCATGTCCCCCCGCACCCCGCTTCCGCCGCCCCCGCCACCCGTCGAGATACGGAACTGGCCCGACCGGGAGGCGCGGCTGGCCGACCGGGCGCTGGCCATGGACGAGCTGGCGCGCCGGCTGCTCGGCGGCGGCCGGCTCGTGCTGTTCCTGGTCTGGTTCGGGATGCTCCAGCTGGGCTGGTCGTTGGTGGGCGTGCCGCTGGTGTCCTTCGGCGGCGCCGGCGGGGTGGCGGACCCGATCAGCATGCTGCTCGCGCTGTTCTGCGGGGCCGCCGGGATCGCCGTGCTCGTCCCAGCCGTGTGGCTGACCGTGCGCAGCCTGCGCCGCGACCGGGTGGCGCGCGAGCGGCTGGCGGGCTGGGCCGCCATCGACCGGCACGGGCCCTCCGACGCGCGGCTGCGCCTGCCGCTGCTGAGCGCGAGCTGGCTGGTGCTCTCCTTCGCGCTGTGCGCGGTCGGCCTCTGGACCGCCTTCGCCGTCCCGCTCAACACCGGCCCGGACGACGGCGGTTACGGCGCCGTCGCCTACGGCATGGGCGCCGCCCTCATCCTGTGGATCACCGGCCTGACCGGCCTCGCCAAGGCCGTCGGGCACTACCGCATGGCCGTCCGCCTCACCGGCCGGCCGGGCGCCCGATCAGCATCGTCGGAGCTCCCGCGACCCGAGTGAGCAACACCGTCGCGGAGTGGGGACCCTTGGGCTTCACCCTGCGGCGGATCTCCTCGGGCTCGACGGCGGAGCCGCGCTTCTTCACGGTCAGCGTGCCGACCTCGCGCTCACGCAGCAGGGCCTTCAACTTCTTCAGGTTGAAGGGGAGTTCGTCGGTGATCTCGTAGGCGGCGGCGTACGGCGTCGGGGTCAGCGCGTCGGCCGTGACGTACGCGATGGTCGGGTCGATCAGCCCGCCGTCCAGCTCCCGCGCCACCTCCGCGACCAGATGGGCGCGGATGACGGCACCGTCCGGCTCGTAGAGGTAGCGGCCGACGGGCCGGACCGCCGGGTCGGGCAGGGTGCCGCCGGTGAGGGTCGCCCCGCCGGGCAGCAGGGTCGCGCGGCGGGCGCCGGGCTCGGTGCCGAACCAGAGCACGGCCTCCTTCACGTCCCCGCCGTCCGAGATCCACTCCGCCTCGGCCTCCTCGGGCACCGCCTCGTGCGGGATGCCCGGGGCGATCTTCAGGGCCGCGTGCGGCGCCTTGCGGGCCGCCTCGACCGCCCAGGACAGCGGCGGCGAGTAGCCCTCCGGGTCGAAGATCCGGCCCCGGCCGCCGCGCCGCGCCGGGTCGACGAAGACGGCGTCGTACGGGGAGGTGTCGATCTCCGTCACGTCCGCGCAGCGCACCTCGATCAGGCCGTCGAGGCCGAGCGCCGCCGCGTTGGCGCGGGCCGCCTCGGCGGTGAGCGGGTCGCGGTCGACGGCGAGCACCGAGATCCCGGCCCGGGCGAGCGCGAGCGCGTCGCCGCCGATGCCGGAGCAGAGGTCCGCGACGCCGCGCACGCCGAGCTCCTTGAGGCGGGCCGCCCGGTAGGCGCCGACGGTGGCCCGGGTGGACTGCTCGACGCCGTTGGGCGTGAAGTACATGCGGTACGCGTCCTCGGCGCCGAACTTCGCCACCGCCCGCTGCCGCAGCCGGGCCTGGCCGAGCGCCGCCGAGACCAGTTCGGCGGGGTGGTCGCGGCGCAGCCGGGAGGCGACCGCCAGCTCCTGGGCGGGGTCGTAGTCGCGCAGGGCGGCGAGGAGGGCCTGCCCCTCGGGGGCGAGCAGGGCGGCGAAGGAGGCGAGGTCGGTCACCCGTCCCATTCTGGGGGGCGCGGGAGGTGTGGGCCGCCCGGGGGACCGTGCGGGCGGCGCCGGTGGTGTCGGGGCCCGGGAGGGCCTCGGCGCTGACAGGATGCGGCGCCATGCAGCTAGTACGACAAAAGGCCCAGAATCGCACCTTCCGCTCCGTGCGCGTGGTCGGCGCCGCCCTCCTCGTGGCCGCCCTCGGCTCCGCCTGCGCGGGCCCCGGCGCCGACGGGGAGTCCGCGCCGCCGAAGCCCGCCGCCGGCCGGCCGGGCGCGCAGAACGCGGCCGGCGCCCTGAACGCCTACGTCGAGCGGGTCCGGGCGGCACGGGCCGCCCGGGTGGCCGCCGCCAAGAAGTGGGGGCTGGCCCAGCCGCCGCTCGAAGCGCCGGCGCCGCCCGCCGTGAAGCCGAAGATCACCACCCGCAAGGGCTTCGAGACCGACGGCGAGGGGCTGCCGCCGGTCTTCACCACCGTGCCGACCAAGCAGAAGGTGGTCTTCCTGACCATCGACGACGGCGCCGAGAAGGACCCCGCGCTGCTGCGGATGATGAGCGAGCTGAAGATCCCGTACAGCGCGTTCCTCAGCGACTACCTGGTCAAGGAGGACTACGGCTACTTCCGCACGATGCGCGACTCCGGCGTCTCCCTGCACAACCACACCCTCCACCACCGCTATCTGCCCGGGCTCGACTACGCCGACCAGAAGCGCGAGATCTGCGGCATGCAGGACGTCATGCAGAAGCAGTTCGGCAAGCGGCCGGAGCTCTTCCGTCCGCCGTACGGCAACTACAACGAGGACACCCTGCGCGCGGCCGGGAGCTGCGGGGTCAAGGCCGTACCGCTGTGGGCCTCCGAGGCGTTCCCCGACCACATGGAGTGGCGCGAGTGGGACCGGGACCTGCACCCCGGCGACATCGTCCTCACCCACTTCCGCGGCAAGGAGGACTGGAAGGGCTCCATGCCGGACATGATCCGCCAGGTCATGAAGACGATCACGGCGAAGGGGTACGCGGTGGCCAGGCTGGAGGACTACGTATGAGCCGGGCGCGCCGGCTGGCAGCCGCCCTGGCCCTGACCGGCGCGCTGTTCTCCCTGACCGCCTGCGCGTCCTCGGCCGACCCGATCGACCCGATCGAACGGCTGGGCCGCAAGGCGGCGGAGAAGGTCTCGCCCCGGGCGCCCCGGGTGCCGCATCCGCCGCACCGGCCGCGCGCGGCCCGGGGGCCGACGGCCGCTCCGTCCGGCTCCGCGGTCCCGGTGAGACCCCTCGCACGGAACCGCGGGCTCCGTCCGCGCGTTCTTCCCGACGTGCCCTCCGCTCACGCCACGGGGTCGTGAATTGGCACTCCGCTTGACCGAGTGCTAATCGCGGTCATAGTCTCGGCTCTGGCACTCCCCACTGGAGAGTGCCAACGCAGCGACAGGCAGGTCCGGCACCCGCGACGACGGATCGACCTGGTCGCCACCTCAGACAGTTAACCCCGTGAGATCTCCGAAGGGGGAGGTCGGATCGTGACGACCACCAGCTCCAAGGTTGCCATCAAGCCGCTCGAGGACCGCATCGTGGTCCAGCCGCTCGACGCCGAGCAGACCACGGCCTCCGGCCTGGTCATCCCGGACACCGCGAAGGAGAAGCCCCAGGAGGGCGTCGTCCTCGCCGTGGGCCCGGGCCGTTTCGAGAACGGCGAGCGCCTGCCGCTCGACGTCCAGGTCGGCGACGTGGTGCTCTACAGCAAGTACGGCGGCACCGAGGTCAAGTACAACGGTGACGAGTACCTCGTCCTCTCGGCTCGCGACGTGCTCGCGATCATCGAGAAGTAGTCCACCGAAGCACCTGTAAAGCAGACGCTTCACGCCGCGCCCCTGACCCCCTGGTTTCTCCGGGCGTTCAGGGGCGCGGTTTTTTCCACGATTTCCGAGAGGGCTGAACCGCTTCCATGGCGAAGATCCTGAAGTTCGACGAGGACGCCCGTCGCGCCCTTGAGCGCGGCGTCAACAAGCTGGCCGACACGGTGAAGGTGACGATCGGCCCCAAGGGCCGCAACGTCGTCATCGACAAGAAGTTCGGCGCCCCCACCATCACCAACGACGGTGTCACGATCGCCCGCGAGGTCGAGATCGAGGACCCGTACGAGAACCTCGGCGCCCAGCTCGTGAAGGAGGTGGCGACCAAGACCAACGACATCGCGGGTGACGGCACCACCACCGCCACCGTGCTCGCCCAGGCGCTCGTCCGCGAGGGCCTGCGCAACGTCGCCGCCGGCGCCTCCCCGGCCGCCCTGAAGAAGGGCATCGACGCCGCGGTCAAGGCCGTGTCCGAGGAGCTCCTCGCGACCGCCCGCCCGATCGAGGACAAGTCCGACATCGCCGCCGTCGCCGCGCTCTCCGCGCAGGACCAGCAGGTCGGCGAGCTCATCGCCGAGGCGATGGACAAGGTCGGCAAGGACGGTGTCATCACCGTCGAGGAGTCCAACACCTTCGGCCTGGAGCTGGAGTTCACCGAGGGCATGGCCTTCGACAAGGGCTACCTCTCGCCGTACATGGTCTCCGACCAGGAGCGTATGGAGGCCGTCCTCGACGACCCGTACATCCTGATCAACCAGGGCAAGATCTCCTCCATCCAGGACCTCCTGCCGCTGCTGGAGAAGGTCATCCAGGCCGGCAGCTCGAAGCCGCTGCTGATCATCGCCGAGGACGTCGAGGGCGAGGCGCTCTCCACCCTCGTCGTCAACAAGATCCGTGGCACCTTCAACGCCGTCGCCGTCAAGGCGCCCGGCTTCGGTGACCGCCGCAAGGCGATGCTCCAGGACATGGCCACCCTCACCGGTGCCACGGTCATCTCCGAGGAGGTCGGCCTCAAGCTCGACCAGGCCGGTCTGGACGTGCTGGGCACCGCCCGCCGCGTGACCGTCTCCAAGGACGACACCACGATCGTGGACGGCGCCGGCTCCTCCGAGGACGTCCTCGGCCGCGTCAACCAGATCAAGGCCGAGATCGAGTCCACGGACTCCGACTGGGACCGCGAGAAGCTGCAGGAGCGCCTCGCGAAGCTGGCCGGCGGCGTGTGCGTGATCAAGGTCGGCGCCGCCACCGAGGTGGAGCTGAAGGAGAAGAAGCACCGTCTCGAGGACGCCATCTCCGCGACCCGCGCCGCGGTCGAGGAGGGCATCGTCTCCGGCGGTGGCTCCGCGCTCGTCCACGCCGTCAAGGTCCTCGAGGGCAACCTCGACAAGACCGGCGACGAGGCCACCGGTGTCGCGGTCGTCCGCCGCGCCGCCGTCGAGCCGCTGCGCTGGATCGCCGAGAACGCCGGCCTCGAGGGCTACGTCATCACCTCGAAGGTCGCCGAGCTCGACAAGGGCCAGGGCTTCAACGCCGCCACCGGCGAGTACGGCGACCTGGTCAAGGCCGGCGTCATCGACCCGGTGAAGGTCACGCGCTCCGCCCTGGAGAACGCCGCCTCGATCGCCTCCCTGCTCCTCACGACCGAGACCCTGGTCGTCGAGAAGAAGGAAGAGGAGCCGGCGGACGCGGGCCACGGCCACGGCCACGGTCACTCGCACTGACGCACCGAGGAGCCGACGCGCTGAACCACTGACGCGCTGAAGCACCGACGTCACCGAGGCCCGGTGCCCCCGTCGCGGGGGCACCGGGCCTCGGCGCGTCCGGCGCGTCCGGCAGCGAAGTCCGGCGCGTCCCGGCGGCGAAGCCCGGCGTGCCCGGTGCGTCCCGGCAGAGCCCGGCGTCCCGGCGGCGAAGCCCCGCGCGTCCGGTGCGTCCTGGCAGAGCCTGGCGCGTCCCGGCAGCGGAGCCCGGCGCGTCCCGGCGGCGGAGCCCGGCGCGTCCCGGCGGCGGAGCCCGGCGCGTCCGGCAAGGCCCGGCCAAGCCCGGTGGCGTCCGGCCGCCCTACGCCTCCACGGCCCCGAGCTGACCCATCAGCCCGAGCATGTCGTACTGCCACCACCCCGCGACGGCCTTCCCGTCCTCCCGGAAGCGCTGGATCAGCGTGCCGGTCATCTCCACCGCGATCCCGCTCGGCTGGAGCCCCATGAAGTCGCCGGTGTGGGTCCCGTTCCAGGTCCACCGGGTGCACACCCGGTCACCCTCGGCGATCTGGTCCTCGACCGTGAACGCGAAGTCGAAGCCGCCCCGCCACGCCTCCACCTCGCGGCGCACCGCGTCCATGCCGATGGCGTCCACCGGGTTGGACGGATCGTGGTCGTGATACCCCTCGGCGATCACCCCGTCCAGCAGCGCCACGTCCTCCCCGCCGCCGAGCAGCGCGAGGAAACGGCGCGAGTTCCCCTTGTACAGGGCCTCGTCGCGAACCACGTCCAGATCGGTGAAGGTCGGCATCTCGTCGCAGAGCGCCACCATCTCCCGGAAGATCCGGTCGGTCTCCGGAAGCTGCGAGTTGCGCATGGCCACGTCGTACGAGGGGAACTCGACGATCTCCACCACATGGGAGGCGTCGGAGCGGTCCGTGCCGACGATGCTGTGGGTGGCGGTGCGCTTGCCCTTGGTCTGTTCGACCCATTCGTCCATGAGCCGGTTCAGGTCGTCGATCCGGCTGGTCTTGCAGTCGATTATCTGTACGAAACTCATGACGCCTCCCGGGCCGGGACGGACCCTTCCAGTCTAGGTCCGCCCGCCCCCGGTGCCCTGGCAGCATGGGGCCATGCGCGCCATGGGGGAGGAACCGGGGGAGCGGCCGGTCACCGTCGAGAACGGCACGGGGGTCGTGGTCGTCGGGGACGGGAACCGGGTCGTGGTGGGCGCGGCGCCGCCGGTCCGGTCCGCGTACGAGAAGCAGGTCGAGCTCCTCGCCCCGGCCGAACTCGTCGACCGCGAGGGCGAACTGGCGGAGCTCGCCGCCTTCTGCCGGGCGGACGGCCCCGGTTACCTGTGGTGGCGGGCGGACGCGTGGGCCGGCAAGACGGCGTTGACGGCCTGGTTCGCCCTGCACCCGCCGCCGGGCGTGCGGATCGTCCCCTTCTTCGTCACCGCCCGCTGGGCCGCCCAGAACGACGCGGCGGCCTACCTGGACGTGGTCCTGGAACAGCTCGCCGAACTGGCCGCCGAGCCGCTGCCCGCCCTCCTCACCGCCGCCACCCGTCAGGCCCACCTGCTGCGCCTGTACGGAACGGCCGCCCGCGCCTGCGCGGCGCGCGGTGAACGGCTCGTGCTCCTCGTCGACGGCCTCGACGAGGACCGGGGCGTCACCACCGGGCCGGACGCCCACTCGATCGCCGCCCTCCTCCCGTACGACCTGCCGGTCATCGCCACCGGCCGCCTCAACCCGCCGCTCCCGGCCGACGTCCCCGACACCCACCCGCTGCGCGACCCGGAGGCCGTCCGCTTCCTTGCCCCCTCCCCGTCCGCCCGCGCGATCCGGGTGGAGGCGGAACGCGAGCTGAAGCACCTCCTGACGGCGGGCGGCCTGCCGTACGACCTGCTGGGCCTGCTCACCGCGGCGGGCGGCGGCCTCACGGCGGACGACCTCGCGGAGCTCACCGACGACGTGCCGTACCGGATCCGCGACCTGCTCCGTACCGGCCCCGGCCGCACCTTCGCCCCGGCCGGCCCCGCCTACCTCCTCGCCCACGAGGAACTCGCCGCCCAGGCCCGGGAGATGCTGGGCACACGAGAACTGGACCGCTTCCGGGACCGGTTGCACGCCTGGGCGGAGGACTGGCGGGACCGCGGCTGGCCGGAGGGGACGCCGGAGTACCTGCTGCGGGGGTACGGGGCGATGCTGCGGGCGGCGGGGGACGTGGACCGGCTGGTGTCCTGCGCCCTCGACGCCGTACGGCACGACCGGCTGCTTGCGGCGACCGGCGGCGACGGGGCGGCCCTCGACGAGGTGCGGGGGGCGTCGGAGGCGCTCCTCGGCCGGGCGGCGGTGCCGGGTGCCCTCGGCTCCCTGCTGCGGCTCGGGCTGCGGCGCGCGGCCCTGCGGAACCGGAACGGCCAGATCCCGGCGGAGCTGCCGGCCGCGTGGGCGGAGCTGGGCGAACCGGACCGGGCGCTGGCCCTCGCGCGGGGCCTCGATCCGGCGAACCGGGTCGACGCGCTGTGCGCGCTCGCGGAACCGCCGGGCGGCGGTCCCGACGCCGCCGGGCGAGTGCGGGCCCTCCTCTCGGAGGCGGAGGCGGTGGCCCGCGAGACCCGCGAGGCCGAACGCACCTTCGCGCTCTGGACGGTCGGGGCCGCCTGGATCCGGGCGGGGGAGACGGACCGGGCGGCGGATGTGCTGCGGGCCCTGCCGGAGGGCATCCCGCGGCACCGCCCCGGACTCGACCTGATCGGGCTGTGGGCCGCGACGGGTGCGTTCGAACGGGTGCTGGACGCGGTGCGCGGCGAGCGGGACCGGCGCACCCATGACGAGGGCCTGGCGACCCTCTGCGGCGCCCTCGCGGCGGCGGGCCGCGCGACCGAGGCGCTGGAGCTGGCCCGTGCGGCCCCGGGCCGGGGGCGGGCGCTCGCCCTGATCCGGATCGCGGGCGCGTCGCGCGGCGCCGGGCCAGGGCCCGACCGGGCCGCGGACCTGCTGGTCGGGGAAGGGCTGGCGGCCGTCGGGTGGAAGGAGCTCGACCGGGACAGCCGTTTCGCGGGCGAACTGGTCGCCGCCCTCGTGGCGAGCGGCGCGGCCGGGCATGCCGAGCGGCTGGTGGCCGAGGCGCAGGGCCGGTGGGAGGCGCGGGACCGGCAGCGCCCTGCGGACGGCATCCTGCCCGCGGCCATGCGGTCGGCCCTGGCGCTCGGCCTCGTGGCGGGGGGCGATCCGGACCGCGCCGAGGCGCTGGCGCGCGACCTGCGCGCGGTGCACGACCGGGAGCAGGTCCTGACGGCGCTCGCCGAGCACTGGGCCCGGGCGGGCGCCGTCGAGCGCATCGAACCCCTGCTCGCCGAGGTGTCCGACGGGGTCCGTCGCCTCCGGGTGGCGAGGGCGCTCGTCGAGGCCCTGGTCGGGGCCGGGCGGTGCGAGGAAGCGGAGGCACTGGCGTGGCGGGAGGCGGCGGCGGGCGACCGGCGGGCGTTCGTGCTCAAGGTGGGTCTGGTGCGCGCCCTCACCGCCGCCGGTCGGAGGGACCGGGCGGCGGAACTGCTCGGCCGGATCGAGGCGGAGAGCCGGGCGCCCCGCCCGGATGAGGCCGCCTGGGTGCTCGGCTCCGTCGCGGAGGCGCTCGCGCTGAGCGGCCGGCGGGAGGCGGCCCATCGGCTCACCGAGGGGCTGGTGGCCGGGACCGTGGTGGAGCGCCGGGTGCTGCGGGTGGTGCGGGGACTGGTCGCCGCCGGCCGGTACGAGGAGGCGGCGGGGGCGGCCCGCGGGGCCCGGTCCAACCAGCGGGACCACCTCCTCGACCTGATCGCCCGGTGCCGGAGCGCGCGCGGACCCCGGGAACTGGCCGAGGAGTTCGACCGGCCGGTGCCCGGCCGGGGCTGCGTGCGGGTCGAGATACGGGAGGAGGCGCCGCGCCCGCTGCCCGCGCCGCTGGAGGGGGCCTCGCCCCGGCAGGCGGAGGGGGCGGCGGCCGCCGCCCGCGCGCTGCACGGGGCGGGTCGCCACCGGGAGGCCGTCGCCGAACTGACCCGTGCCGTGGCCGCCATGCGCTGGGTGCTGCGCACCACGCTCGCGCCGCTGCCCGCCGTGGTCGGGGCCCAGCGGGAGCTGGGCGGGGCGGGGGTGACGGAGCTCCTGGACGAGGCGGAGGCGTACCTGCGGTACTTGTCCGGCAGGCGCGAGACCGCGTTCCTGGCCCGGGCGTGCGTCGCCGGCGGGTTGCCCCACCGGGCCGTGACCCTGGTCGGCGGGTCCGGCCCGCCGGATCTCGGGCGGGACGCCGACGACGCGCTCGACCTCGTCAAGGTGCTGGCGAGGGCGGGGGAGCACGACCGCGCGGAGCGGCTGCTCGCCGAACTCGCCCCGCTCGGCACGCTGTGCACCCCCGCGTACACCGTGCTGGCCGTCGAGCACCCCGACCCCGTGCGGGCCCGCGCGTTCGCCGCCCTCGCCCTGCACCTGGGGCCCTGGTACGAGGCCCTGCCGGCCGTGCTGGCGCGGGAGCCGGGGGCGGTGGGTCTGGTCGTGGCGGAGGGGGAGCGGCTGCGGGGCCTGCTGCGCTAGGCCGGCGGTCAGGCCGACCGCTGGAGGTCGGAGGCCCGTACCTCCTCCGCGAAGGGCTCCCCCCGCCCGTACCGCGCCACCTCCTCGATCGCCTGGTCCGCCATCCGGTGCAGCTCGTTGCCGAGGGAGCCGGCGACGTGCGGGGTGAGGAGGACGTTGGGGAGGGTCCACAGGGGGGAGTCGGGGGCGGGGAGTTCGGGGTCGGTGACGTCGAGGACGGCGTGCAGGCGGCCCGAGCTCAGGTGGGGGAGGAGGGCGGTCTCGTCGACGAGGGAGCCGCGGGCGGTGTTGATGAGGGTGGTGCCGTCGGGCATCGCGGCGAGCTGGGCGGGGCCCAGCATGTGGTGGGTGGCGGGGAGTTGGGGGGCGTGGACGGAGACGACGGTGGAGCGGGCGCAGAGTTCGTCGAGGGGGACGAGTGTCACGCCGGGCGGCGGGGCCGTCGCGTACGGGTCGTAGAGCAGGATCTCGAAGTCGAAGGGGCGCAGGAGGTCGATGACCCGGCGGCCGATGCGGGAGGCGCCGATGATGCCGACGGTGCGGCGGTGGTTGCCCCAGCCGGTCGACTCGTCGAGCCAGGCCTGGTCGGTGCGCAGCTCGGCGTACTGCTGGGCGGAGCGCAGGACCCGTTTCCCGGCGAAGAGGATCGCGGCGAGCGTGTACTCGGCGACGGGCAGGGCGTTGGCGGCGGCGGCCGAGGTGACCCGGAGGCCGCGGGTCCAGCAGGCGTCGGTGATGTGGTGTTTGACCGAGCCGGCGGCGTGGACGACGCCCTTCAGGCGGGGGGCGCGGGCCAGGACGTCGGCGGTGAGGGGGGTGGTGCCCCAGCAGGTGAGGAGGAGTTCGGCTTCGGCGAGGGCGGCGGCCACCTCGGGCGAGGGGTCGGCGAGGTCGTGGGCGACGAGCCGCGGGTCGGTGCGGGTGAGTGCGGCGAGGCGGTCGCGGTGGGCGTCGGTGAGGAGGCGTTCGGCGATGCCGGGGCCCATCGCGAGGAGGAGGGCGGGGCGGTTGTCGGTGGTGTGGTGCATCGTGGGATCTGTGCTCCTCACTTGACGCTGCCGGCGGTCAGGCCCGCTTTCCAGTGGCGCTGGAGGGAGACGAAGGCGACGACGAGGGGGACGACGGCGAGCAGGGATCCGGTGACGACGAGGGGGTAGAAGTCGGGTTCGGCGTGGGCGTTGCTGTTCCAGGAGTAGAGGCCGAGGCTCAGCGGGAACAGCTTCTGGTCGGAGAGCATCACGAGGGGGAGGAAGAAGTTGTTCCAGATCGCGGTGAACTGGAAGAGGAAGACGGTCACGAAGCCGGGCATGACCATGGGCAGGCCGATGGACCAGAAGATGCGCAGTTCGCCGGCCCCGTCGATGCGGGCGGCTTCGAGGGCCTCGTCGGGGATGTGGCCGGCGCTGAAGACGCGGGCGAGGTAGACCCCGAAGGGGTTGACGAGGACGGGCAGGAGCACGGCCCCGTAGGTGTTGACGAGGCCCACTTCGCTGGCGAGCAGGTACATGGGCAGGGCGAGCGCGGTGGTGGGGACGAGCACGCCCAGCAGGACGACGCCGAACAGCTTCTCCTTGCCGGGGAAGGCGTACTTGTCGAAGGCGTATCCCGCGGCGACGCTGATCAGGGAGCAGGCGAGGGCGCCGAAGCCGGCGTAGAGCAGGCTGTTCAGGTACCAGTGGAAGTAGACGCCGTCGTTGTAGTCGGCGAGGCGGGTGAGGTTGCCGCCGAGGTCGAAGCCCTCGAAGGAGAAGGCGTTTCCGGCGAGGAGCCCGCCGGCGTCCTTGGTGGCGGCGGTGAGCAGCCAGACGAGCGGGAAGAACATGTAGCCGGCGGCGAGGACGAGGGCGCCGTTGACGGCGGTCTTCGACAGCCAGACGGAGGGCGTGCGGGGCGTGCTCATGCGGCCTTTCCCTTCCGGCGGCCGCCGCGACGGCCGGTGAGGCGCGTGACGGCGAAGGAGAGCAGGGCGGCGGTCAGGGCGAGCAGGACGGAGGCGGCCGCGGCGAGGCCGTAGTCGTTGCGGTCGAAGGCCGCGGTGTACGCGTACATGGTGGGCGTCCAGGTGGAGGTGACGGCGGATCCGGTGCCCTTGTTGAGGATCAGCGGTTCGGTGAAGAGCTGGAGCGAGCCGATGACGGTGAAGAGGGCGACCATCGCCAGGGAGGCCCTGATCAGGGGGAGTTTGATGGAGAAGGCGATCCGCCAGGCGCCGGCGCCGTCGACGGTGGCGGCCTCCAGGACGGAGCGGTCGATGGCCTGGAGGGCGGCGTAGAAGATCACCATGTTGTAGCCGAGCCACTCCCACAGCGCGATGTTGACGACGGAGGGGAGGGCTCCGTCGGGGGAGAAGAAGTCGAAGCCGACGCCGCCGGCCTCCATGGCCTGGACGACCGGGCTGAGCTGGGGGGTGTACAGGTAGACCCAGATCAGCGCGGCGATGATGCCGGGGACGGCGTGCGGCAGGAACAGCGCGAGCTGGAAGAAGCGGCGGGCGCGGGCGAGCGCCGAGTCGAGCAGCAGGGCGAGGCCGAGGGCCCCGGCGAGCAGCAGCGGGATGTAGAGCAGGCAGTATCCGAGCAGCACGCCGAAGCCTTCGAGGAAGGCCCGGTCACCCAGCGCCGCGGTGTAGTTGTCGAGTCCGCTGAAGACGGTCTCGGCGCCGCCGAAGCCGAGCCCCGACTGCTTCTCGGTGAAGAGGCTGAGCCAGACCGCGTATCCGATCGGCACCACCATCACCAGGGTGAACAGCAGGAAGAACGGGGTCAGCAGGGTCGCCGCGGCGCGGGTGCGGGCCTTCACCGGATCAGCCCTCGACCTTCAGTCCGCGCTTGGTGAGCTCGGCGACGGTGGCGTCGTGGCCGGCCTTGATCGCGTCGGTGATGCCGGGACCGCCCTGGGTGATCTTGCCGAACCGGTCCTTGATGGTGGTGTTGGTGGTGCCGGTGGTCGGTCCCCAGGCCCAGCCGGGGGCGATGGAGGCGCCGGACTTCTCGAAGAGGGCGTAGATGTCCTGGCCGCCGTAGTAGCTCGCGTCGAAGACCTGCTTGGCGACCGGGCGCAGCGCGGTGGCGGCGGGGAAGGCGCTGGAGGTGCCGGAGGCGATGCGGGCCTTCACGCCGGCCTCGGTGGTGGACATCCACTCGGCGAACTCGACGGCCGCGGCCTTCTTCGCGCTGCCCTTGGTGACGGCGAAGGAGGTGCCGCCGAGCATGCCGCTGGCGGGGGTGCCGTCCCAGTTCGGCATGGGGGCGACGGCCCACTTGCCGCTCTGCTCGGGCAGGGTGCCCTTGAGGACGCCCGCGCCCCAGGAGGCGCCGAGGTAGCCGATGGTGGTGCCGTTCTTCAGGGAGCCGGTCCACTCGGGGCTGAAGGAGGCGTTCTTGTGGACGAGGTCGGCGTCGAGGAGGCCCTGCCAGTAGGCGGCGACCTTGGTGGTGGCGGCGTCGGTGGTGTCGATCTTCCAGGTGTCGTTCTCGGCCTTGAACCACTGGGCGCCGGCCTGCCAGGCCATGGCCTCGAAGGTGGTCGGGTCGTCGGGGAAGAAGGTGGCGATCCGGGCCTTGGCGTCGGCCTTCTTCACCTTCTCGGCGGCGGACCTGAACTGGTCCCAGGTCGTGGGGACGGCGACCTGGTACTTGGCGAAGAGGTCCTTCCGGTAGAAGAACGCCTGCGGGGCGGCGTCGAAGGGCACCGCCCAGCTCTTGCCGCCGAGGGTGGTCAGCTGCACGGCCTGCGGCAGCAGCTTGGCGCGGTCCTGTTCGGTGAACTCGTCGCCGATGTCCTGGAGGGCCCCGGAGGAGACGAACTCGGGGAGCGAGGAGTACTCGATGGAGACCAGGTCGGGGGCGTTGCCCGCCTTCACGGCGTTGGAGATCTTGGCGTAGCCGCCGGCGGTGCCGGAGGGGATCTCCTCGAAGTTCACCTTGATGTTCTGGTGGGAGGCGTTGAACGCGTCGACCACGTCCTTGGAGCCCTTGGCCCAGCCCCAGAAGGTGAGGGTCACGGGTCCGGTGGGCTTGGCCGCGGAGTCGTCGCCCCCGCCGCCGCAGGCCGTGAGGACGGCGAGGGCGGTGGCGGTGACGGTGGCGGCTATGAGGTGGGTGGTTCGTCGACCAAGGGGCCTACGGGGCACGGGACGGCTCCTGACACGGCGGCACGGACGGGGTTGGCCGTGATCCTGTGACCGTTCATGACCGAAGTCAAGAGCGAAAGATTGAATGATCGAAAATAGATCAGAATCAATAGGTCAGAACCCGGTGCCGGCGGACGCCCCGCAGGAGGACCGCACCCGCAGGCTCGGCAGCAGGCTCAGATGCCGCCGCGCCTCCTCCTCGCCGGCCTCCCCGCCCGCCTCCGACACGCGCTCCACCAGCAGCTCCATGGCGTGCCGGCCCACCTGCCGCTTGGGCGGGGCGACCGCCGTCAGCGGGGTGTCGGCGAGCGCGGCGACCTCGTCGTCGTACGCGATCAGGGCCAGGTCCTCCGGCACCCGCACCCCCAGCTCGGCCAGCCGCTGCACCACCTGGATCGCGTCCACGTCGTTGTGCACCAGGGCCGCGCTCGCCCGCCCCGACCCCACCGCCTCGTGCAGGGCCCGCACCGCCCGCTCGAAGCCCTCGGGATCGCGCTCGGCCGGTACGGAGTCGATCACCGTGTGCGGCGCCTCCAGGCCCAGCGTGCGCAGCGCCTCGGCGTATCCCGCGCGCACCGCGAGCGCCGTCGGGCTGTCCCCGCGCGCCACCAGCAGTGGCGTCGCGTGGCCGAGTCCGAGCAGGTGGCGCAGGGCGAGCAGCACCCCGTGGGCGTGGTCCGACACCACCCGGTCCAGGCCGTCGAGCGGGGTGCCCGGGTCGGCCCGGCGCTCCAGGAGCACGGCGGGCACCGGCAGTTCGGCCAGCCAGTCCCCGTACGCGAGCCGGTCCTCCGGGCCCCGCCAGCCCGGCGCGACCAGCACGCCCTCGGCGCCCGCCGCGAGCAGGCCCTCGGTGCGCGCCCGGTCCTCCTCGGGCCGGTAGTCCGAGATCCGCAGGATCAGCCGGGCGCCGGCCCGGGCCGCGGCCTCGTGGGCGCCCCGGATGACCTCGGCGAAGTAGTACGTGGCGGAGGGCGCGAGCAGTCCCAGCACCAGACCCCCGCCGGCCCGCGGACCCGCCGGGCCCTGGCCGCGGGGCCAGGAGACCTGGCCGTGCACCCGGTCCAGCAGGCCCCGGGCGGCCAGTGCCTCGACGTCCCGGCGCGCGGTGACGGGGGAGACCCCGAGCAGTCCGGCCAGGTCGGAGACGCGGGCCGTGCCGCGCTCGCGCACCAGGGCCAGCAGTCGGTCGTGTCGTTCGGCAGCACTCTCGCGCACGGTGCGGTTCCCCTCGGTTCCCCTGGCGGTGGTGGTCGTTCCCCGACCTTAGAGCAGCACGGCCCCGAATGATCGAACGGAGGGAGTTTCGATCATTCGCTCCACATCCCCTTGACGTTCGATCGAAGCGTCTTCAGGATTCCGGGCGACGCCGCCGTCCCCTCCGCAGCACGGAATCCCAGGGAGCATCATGCCCACGCCACCCGAGAACCGTGAGCTCAGCCCGTACACCGGCTGGACCCGGGCCCACTGGGAGACCACGGCCGACGACCTCCTGCTCGCCGTACGTCCGTACGCCTCGCCCCGCGCCGCCCTCATCGGCCTCCCGGGCCCCCGCCCCAGCTGGTCCGGCCCCCGCTCCGACGGCCTGGAGGGCTACGCCCGCACCTTCCTCCTCGCCGCCCTGCGCACCGCGCACGGCGACGACCCCCACGGACACCTCGACCGCTACGCCGAAGGACTCGCCGCCGGCACCGAGCGGCCCGGCACCACGGACCCCGACTTCTGGCCCCGCCCGGCCGACACCCGGCAGGCCGTCGTCGAATCCGCCTCCGTCGCCCTCGCCCTGCGCCTGACCCGCCGCCACCTCTGGGACCGCCTCGACACCCGCGTCCGCGAACGCGTCGTCGACTGGCTGCTCCCCGCCCTCGGCCCCTCGCCCGTCGACAACAACTGGTGGCTCTTCGGACTCACCGTCGCCGGCTTCCTCCAGGACGCGGGCATCGAGACCGACCGCGCCGCCGCCACCGTCGACCGCGCCCTCGAACGCATCGAGCACTGGTACCTCGGCGACGGCTGGTACAGCGACGGCGACAACCGCGCCTTCGACCACTACAACCCCTGGGCCCTGCACTTCTACCCCGTCCTGCACGCCCACCTCGCCGGCGACCGCGCCCTGCTCGACCGCTACGGCCCCCGGCTGCGCGCCCAGCTCGACGCCCACGTCCACCTCTTCGACGGCAACGGCGCCCCCCTCCCGTACGGCAGGTCCCTGACCTACCGCTTCGCCGCGGCCGCCGCCCCCTGGCTGGGCACCCTCACCGGACACACCCCGCTCACCCCCGGCGCGACCCGCCGCCTCGCCTCCGGCAGCCTCCGCCACTTCCTCGACCGCGGCGCCACCGACGCCCGCGGCCTGCTCACCCTCGGCTGGCACGGCCCCTACGAGCCGGTCCTGCAGAGCTACTCGGGCCCCGGCTCCCCCTACTGGGCCGCCAAGGGCTTCCTCGGCCTGCTGCTCCCCGACGGCCACCCCGCCTGGACCGACCCCGAGGAAGCCCTCCCGGCCGAACGCGCCGACACCGTACGGGCCTTCGGCCCCACCGGGCTCCTCGTCCAGACCACCGCCGCCGACGGGCTGGTCCGCCTCCACAACCACGGCAGCAACCACGTGGGAGACCCCGGCACCGACGACCCCGGCTACTCCCGCCACGCCTACTCCACCCGTACCGGCCCCACCCACGCCCCCGACCCCGCCGACAACCACTTCGCCCTGCTCGACGCCGCCGGCCGGGCCACCCGCCGCGGCCCCGTCACCCCGCTCGGCACCGGCCCCGACCGGGCCCTCTCCCGGCACACCCCGCTGCCCGGCGACCCCAGTGACACCGGCGACCCCAGCGAGCCCTGCGCCCCCGGCGTTCAGGTCCTGTCCGCCGTCCTCGTCCACGGCCGCGCGGAGGTCCGCGCCCACCTCGTCCTCGGCGCCCCCGAGGGAACCCCCGTACGGCAGACCGGCTGGGCCGTCCACCCGGGCGGCCCCGCCTCCCAGCTCCACCCCGTCCACGGCTACGCCCCCGACGTCACCGAACTCCCCACCGGCGACACCCTCCAGGGCCCGGGCCCCACCCGTACCCCCGCCCTGCACGGCACCACCAGCGGCCCCGCGACCCTCTTCGTCGCCCTCGCCTCCCTCACCGCCGAAGCCGACCCCGCCCCCGTCGCCACCCTCGCGAACGTCCAGGTCGACGACGCCCGCACCCTGCGCGTGACCTGGCAGAACGGCACCACCGCCCGCCTCGCCCTCGACGCCCCCGACCCGGAGGACCAGTGACCCAGCGCCGTACCCGCGCGGCCCTCGCCGCCGCCGCCCTGGCACTACCGCTCCTGACCACCGTCCCCGCCGCGGCCGCCCCGCGCACCGGCGACCGCCACTACGTCGACTGCTCGGCCACCGGCCCCGGCGACGGCAGCGTCCGACGCCCCTGGACCACCCTGGCCGCGGCCAACGCCCACCCCTACGGACCCGGCGACCGCCTCCTCCTCAAGCGCGGCACCACCTGCACCGGCACCCTCGCCCCCCAGGGCGCGGGCGCACCCGGAGCCCCCTTCACCATCGCCGACTACGGCGACGCGCCCGGCCGCGCGGTCGTCGACGGCAACGGCGCCCACGACGCCGTCCTCCTCGCCAACACCCGGTACCTCCGGCTCACCCGCCTGGAGATCACCAACGCCGCCGCCCCCGGCACCGAACGCAACGGCGTCCGCCTGCGCCTGGCGGACTACGGCGCCGCCCAGGGCATCACCCTCGACCACCTCTCCCTCCACGACATACGCGGCGGCGACGCCAAGACCCTCACCGGCTCCAGCGCCATCCACGTCGCGGTCGAGGGCACCACGGTCCCCAGCTGGTACGACGGCCTCGACATCGGCCACAACGACATCCGTGACGTCGACCGCGAGGGGATCTACTTCAAGTCCCGCTTCTCCAAGCGCGACCTGGTCGGGAACCAGCAGGACCCGGTCGCCTTCCCCGGCGCCTGGACCCCCAACCTCCGCGTCCGCGTCCACCACAACACCCTGACCTCGATCGCCGGCGACGGCATCAAGATCGACACCACCAGCGGCGCCCGCGTCGACCACAACCGCGTCGACGGCTTCCAGCTGCGCTCCAAGGCGGCCAACGCCGGCATCTGGACCTTCAACACCGACGACACGACCGTCGAGTACAACGAGGTCTCAGGCGGCGGCAACACCAAGGACGGCATGTCCTTCGACGCCGACGGCGCCTCCAAGGGGACCGTCTTCCAGTACAACCACAGCCACGACAACGCCGGCGGCTTCCTGCTGATCTGCCCCTACAGCGGCGCCCAGACCCTCGACACCGTCGTCCGCTACAACCTCAGCGTCGACGACGGAGCCCGCCTCATCCAGAACTGCTGGGGCCCCATCCTCAACACCCGTATCTACAACAACACCTTCGTCAACCGGACGACCGTCCCCGCCCACCTCGTCCAGGACGACGCGGGCAGCCCCGCCACCACCCGCCACGAACTCGCCCTCACCAACAACCTCTTCGTCAACGAGGGCACCCCCGGCGGCTACGCCTTCAAGAACCCCACCCCGGGCCTGGCCTTCTCGAACAACCTCTTCCACGGCATCACCATGACCCGCCCCAACCCGGGCGGCCTGACCGCGGACCCCCTGCTCAACCCCGACCTGACGCTGGCCCCCGGCTCCCCGGCCCGGTCCGCCGGCACCCCCGTCGAGGACAACGGCGGCAGGGACTGGTTCGGGAACGACGTGTCGGCGACATCGCCCCCGAACATCGGGGCGTACGAGGGCCCGGGCGAGAACCGGTAAACCGGGGAGGCCCCTGCCCGGACCCCGAATCGGACCCCGACTCGGACCCCGACTCGGACCCCGACTCGGACCCAGGTCCGGGCCCCGACCCGGACCTCTGTCCGGGCCCCTACTCGGGCCCGTACTTGCGCCCCGCCCGGGAGGACACCCCGCCCAGCAGCCCGCGCGGAGCCAGCTTCACCACACCCATCAGGGCCTTGTAACGGGGATCGGGGATGGACAGCGTCCGCCCCCGGGCCAGATCGGCGAGCGCCGCGGAGACCAGCTTGTCCGCGTCGAGCCACATCCAGCCCGGGATGTTGTCCGTCCCCATCCCCGCCCGCTGGTGGAACTCCGTCCGCACGAACCCCGGGCACAGCGCCATCAGCCGCACCCCGCTGCCCGCGAGGTCCCGCGCCGCGCCCTGCGTGAACTGCACGACCCACGCCTTCGACGCCCCGTAGGTGCCGCGCGGCAGGAACGCCGCCACCGAGGCCACGTTCACCACCCCGCCGCGCCCGCGGGCCCGCATCGCCTTCGACGCCGCCGAGGTCAGCCGCAGCACCGCCTCGCAGTGCACCTTCAGCATCTTCAGCTCGTCGTCCATGGAGACTTCCAGGAACCGGCCCTTGTTGCCGAACCCGGCGTTGTTCACCAGGAGGTCCACCGGCTGCTTGGCGTCCGAGAGCCGCGCCACCACGGCCTCGATCCCCTCCTCCTCGGAGAGGTCGGCCGCCAGCACCTCCGCCTCGATCCCGTGCCGGTCGTGCAGCTCCGTGGCCTGGTCCCGAAGCCGCTTCACGTCGCGCGCCACGAGCACCACGTCATGCCCGTCCGCGGCCAGCCGCCGGGCGAAGGCGGCGCCGATGCCGGCGGTCGCTCCCGTAATCAGTGCAGTCGTCATACGCGGCACGTTAACCCGCGCCGTGTGGAGGCCGTGTGGGGGAACGGGCCCGTACTTCCCCCGCACCTCGCCCCGTCCCGGTCGCCGCCCCGATGGGCGTCCGACTCCCCGTCCTACTCCCCGTCCTACTCCCCGTACTTCTCCGCGTAGTTCCGCGCCAGCGCCAGCAGCCCCGACTCCATCCACTCGGCCGCCACCAGGGTGCCCGGCAGCTGGGAGCGGTCGGTGGTCGCGGCGTGGTGGAGGCGGGTGATGGTGATGGGGTGGGCGGGGCGGTGGATGACGGTGATGGGGTCGCCCGCGCGGATCTCGCCCGGTTCGATCACGCGGAGCAGGGCGCCGGGTCCCGCCGCCGACTGGTTGAGGCGGCGGACCCAGGCGTCCTCCTGGACGAAGCCGGCGAAGGTGCGGCAGGGGATGCGGCCGCCGGTGACCTCCAGGACGAGGTCGGGGCCGATCCGCCAGCGCTCGCCGATGAGGGCGCCGTTCACGTCGAGGCCGCGGGTGGTGAGGTTCTCGCCGAACGAGCCGGGGGGCAGCGGGCGGCCGAGCTCGCGCTCCCAGGACTCCATGTCCTCGCGCGCGAAGGCGTGCACGGCCCGGTCGGCGCCGCCGTGGAAGCGCAGGTCGCACACGGCGTCCCCGGCGACGCCACTGGACCCGCCGGGCACCGGGGCGGCGACCCGTACGGGGCCGTCGACCGGGCGCTTGTCGATGCCGGTCAGGCCCGCGGGGGCGTTGGTGTAGTCGACGGCCTTGGGGCGTCCCACGTTCACGCTCAGGAGTTCCATGGGGGGCAGCCTAGGTCGGGTGACGGCATCCTCAAAGGTCAGTGCGGAAATTCTGCGTCGTACCCAAGGAGGGCTTATGCTAGGCGCATGATCGAGGCCCGCCACCTCCGCGTCCTGCGCGCCGTCGCCGCCACCGGCTCCTTCTCCGCCGCCGCCCGCGAACTGGGCTGCACCCAGCCCGCGGTGAGCCAGCAGATGAAGGCCCTGGAGAGCTCCGCCGGCACGCCCCTGCTGATCCGCACCGGCCGCGAGATGCGCCTCACCCAGGCGGGCGAGGCCCTGGTGCGGCACGCCTCCGGGATCCTGGCCGGGCTGACCGCCGCCGAGGAGGAGGTCGCGGCCATCGCCGGGCTGCGGGCCGGACGGGTGCGGCTCGTCTCGTTCCCCAGCGGCAGCTCCACCCTCGTCCCCACCGCCCTCGCGGCCCTGCGCGCCGCGCACCCCGGCACCCGGGTCTCCCTCGTGGAGGCCGAGCCGCCGCGCTCGGTGGAGATGCTGCGCGAGGGCGACTGCGACGTGGCCCTCGCCTTCCGGTACGGGGCGGGCCCGGACGCCTGGGACGACCTGGTGGTCCGCCCGCTCCTCGCCGACCGGCTCGTCGGCCTGGTGCCCGCCGGGCACCGGCTGGCCGGGGCGGAGTCGGTGGCCATCGGCGAGCTGGCCGAGGACCCGTGGATCGCGGGCTGCCCGCGCTGCCGCCGCCAGCTGGTGGACGTCTGCCGGGAGGCCGGCTTCACCCCGCGGATCGACTTCGCCACCGACGACTACCCGGCCGTGATCGGCCTGGTGGGCGCGGGCCTCGGCGTCGCCGTCCTGCCGCAGCTCGCCATCGAGTCCGTACGGCCCAAGGGCGCCGTCACCGTCACGGTGGAGCCCGCCGTGGAGCGCGAGATCGTGGCGCTCACCCTTCCGGACCTGGCCCAGGTCCCGGCCGTCGCGGCCACCCTGGACGAGCTGACCCGGGCCTCGGACCGCGCCGCCGAGCGCCCGGCGGCGACACACGCCTAGCCCGCCTGGGCCGTACGAGTGAAGCCGGGGCGCCGCCGTACGGGTGGTCCGCACGCCGCCGTACGGGGGACCTCGGTACGGGACGGGGGACGCCGTCCGGATGAACCGGGTCCGGCCGTACGAGTGCGGGCGCACGCCCGTAGGGGTGAGTGCGCTGGGCCGGACGGGTGAGAGCCCCGCGCCCGTGCGGGTGAGGGCGGCGGTATCGGTCGGACGAGCGCGTGCCGAAGGCGTGCGGTACACGCCCGCCGTCCGGGTCACGGGCCGGGCCCGCGGCCTCTCCCGTGGCCGTGCCGCGCGGCGGGCGCGCGGGGCGGCGCGACGCGGCGCGGTCGCCGGGGCCGCACGCCCCCGGGCCGCGTGCGGCGCGGTTCCCGGGGCCGGGTGGGGGCCGGCCCGCTCGGTGTCGTCCGGTTGTGCCGAGTCGTAGTGCAGAAACGTTACTTCAGGCGTGACCCACGCCTGCCGTGCTCGTGTGGGACGCCCGCGCGGTGGCGGACGTCGTGACCAGGCGATTGCGGGCTCGACCCATGAGCTCTTCGCGTTCGTCCTCGGTGAGGCCGCCCCAGACGCCGTAGGGCTCCCGTACGGCGAGCGCGTGTGCCGCGCACTCCGCGCGTACCGGGCACCGCATGCAGACCTCTTTCGCCGAGTTCTCGCGCGCACTCCGTGCCGCGCCGCGCTCTCCCTCGGGGTGGAAGAACAGGGAGCTGTCGACCCCGCGGCAGGCCGCGAGCAGTTGCCAGTCCCACAGATCGGCGTTGGGTCCGGGAAGGCGGGAGAAATCTGCCATTGCGCTAGTCCCCTTGAAACCGTGTCGAACGGATTGGTGGGCGGGTTGTGGCTGGCTGATCGACGGGGCCCTTCGTCCCCCGTCGGATGTCGCGTACCCGCTCTCGCGGGTTCGATCCGACCGTACAACTACTGTCTAAGTAGATGTAAATATGACTCATTGCGAATCTAGCCACAGACACCGCGAAAAGGGAAGAAAACCCGCTAAATGGGGCATACCTTCGGGTGAAGGACGGATGACCTGCGACGCTCTCCTCCGCGTACGGGCCCTCACGTAGAGTGCCGAAGGCGGCCGTCCGACCCGTAACTCTTTCGAGTGACCGTCGTTGAGAGTGCGGAGGCGGTTGAAGGAACAAGCGCTCGGACAGATGTCCGGGGGTGTCAACCGCACAGGTGACGATACGTACCAGCCCTGGAGGCTCAAGGTGACGCGCTTCAGCTGCGAGAGCCACGGAGGTCAGGCATGACTTCCGTCCTCGTCTGCGATGACTCCCCGCTTGCCCGAGAGGCGCTTCGGCGGGCGGTCGCGACCGTGCCCGGCGTCGAGCGCGTGACCACCGCGGCCAACGGCGAGGAAGTCCTCCGCCGCTGGGGAGCGGACCGCTCGGACCTGATTCTGATGGACGTGCGCATGCCCGGCCTGGGCGGCGTGGAGACCGTCCGCCGGCTGCTCTCCGCGGACCCCGGCGCCCGCATCATCATGCTCACCGTCGCCGAGGACCTGGACGGTGTCGCGCTCGCGGTCGCCGCGGGTGCCCGTGGCTATCTGCACAAGGACGCCTCGCGCGCCGAGCTGCGGGCCACCGTCACCCAGGCCCTCGCCGACCCGACCTGGCGGCTGGCCCCGCGCCGGCTGCGCTCGGCCGAGATGGGCGCCGCGCCCACCCTCACCGCCCGCGAGATCCAGGTGCTCGAAGGCATGAGCCACGGCCGGTCCAACGCGGAGATCGGGCGCGAGCTCTTCCTCTCCGAGGACACGGTGAAGACGCACGCGCGCAGGCTGTTCAAGAAGCTGGGCGCCTCCGACCGGGCGCACGCCGTCGCGCTCGGATTCCGCTGGGGCCTGGTGCGCTGACCTGCGGCCATCGGCCGCATCCCCGTCCGCCGAGCGGCGGACGGGGTGGGCTTGTGTCACTTCTCCGCGGAATGCCGCATCCTTGATGGTGTGGAGTTCCTCGGGGACGAGACGAACGAGCCAGCGGACAACGAGCGGAAGGGGAGGGCGCAGGAGATGAGTGCCGGCGCACCTGCTCATAACGCTTCGGTGCACAACTACGGACGCGGTGCCGCGAACGGGCAGGCGTCAAGGCACCATGGAGCGATGCGCGACGACGAGACCATGGGGTCCCCCGTGCCCGCAGGGCAGGGGGAGATCGGTGCACTCGTTCACCGTGCCGTCGAGGGGGACCAGCAGGCGACGCACGACCTCCTCGCGCGCGTGCACCCCCTTGCCCTGCGCTACTGCCGTACGCGGCTGAACCGGCTGCCCGGTGACGCCCGTCACTTCGTGGAGGACCTGGCCCAGGAGGTCTGCGTCGCCGTCCTGATGGCGCTGCCGCGCTACAAGGACACGGGCAGGCCCTTCGAGGCCTTCGTCTTCGCGATCGCCGGCCACAAGGTCGCCGACCTGCAGCGGGCCGCCATGCGGCACCCGGGTTCGACGGCCGTGCCCTCCGACGAGATGCCCGAGCGGCCGGACGACTCGCTCGGGCCCGAGGAGCGGGCGCTCCTCAGCGACGACGCCGAATGGGCCAAGAAGCTGCTCGCCAACCTCCCGGAGAACCAGCGCGAGCTGCTCGTCCTCCGGGTGGCCGTCGGACTGACCGCCGAGGAGACCGGGCAGATGCTCGGGATGTCCCCGGGCGCGGTCCGGGTGGCCCAGCACCGTGCGCTGAGCCGGCTGCGGGCGTTGGCCGAGCAGTAAGGGTTCGGAGGGGCGGGTGTCCCTCACGTACACGTGCGAACGTCCAAAGCTGCTCGCTGATCTTGATCGTGGAATGAGACACGGCTGCGGCCCGTTAGCATGGACATCCGCACCGATCAAGGCCATTGGGGAAGGTGTCATGACCAACATCGACGGAGTGCCCGAGAAATTCGCGACACTCGGGCTGACCTACGACGATGTACTGCTGCTGCCGGGCGCGTCCGACATGGCGCCCGACCAGATCGACACCTCTTCGTACATCTCGCGGAACGTCCGGGTGAACATCCCGCTGCTCTCCGCCGCGATGGACAAGGTCACCGAGGCCCGGATGGCCATCGCCATGGCCCGTCAGGGCGGCGTCGGCGTCCTGCACCGCAACCTCTCCATCGCCGACCAGGCCAACCAGGTCGACCTGGTGAAGCGCTCCGAGTCCGGCATGGTGACCGACCCGATCACCGTGCACCCGGACGCCACGCTCGCCGAGGCCGACGCGATCTGCGCCAAGTTCCGCATCAGCGGCGTCCCGGTCACCGACCCGGCGGGCAAGCTGCTCGGCATCGTGACCAACCGTGACATGGCCTTCGAGTCGGACCGCAGCCGCCAGGTGCGCGAGGTCATGACCCCGATGCCGCTGGTCACGGGCAAGGTCGGCATCTCCGGCGTGGACGCCATGGAGCTGCTGCGCCGCCACAAGATCGAGAAGCTGCCGCTGGTCGACGAGGCCGGGCTGCTCAAGGGCCTCATCACGGTCAAGGACTTCGTCAAGGCCGAGAAGTACCCGAACGCCGCCAAGGACAAGGGCGGCCGGCTGCTCGTCGGCGCGGCCGTCGGCGTCGCCGGCGACTCGTACGAGCGCGCGCAGGCCCTGATCGAGGCGGGCGCCGACTTCATCGTCGTCGACACCGCGCACGGTCACTCCCGGCTGGTCGGCGACATGATCGCCAAGATCAAGTCGAACTCCTCGGTCGACGTCATCGGCGGCAACGTCGCCACCCGCGACGGCGCCCAGTCGCTCGTCGACGCCGGTGCGGACGGCATCAAGGTCGGTGTCGGCCCCGGCTCCATCTGCACCACCCGCGTGGTCGCCGGCATCGGCGTCCCGCAGGTCACGGCCATCTACGAGGCCTCCCTCGCCGCCAAGGCGGCCGGCATCCCGGTCATCGGCGACGGTGGCCTGCAGTACTCCGGCGACATCGCGAAGGCGCTCGTCGCCGGTGCCGACACGGTGATGCTCGGCTCGCTGCTCGCGGGCTGCGAGGAGTCCCCGGGCGAGCTGCTCTTCATCAACGGCAAGCAGTTCAAGTCGTACCGCGGCATGGGCTCGCTGGGCGCCATGCAGACCCGCGGCGACCGCAAGTCCTTCTCCAAGGACCGCTACTTCCAGGAGGGCGTCGCCTCCGACGAGCAGCTGATCCCCGAGGGCATCGAGGGCCAGGTGCCCTACCGCGGCCCGCTCGCCTCGGTCGTGCACCAGCTGACCGGTGGTCTGCGTCAGTCGATGTTCTACGTCGGCGGCCGCACGGTCCCGGAGCTTCAGCAGAACGGCCGGTTCGTCCGGATCACCTCGGCGGGCCTCAAGGAGAGCCACCCGCACGACATCCAGATGACCGTCGAGGCGCCGAACTACAGCCGTAAGTAAGCAGCCGTACGTAACGCAGCGCGATCCACGGATCCCCAGGGGGTGGTTCCGGCATATGGCCGGAGCCGCCCCTTCGGCGTGTGTCGGGGATACTGGTAGGCGCAGACCAAGAGGGAAAGGCCACACAACGTGACTGAGATCGAGATCGGGCGCGGCAAGCGCGGCCGCAGGGCGTACGCGTTCGACGACATCGCCGTCGTACCGAGCCGGCGCACCCGGGACCCGAAGGAGGTCTCGATCGCCTGGCAGATCGACGCCTACCGCTTCGAGCTCCCGTTCCTGGCCGCTCCCATGGACTCGGTCGTCTCGCCGCAGACCGCCATCCGCATCGGCGAGCTCGGCGGCCTGGGCGTGCTGAACCTCGAGGGCCTGTGGACCCGCTACGAGGACCCGCAGCCGCTGCTCGACGAGATCGCCGAGATGGACGAGGACACCGCGACCCGGCGTCTGCAGGAGATCTACGCGGCTCCGATCAAGGAGGAGCTGATCGGGCAGCGCATCAAGGAGGTGCGCGACGCGGGTGTGGTCACCGCCGCCGCGCTCTCCCCGCAGCGCACCGCGCAGTTCTCCAAGGCCGTGGTCGACGCCGGCGTGGACATCTTCGTCATCCGCGGCACGACCGTCTCCGCCGAGCACGTCTCCGGCGCGGCCGAGCCGCTGAACCTCAAGCAGTTCATCTACGAGCTCGACGTCCCGGTCATCGTCGGCGGCTGCGCCACGTACACCGCGGCCCTGCACCTGATGCGCACCGGCGCGGCGGGTGTCCTGGTCGGCTTCGGCGGCGGCGCCGCGCACACCACGCGCAACGTGCTCGGCATCCAGGTCCCGATGGCCACCGCCGTCGCCGACGTGGCCGCGGCCCGCCGCGACTACATGGACGAGTCCGGCGGCCGGTACGTGCACGTGATCGCCGACGGCGGCGTGGGCTGGTCCGGCGACCTGCCGAAGGCGATCGCCTGCGGCGCCGACGCGGTCATGATGGGCTCCCCGCTGGCCCGTGCCACGGACGCGCCCGGCAAGGGCCACCACTGGGGCATGGAGGCCGTCCACGAGGACGTGCCGCGCGGCAAGCTGGTCGACCTGGGCATCGTCGGCACCACCGAGGAGGTCCTCACGGGCCCGTCGCACACTCCGGACGGCTCGATGAACTTCTTCGGCGCCCTGCGCCGCGCGATGGCCACCACGGGCTACAGCGAGCTCAAGGAGTTCCAGCGCGTCGAGGTGACGGTCGCGGACGCGCAGCACAAGCGCTGACCCGAAGCCCGTACGGGCAGGCGGTACGTACGCGAGGGGCCCCGCACCGGGTGGTGCGGGGCCCCTCGCGCCGTTCACAGCCGGTGCGCGGCGCCCCCCGGAGTGGCGCCCCGGGTGTCGAGGAGCAGCTGTGCCTTCACGGACAGGCCCTGGAGGTCGTACGTGCGGTGGTGCTGGAGCAGGATCGTCAGGTCGGCGTGGGCGGCGGCCTCGTAGAGGGAGTCGGCGCGGGGGACCGGCAGGTCGCGGACGCGCCAGTCGGGGACGTGCGGGTCGTGGTAGCTGACGGCGGCGCCCAGGTCCATCAGGCGGCGGGCGATCTCGTCGGCGGGGGAGCCCTGCCGGTCGGCGAGGTCGGGTTTGTAGGTGACGCCGAGCAGGAGGATCCGGGCGCCGCGGGCGGACTTGCCGTGTTCGTTGAGGAGGGTCGCGCAGCGCTGGACGACGTACTGCGGCATGCGCTCGTTGACCTGGCCGGCGAGTTCGACCAGGCGCAGCGGGCGGTGGGCGCCGATGGTGTCCACGGGGACGCCGTGGCCGCCGACGCCGGGGCCGGGGCGGAAGGCCTGGAAGCCGAAGGGCTTGGTCTCGGCGCAGCGGATGACGTCCCAGAGGTCGACGCCGAGTTCGTGGCAGAGCACGGCCATCTCGTTGACGAGGGCGATGTTGACGTGCCGGAAGTTGGTCTCCAGGAGTTTCACGGTCTCGGCCTCGCGCGGGCCGCGGGCGCGGACCACCTTGTCGGTGAGGCGGCCGTAGAACGCGGCGGCGGACTCGGTGCAGGCGGGGGTCAGCCCGCCGATGACCCTGGGGGTGCCGGCGAAGCCGTGGGTGCGGTTGCCGGGGTCGAGGCGGCCGGGGGAGTAGGCCAGGTGGAAGTCGCGCCCGGCGCGCAGTCCGGAGCCCGTTTCGAGGAGCTCGCGGAAGGGCCCTTCGGTGGTGCCGGGGGGTACGGGGGACTCCAGGAGGACCGTCGTGTGGGGGCGCAGCCGGGCGGCGAGGGCGCGGGCGGCGTCGGTGACGGCGGTGAGGTCGAGGGCGCCGTCCGGTCCCGGCGGGGTGGGTGCGCAGACGACGGCGGTGCGGACCCGGCCGAGCTCGGCGGGGTCGGCGGCGGGGCGGAAGCCCGCGGCGAGCATCCGGCGGATCTCGGCGGCGGTGAGGGAGCCGTCGACGGGGGGCCGTCCGGCGGCGAGTTCGGCGACGGGGCGGGGGTCGGTGTCGTAGCCGACGGTGCCGACGCCGGCCGTGGTGGCCGCCTGGGCGAGGGGGAGACCGTGGTGGCCGAGGCCGATGACGGCGAGATCAGCGGGCATGGAGGTGGGCCGTCCTTCCCTGGTGCCGGAGGGGGTGTGAGGCCGGGGCCGCTAGGGCCTGTCTGGTGGATCAGGGCCGGACAGGCCCTAGCCGGAGGGGACACGACGCGCAAGCCCTGTGGACAGAACGGGGCGAGCGCAATGTCAGACTAGGCGTAAATATGACCGATATGCGGCATTGTGGAGCCGAAGATCGCGAGTGTTATCCACAGGCCGCGGTTCAGGCGGTGGCTGAAGTCGCGGGGCCGGTCCAGAATCGAAGCCGTGAGCCCGACCACACAGGGGGACGACGGGAGGCAGCGGTGAGGACAGCGACACTGGGACCCGCCGAGCGCACGGCGGCGCTCGCGGCGATGGCCGAGCGCGAGCTGGACGTGCTGGTCGTCGGCGCCGGAGTCGTCGGCGCGGGCACCGCGCTCGACGCGGTCACCCGAGGACTCTCCACCGGCCTCGTCGAGGCGCGCGACTGGGCCTCCGGCACCTCCAGCCGCTCCAGCAAGCTGATCCACGGCGGCCTGCGCTATCTGGAGATGCTCGACTTCGCCCTCGTCCGCGAGGCCCTGAAGGAGCGCGGCCTGCTCCTCGAACGGCTCGCGCCCCACCTGGTCAAGCCCGTCCCGTTCCTCTACCCGCTCCAGCACAAGGGCTGGGAGCGCTGGTACGCCGGCTCGGGCGTCGCGCTGTACGACGCGATGTCCGTCTCCTCGGGCCACGGGCGCGGCCTGCCCGTCCACCGCCACCTCAGCCGCGGCCGCGCCCTGCGGGTGGCGCCCTGCCTCAAGAAGGACGCCCTCGTCGGCGCCCTCCAGTACTACGACGCCCAGATGGACGACGCCCGCTTCGTCACCACCCTCGTCCGCACCGCCGCGAGCTACGGGGCACAGGTCGCCAGCCGGGCCCGCGTCGTCGGCTTCCTGCGCGAGGGCGAGCGGGTGGTCGGCGCCCGCGTCCAGGACGTCGAGACCGGCGGGGAGTACGCGATCCGGGCCCGCCAGATCGTCAACGCCACCGGCGTGTGGACGGACGACACCCAGGCCCTCATCGGCGAACGCGGCCAGTTCCACGTCCGCGCCTCCAAGGGCATCCACCTCGTCGTGCCCAAGGACCGCATCCACTCCACCACCGGACTCATCCTGCGCACCGAGAAGTCCGTGCTGTTCGTCATCCCCTGGGGCCGCCACTGGATCATCGGCACCACCGACACCGACTGGGACCTCGACAAGGCCCACCCCGCCGCCTCCAGCGCCGACATCGACTACCTCCTGGAGCACGTGAACGGGGTCCTCGCCACCCCGCTGAGCCGCGACGACGTCCAGGGCGTCTACGCGGGCCTGCGCCCGCTGCTCGCCGGCGAGTCCGACGCCACCAGCAAACTCTCCCGCGAACACACCGTCGCCCACCCCGTCCCCGGCCTCGTCGTCGTCGCCGGAGGCAAGTACACGACCTACCGGGTGATGGCGAAGGACGCCGTCGACGAGGCCGTCCACGGCCTCGACAAGCGGGTCGCCGCCTGCGTCACCGAGGACACCCCGCTCATCGGCGCCGAGGGCTACCGCGCCCTGTGGAACGCGCGCGCCGGGATCGCCGCCCGCGCCGGACTGCACGTGGCCCGGGTGGAGCATCTCCTCAACCGCTACGGCTCCCTGACGGAGGAGATCCTCGACCTGATCGCCGCCGACCCCTCGCTCGGCGCGCCACTGCCCGCCGCCGAGGACTACCTGCGCGCCGAGGTCGTCTACGCGGCCTCCCACGAAGGCGCCCGCCACCTCGACGACGTCCTCACCCGGCGCACCCGCATCTCCATCGAGACCTTCGACCGGGGCACCCGCAGCGCCCGCGAGTGCGCCGGACTCATGGCGACGGTCCTCGGCTGGGACGCGCACCAGGTCGACAAGGAGGTCGAGCACTACGAGAAGAGGGTCCAGGCGGAACGCGAATCGCAGCGCCAGCCCGACGACCTGACGGCGGACGCGGCCAGGCTGGGGGCGCCCGACATCGTGCCGCTCTGACCGGCGCGGGCACGGGAATGCTTCTCGGAGTACGGACCCGGGGGAGGCATCGGTCCCGGAGTGAGGGACAATGAGCTCTCTTCCAGGGCGGGTTGCCGCATCGTGCGGGAGCGGCGGACGCGGGCGCAGATCAGGGATCGACGAGGGGACGCATGTCGGAGGCGGAGCAGTCGCGGGACACGGGGCAGGACCCCCGACGGGACGCCCCTGCGGGGGCCGCCACCGACGGCGACCGGGGCGCGGTTCCGGCCGCGCGCACGGCGGACCGGGACGGGGCGGCACCGGGCGGGACGCGGGACGCGTCACCGGACGCCGAGGGCACGGAGCGGGACTCCGCGTCCGGGGCCGCGGCGGCGTCCGGGGCCCGGAGCGGAACCGGCGCGCGGACCGGAGCCGACCTGACCAAGAAGCCGGCGGCCACGGGCACCCCGGCCGCGAGCGGGTCGACCGACGGGGCCGCGCCGGCCACCGGCTTCGGCGCGGACGTCGCCGACGTCGACGCGAAGCGCGCCGCCGGAACGGCCGGGCGCACCGGCGGTGCTGACGCGGCGTCCACCGAAGGACGGCTGCTCGCCGGGCGCTACCGCCTCGGCGTCGTCCTCGGCCGCGGCGGCATGGGCACCGTGTGGCGGGCGGTCGACGAGACGCTCGGACGGACCGTCGCCGTCAAGGAGCTGCGCTTCCCCACCAGCATCGACGACGACGAGAAGCGACGCCTCATCACCCGGACCCTGCGCGAGGCCAAGGCCATCGCCCGGATCCGCAACAACGGCGCCGTGACCGTCTACGACGTGGTCGACGAGGACGACCGGCCGTGGATCGTCATGGAGCTCATCGAGGGCAAGTCCCTCGCCGACGCCGTCCGCGAGGACGGCACCCTCACCCCGCGCCGCGCCGCCGAGGTCGGCCTCGCCATCCTCGACGTGCTGCGCTCCGCGCACCGCGAGGGCATCCTGCACCGCGACGTGAAGCCGTCCAACGTGCTGATCGCCGAGGACGGCCGGGTCGTCCTCACCGACTTCGGCATCGCCCAGGTCGAGGGCGACCCCTCGATCACCTCCACCGGCATGCTCGTCGGCGCCCCCTCGTACATCTCGCCCGAGCGGGCCCGCGGCCACAAGCCCGGCCCGGCCGCCGACCTCTGGTCGCTCGGCGGACTCCTGTACGCCGCCGTCGAGGGCAGCCCGCCCTACGACAAGGGCTCCGCCATCGCCACGCTCACCGCGGTGATGACCGAGCCGGTCGACCCGCCGAAGAACGCGGGCCCCGGGCTGGAGCAGGTCATCTACGGCCTGCTCGCCAAGGACCCCGACCAGCGGCTCGACGACGCCGGAGCCCGGGTGCTGCTGCGCGCCGTCCTCGACGCGCCCGAGGCCCCGCCCGAGCCGTCCCCCGAGGCGACCAGGATCGTCCCGCTGCCGCCGATCCCCGAGCGCCCGCCGCTGGCCCCGCCGACGCCCGCCCGGGAGAAGACCGGCGAGGCCGCCGACCGCATGCGCGGCGCCCTGAAGTCCGTACGGAACGCGGCGTCCGCGCCGAAGCCGGAGCCCGAGCGCCGCACCGGCGCCGGAGTGCCCGACCGGCCCGCGCAGGCCCGCGCCTCGCTCACCGACGTCGTCCCGCGCCGCACCCTCGTGATCATCGGCGCGGTCGTGCTCGCCGCCCTGCTCGGCACGATCCTGTACGTCGCCCTCGGCGGCGGCCAGGACGGCGCCACCGACAACGGCAAGGGCAAGGGCACCGGAGGCACGACGGCCTCGGCCGGATCCACGGCCGGCGGCGGCAGCGACCCGAGCACCGACACCGGCACCTCGGGCGGCGACCCGGACCAGCAGGGCGGCGGCGACAAGCCCACCGGCGACACCGCCGGCCGGAACGGCACCACGCCGAGCGGCACGCCCGGCGGCGACAAGCCGGCCGGCCCGCAGCTGCCCGCCGGCTACGTGATGGTGACCAACGGCCGCTTCCACTTCCAGATGGCGATGCCCTCCTCCTTCAAGCTGGCCGCCATCGCGGGCCAGAACTCGGGCGGCATCTTCCACGCCGGCGGCAGCGGCTTCCCGCGCGTCCAGGTCGACTTCAACGACAGCCCCCGCGACGACGCCGCCAGCGCCTGGCGCGCCGCCGTCGCCGCGGTGGCCGCGTCGAGCAACGGCTACAAGCACATCGCCATCCGCCCGGTCGAGTACAAGGGGTATCCGACCGTCGCCGACTGGGAGTTCGAGCGCAACCAGAACGGCATGCGGATCCGGATACTCAACCGCGGCTTCAAGGTCGACGCCGGACACGGCTACTCGATCATGATCAGTTGCAAGGCCGACGCGTGGGACGCGGCGGACTGCAAGACGCTGCGCGAGACCGCGTTCGCCACGTTCAGCCCCAAGGATTGACCGGCGCACGTATCGTGAAAGGCCCCGGGCCCGGAGTCCGGGGCACGGGGGACGGCGGGCGCGGGGGGAGGCGTCATGGACGAGTACGCGGGAAGGGTGCTGGCGGACCGTTATCGCCTGCCCGTGCCGCCGGCCGACGCGTACGACCTCGTCGAGACGCGCGCCTTCGACACCTACAGCGGACAGGAAGTCCGGATGCGGCAGGTGCCGCTGCCGGAGATCGTCGACGCCGAACTCGTCGGCGACGAACCGTACGCCGCACCCGGCCGGGCGACCCGACGCCCCGCCGACCCCGGCGTCCGCCGCGCCCTGGAGGCCGCCCAGGCCGCCGCGCAGATACCCGACCACCCCCGCCTCGACCAGGTCTTCGACGTGTTCGCCGAGGCGGGCTCGCTCTGGATAGTGAGCGAGTTCGTGACGGCCACCCCGCTCTCCGAACTCCTCGCCGACGCACCGCTGAGCCCCTACCGGGCCGCCGAGATCGGCTCCGACCTGCTCACCGCCCTGCGCGCCCTGCACGCCCACGGCTGGACCCACCGGAACGTCACCCCGCGCACGGTCCTGGTCTGCGAGGACGGCCGCGTCGTCCTGACCGGCCTCGCCGCCGGCGCCGCCGAGGAAGCCCTCTGCGGCTACGCCCCGGTCCCCTTCCCCGACGACGAGGAACCGTCCTTCGGCCCGCGCCCCGCGGCCCGTGAGGACGAGGGCGCCTATGACGACGGCGACGACGCACACGACGAGCACGACGCGGCCGACGGCGAGGCCGACGGCCCGTACGAGGCCGAGTACGGGGACGCGTACGAGGACCGGGACGGCCACCTGATCGAGGACCTGGCCGGAGACCCGGCCGAGGATCTGGCCGAGGGTCAGGACGGGGGCGGGGGAGCGGGATACGGGCCGCAGGCGTACGCGACCGAGGAGTACGAGCCGGGGCCGTACGTCGCCGAGGCCACCGGCTCCGGGGACCACCGGGCCGAGCTCTACGGGGCGGGCCCCGCCTACGCGACCGGTGTCCCCTGGGAGCCCGTGCCGGCCTACGAGCCCGCGCCCGTCCACGAGCCGGAGGCGCTTCCGCCGGGCGGGTACGAGGCCGCCGGGTCCGGCTTCGGCGCCGAGGCGGACTCCGTCTCCGGGGCCCCTGACGCCCAGGACCCCGACCGGGACCAGGGCCACGACCCGGACCGTGATCAGGACCCGCGCCCCTCGTTCTACGGCCCCGAGCCCACCGGCACCCCCTACGGCCCCGGCGAGGGTGCGGGCGCCCGGCCCGAGCCGCCCGCCGCGCCCGTCGTGCCCGCGCCCGCCACGCCGTCCGCCGCGGAGGTGCGCGCGGCCCGGGCCGGGGCCATCGCCGCGTACCGGGCGGGAGCCCGCGCCGCCGCCCGGCTCGGCGAGACCGGGGCGCTGCCCGTCCAACGCCAGGCCGCGTCGACGCCTCCGGCCGACCTCCCGGCCGAGCCCCCCGCCGATCCGCCCACCGAACCCCTGCCCACGCAGCCTCCCGGCCCGTCCGGCACCTCCGGCCCGTCCGACACTTCCGGCCCGCCCGGCCCTCCCGCCGTGTATCCCGCGCCGCAGTGGTGGTCGCGTACGGACGACGACGATGACGACGACGAGGACGACGGCGACGACGAGACGGGCGGGGTGTACGGCGGGACGCCGCCGCCGCGCGCGTACCTCTCGGGGACCTGGAGCGACGGCCCGCACGCCTCTCGCGACAGCTCCCGCCCCGTCCCGGCGGGCGGCGGCCCGCTGCCCGCGCTCCCCGCCGGGTACACGGCGGCGGCCCCCGCGCCCGTGCCCGCGCCCGCCCCGGGCGCCCCGACGGGCGGAGTCCCGGCGTACCGCGGCCCGGTGACCCGGCTCGCGGCCGAGCGGGCCCGCCAGGCGCGGATCGCGGTCATCGGCGCCGTCACCGAGCGCTGGGCGCCCGAACAGGCGGGCCCGGTCCACGAGCACTGGCGGCTCGCCCCGCCGATCGGTCCGGCCACCGACCTGTGGGCGCTGGGCGCGCTGCTCTACCGGGCCGTCCAGGGGCACGCCCCGTACCCGGAGGACAGCGCCGCCGAGTTGGTGCAGCTGGTCTGTTCCGAGCCCCCGGCCTTCGCCGAGGAGTGCGGTCCGCTGCGCCCGGTCGTGGAGTCGCTGCTGCACCAGGACCCGACCGAGCGCCCCGACGTCGAGGTGCTGAGCGGCTGGCTGCGCTCGCTGGTGCGCTCGGCGCCCGAACCGGAGGCCGGGCTCGGTGTCGCGGCGCCGCCGTCCCCCGACGCGACCCGGCTGCCCATCGTGCGCCGCCGTGGCGAGTTGGTGCGCCGGCGGCGCGGGGGCGGCGCGGCGGGTGGCCGCCACCGGCACGCGAAGGGTGCCGTCCCGCGCCAGGGCCGCCGTCACGAGGACGCCCACACCGCCCACGAGCCGCTGGACGCCCAGCAGCCTCCGTACCCGTATCCGGACGAGACCGGGTCCGGCTTCCCGTCCGGCTTCCGGAACGACTTCGGGAGCGCCCACCAGGACGCCCACCAGGACGCCCACCGCAACGACCAACGGCACGAGTACCGCGGTGACCACCCCGAGGACGACTTCCGCGAGGAGATCCCCCAGCGCGCCGCGCGCCGCCCCGCCGCCCCGCGCGGCTCGGGCGCCCCGCGCTCGCTCGGGCGGATCCTGCTGGTCCTGATCCTCCTGCTGCTGGCCGGAGCCATCGCGTACGCCGTGCTGTTCATGCCCGGCGAAGGCGAGGGGAAGAACCCGACGGCGACGCCGCCCCCGGCCGGCAGCACCACCCCGCCGCCCGCGTCGACGAAGCCGGCCAGCCCGTCGGCCACCCCCTCCGCCAAGCCGTCCAGCGTCCCGCCGCCGACGTCCGCCACCGCCCCCGCGCTCGACGCCGGGTACGTGCTGCGCAAGGACACCGAGGGCTTCGAGGTCGGCGTGCCGCGCGACTGGCGGCGCAGCCCGATCAACGACGCCGGGCAAGTGCGCTACACGGGCGGCGACTTCACGCTGATCGTGGTCCCGGGCCGGGACACCGTCCGGGCGAACGGCGCCGACCCCATGGCGTACCAGCGCACGAAGGAGCGCGAGCTCCAGCCCTGGCGGGACTCCTCGTGGTCCGGCGCCTCGGGGCTGCGCCGTATCGACATCGGCCGACAGGCCATGGCGGTGGGGCAGTTCACCTGGCAGGACAGCACCGGCCGGGAGGTGTTCGTGCGCAATCTGGCGCTGATCGACCGGGGCCGCTACCACGTCGTCCAGGTCATCGGTCCGGAGAACGAGCGGGACAAGGTGTCCGAGATCTACGACCAGGCGGTGAAGGCGTACCGGGCGACCCGCTGATCGAACCGCCGGGCGAGGGGAGGAACGAACCGCCGAGTCCCCGACGCCCCGCCGGTCACAGTGTTGTTCCACAAGCCGCCCCGAGGTTCCGCGCCCCGCACCCCCCTCCGTAACCTTGCTTCCGAGCAAACAGGCGGGGGCACGTGGAACATTCTGAGAGCACCGGCACCGGACTTCTGCTCGCCGGCCGCTATCGGCTGGGCGAGTCCATCGGGCGCGGCGGCATGGGCAAGGTCTGGCGCGCCCATGACGAGGTGCTGCACCGCGTGGTGGCCGTCAAGGAGTTGACGGCTGGCCGGTTCGTGGCCGAGGCCGATCGGCTGGTTCTGCACGCCCGGACGCAGAAGGAGGCGCGCGCCGCGGCCCGGATCACCCACCCGGGCGTGGTCACCGTGCACGACGTCCTGGAGCACGACGACCGCCCGTGGATCGTCATGCAGTACGTGGACGGGCCCTCGTTGGCCGACGCGGCCAAGGAGACCGGCACGATCGAGCCGCGCGAGGCGGCCCGGATCGGCCTGCACGTCCTGGGCGCGCTGCGGGCCGCGCACGCCGCCGGTGTGCTGCACCGTGACGTGAAGCCCGGCAACGTGCTGCTCGCCCGCGACGGACGCGTCCTGATCACCGATTTCGGGATCGCGGCGATCGAAGGCGATTCGTCCATCACTCGGACGGGTGAACTCGTCGGCTCCATCGACTATCTGGCGCCCGAACGGGTGCAGGGCGGTGACCCGGGTCCCGCCTCCGACCTGTGGTCGCTGGGCGCCACGCTGTACACGGCGGTGGAGGGCGGTTCGCCGTTCCGCCGTAGCTCGCCGATCAGCACCATGCAGGCCGTGGTGACGGAGGAGCCGCCGTACCCCGAGAAGGCCGGGCCGCTCGCGCCGGTCATCGTGGCGCTGCTGCGCAAGGACCCGGCGCACCGCCCGCGCGCGGACGAGGCCGAGCGGATGCTGCTCGACGCGATGGAGGGGCGTTCGCCGCAGGCCGCGCAGGCGTACGTGCCGACGCAGCGGGTCCAGGCGGAGGAGCTGGTCGCCGCCTCCCCGTCGACGACCGCGCAGCTGCCGACGCCGTACGACGACCCGGCGGCCGACCCCGTTCCCGCGTCGGCCGGGCGGCCCGCTGCCTCCTCCGCGGGCGCCACCGTTCCCGGGCTGCCGACCGGCTCCTCCGGCGGCCGGGGCCGCTGGCGGGCGACGCTGCTCGCGGCCGTGGTCGCGGGGCTGCTCGCGGGCGGCGCGGTCTTCGCGGCGATGACCCACATGGGCGGCGGCGGGGACAAGAAGACCGACACCCCGGTCACCCAGGCGACGGGCAAGGACGGCAAGGCCGGCAAGGACGGCAAGGATCCGGCCAAGGGCGGGGTCCCGGCCGGCTGGCAGCGGGTCGAGGACCCGGAGGGCTTCAGCCTCGTCGTCCCCGAGGGCTGGAAGCGCCGGATGGACGGCGACCAGATCGACTACACGCCGGACGACGGCCGCCACCGCATCCGCGTCAGCATCGACCGGTCGCCCGACTTCGAGAACCCGTACATGCACATGCTCGATCTGGAGAAGATCGTGGCCAGGCGGGCGGAGTACCAGCGGGTCCGGCTGACCCAGAACACCTTCCGCGACCAGGTGGATTCCGCCATCTGGGAGTTCACCTGGATCGAGAAGCAGACCCACCCGGGCCCCCGCCACGCCATCGACCAGGTGTACTACGACGACGACGGCGTCGAGTACGCCCTGTACATGGCGTCGCCGGAGGAGAGCTGGGAGCGGACCCGCGAGCAGTTCGACATCGTGAAGAAGTACTGGCGGGCCCCGGGCGACGCCGTAAGCCCCTGATCAGGACTTATGTGCCAGCAATCGCTGGCGCGGTTGTGAGTACCCGGTGAAAACGCGTTACTGACGGGTACCCAAAGGCGGGAATGCGGCCTACCCTCGGGCTCATGACGGACTCGCAGGCGCTCACCACAGCGGCCCCCGCCCCCCTCGGTACCAACCCCGTCGCCCCCGCGCCCGCAGGGGCGCGCACGGCCGCCGACGTGGTCACGCCCGAGCTGGTCGCCCGGCTCACCCGCGGGGTCGCGGGCTCCGGCCGTACCGCCAACCACACCCCCTTCACCGGGGCGAAGCTGGCGGACCTGCCCGAGTCCACCCCCGAGGACGTCGCCGCGGCCTTCGCGCGCGCCCGCGCCGCCCAGGGCGCCTGGGCCGCCACGCCCGTCAAGGTCCGCGCGGCCGTGCTGCTCCGCTTCCACGACCTGATCCTCCAGCGCCAGGGCGAGATCCTCGACCTGATCCAGCTGGAGACCGGCAAGGCGCGCCTGCACGGCCACGAGGAGGTGCAGTCGGTCGCCGTCGCCGCCCGCCACTACGGCCGCAAGGCCCCCGCGTACCTGCGGCCCAAGCACCACACGGGCGTCGTGCCCACCCTCACCAAGGTCACCGAGCTGCGCCAGCCGCGCGGGGTCGTCGGCCAGATCGCGCCCTGGAACTACCCGCTGGAGCTGTCCGTCGGCGACGCGCTGCCCGCCTTCGTCGCCGGCAACGCCGTCGTGATGAAGCCGGACACCGAGACCGCGCTGACCGCCCTGTGGGCCCGCGACCTGCTGATCGAGGCCGGTCTGCCCGCCGAGGTCTTCCAGGTCGTCATCGGCGAGGGCCCGGTCGTCGGCCCCGAGGTCGTCCGCCACGCCGACTACGTGTCCTTCACCGGCTCCACCCGGACCGGCCGTGAGGTCGCCCAGGGCGCCGCGGCCCGGCTCATCGGCGTCACCCTGGAGCTCGGCGGCAAGAACGCCATGATCGTCCTCAAGGACGCCGACATCGAGAAGGCCGCCGCGGGCGCCGTCCGCGCCTGCTTCTCCTCCGCGGGCCAGCTCTGCATCTCCATCGAGCGCCTGTACGTCCACGAGTCGGTCGCCGACGCCTTCCTGGACCGCTTCGCCGCCCGCACCAGGGCCATGCGGCTCGGCAACTCCCTCGCCTACGGCTCCGACATGGGCTCCCTCGTCGGCGAGCGGCAGCTGGAGACCGTCACCCGGCACGTCGACGAGGCCGTCGCCAAGGGCGCCAAGCTGATCGCCGGCGGCGTCGCCCGCCCCGACATCGGCCCCCTCTTCTACGAGCCGACCATCCTCGACGGCGTCGAGGCCCCGATGGCCGTGTGCACCGAGGAGACCTTCGGACCGGTCGTCTCGATCTACCGCTTCACCGACGAGGACGAGGTCGTCGACCGGGCCAACGGCACCCCGTACGGCCTGAACTCCTCCGTGTGGACCACCGACTCCCGCCGCGGCCACGCCGTCGCCGCCCGGCTGCGCACCGGCACCGTCAACATCAACGAGGGCTACGCGCCCGCGTACGGCAGCGTCCGCGCCCCCATGGGCGGCATGAAGGACTCCGGCCTCGGCCGCCGCCACGGCTCCGAGGGCATCCTCAAGTTCACCGAGGCGCAGACCGTCGCCCAGCAGCGGCTGATGCCGCTCGCCCCGTCCTTCGGGATGGACGACGAGAAGTACGCGGCCTTCATGAGCACCTCCCTGAAGGTGATGAAGGCCCTGCGCCTGCGCTGACCGCACCCCGTCCGAGTCCCCTTCGCAGTCCTTTTCGTCCGAGGAGAGCCATGACCGCGGTACCCCCTGCCCAGAACCAGGCCGAGGACGGTTCGTCCGACGACGCGTACGACTACGACGTCGTCGTCGTCGGCTCCGGTTTCGGCGGGTCGGTCACCGCCCTGCGCCTGACCGAGAAGGGCTACCGGGTCGGTGTCCTGGAGGCCGGCCGCCGCTTCACCCGGGCGACCCTCCCGAAGAACTCCTGGGACCTGAAGAACTTCCTCTGGGCCCCCACGCTCGGCCTGTACGGCATCCAGCGCATCCACCTGCTCGGCAACGTCATGGTGCTCGCGGGCGCGGGCGTCGGCGGCGGCTCGCTCAACTACGCCAACACCCTGTACGAGCCGCTCGCGCCGTTCTTCGAGGACCCGCAGTGGAAGGACATCACCGACTGGCGGGACGAGCTCACCCCGTACTACGACCAGGCCAAGCGGATGCTGGGCGTCCGGCTCAACCCGACGATGACCCCCTCCGACGTGCACCTCAAGGCCACCGCCCAGGCCATGGGCATCGGCGACACCTTCCACATGGCCCCGGTCGGGGTGTTCTTCGGGGACGGCAAGGACGCGGCCGGCGCGGAGCGGGCGAAGGCGAAGCCCGGCGGCGAGGTCGCCGACCCGTACTTCGGCGGCGCGGGCCCCTCCCGCAGGGCCTGCACCGAGTGCGGCGAGTGCATGACCGGCTGCCGCCACGGCGCCAAGAACACCCTCAACGAGAACTACCTCTACCTCGCCGAGAAGGCCGGCGCGGTCGTCCACCCGATGACCTCGGTCGTCGCCCTCACCGAGGACTCGCGCGGCGGCTACGCCGTGAAGACCCTGCCCACCGACAACCGCAAGAAGGGCGCCGGCCGCACCTTCACCGCCCGCCGGGTGGTCGTCGCGGCCGGCACGTACGGCACCCAGACCCTGCTGCACCGGATGAAGGACACCGGCCTGCTGCCCCGGATCCCGGACCGGCTCGGCGAGCTCACCCGGACCAATTCGGAGGCGCTGGTCGGCTCGCAGACCACCGACCGCCGCTACCGCAGGCGGCACGGCAAGGACCGGGTCGACTTCACCCGGGGCGTCGCGATCACGTCCTCGATCCACCCGGACGAGAACACCCACATCGAGCCGGTCCGCTACGGCAAGGGCTCCAACTCCATGGGCGGCCTCACCGTCCTCCAGGTGCCCTACGGCGCGCACCGGGTCCGCAACTGGCTCGCCGAGATCGTCAAGCACCCCTCGCTGGCCGTGCGCTCGCTCTCCAACCGGCGCTGGTCGGAGCGGACCATCATCGGCCTGGTCATGCAGTCCCTGGACAACTCGCTGACCACCTTCCGCAAGCCCGGCGGCCTCGGCAAGGGCCTGCTCACCGCCCGCCAGGGCCACGGCGCGCCCAACCCGACGCAGATCGAGGCGGCCACCCGGGCCGCCGCCCTGATGGCCGAGGAGATCAACGGCTTCGCCGGTTCCAACATCGGCGAGCTGATGGGCACCCCGCTCACCGCGCACTTCCTGGGCGGCTGCCCGATCGGCGCGGACGCGGAGTCGGGCGTCATCGACCCGTACCACCGCCTCTACGGGCACCCGGGCATCTCCGTCGTCGACGGCGCGGCCGTCTCCGCGAACCTCGGCGTCAACCCGTCGCTGACGATCACGGCGCAGGCGGAGCGGGCCATGTCGTTCTGGCCGAACAAGGGCGAGGAGGACCGGCGGCCGCGTCAGGGCGAGGCGTACGTGCGGCTGGCCGCCGTCGAGCCCAAGTCCCCGGCGGTCCCGGCGGAGGCGTTCGGCGCGCTCAGGCTGCCGTTCCTGGGGATGCCGGCGATGCCGCCGAAGCAGGACTGAGGAAGGTTCCAGATCAGTGGAAAGGGCGCTGCACCCCCCTCCGAGTGCAGCGCCCCTCCAGTTTCTGGGTGGTGCTGCATAGATGACCGGTGACCTGGGGGATTGGTTGTAGCGTTCTCACCCGATCTTTATGTGACGCGCGTCACGTATTCCGGGGCCGGGCAACGCAGGGGCCCCGCGTCGCGATTCCGGTCGCGGTCGCGGGGCCCCTGGGGAATGCGGCGCCGGGGGGAGTGGAGTGCGCCGCTGCGGAGGAAAGCGGAGGGTGTGGACGGTGCGGGGAGGGGACGGTGTGGGGAGGGGACGGTGTGGGGGTCTCGGATCGGTGGTGCCGGTTGCGGCCGACCCCGGGCGTCCCCGGGGCCGACCGCCCTTGATGGGTGACCGGGCTGCTGTCCCCTGCCGTCCGGTCACATGCGCTGGCGCGAGGTCCCACGACGTACCAGCGGTACGTCACACGCCCCAGCGAAGCCACGCGTGGTCTTCTTCGGGCCCGCCCCTGGCTGGCACGGACAACACGCCCAACGAAGCGGCGCCCGGCCCGGTCACGCGCCGTACGGGTGAGGACGCGACCGAACTCGGGTGCGGGGGTGCACCCCCGGGCGTCCGCGCCGGTCAGATGCGGCCCCGGCACAGCTCCAGCATCGTCATCGCGAGCGCGGTGCCCGGCTTGCCCAGCGCGTCGCGGTAGTGGGCGAGGACCTCCATCTCGCGGGCCAGGTTCACCCGGCGCCCGCCGGAGGAGATCCGGGCCTCCTGGATCACGGCCGAGACGGCCACCCGTTCCTGGATCAGCCCGATGATCCGGTCGTCGAGCGTGTCGATGCGCTCCCGGGCGTCGCCGATCAGCACGGCGGCCTCGTCGGTGCGGGCCCCGGTCCTCTCGGTCGGGGTCAGGGTGGTGGGGGCCGGGGTGGTCGGGGCGGCGGCCGGGGCGACGGTCCGGGTGGCGGTCTGGGTCGTGGCGGTCATGTCGGGGCTCCTGGAGGTGTCGGGAGGCCCCGGGCGCTACGGCCCGGAAACGACAGACGCCCCGGGCCTTGTCGGCCCGGGGCGCCTGGGAAGTCGCTTGTCAGTTGCTCAAGCAGCACGACCATGGCAGCCGGTGGGCCGGTTGCCATAGGTAAAGACGTACGTCGTGAGCTTGCGCATGGGGACAGTATGGACCCCTTTGCGAGCGGCGGGGCAATCCGGGTTCGGATGGTGAGACGAAAACCGGCCGTGGCTCGCCGGTAGAATCGACAAATAACCCCCCCCTTCGGGGGAACCGCTCCTACCGCCGGAAGGCCGCCGTAGTGTCATCAGCGACCCCCGCTGCCGCGCCCGACGTCACCAACCCGGACGTAGTCCTCGTTGTCGACTTCGGCGCCCAGTACGCCCAGCTCATCGCCCGCCGCGTCCGTGAGGCCCGGGTCTACAGCGAGATCGTCCCGTCCACCATGCCGGTGGCCGAGATGCTGGCCAAGAACCCGAAGGCGATCATCCTCTCCGGCGGCCCCTCCTCGGTGTACGCCGAGAACGCCCCGCGCCTCGACCGCGCGATCTTCGAGGCCGGAGTCCCCGTCTTCGGCATGTGCTACGGCTTCCAGCTGATGGCGACCGTCCTCGGCGGCACCGTCGACAACACGGGCGCCCGCGAGTACGGCCGTACGCCGCTGCACGTCTCCAAGGCCGGCTCGACCCTCTTCGAGGGCACCCCGGTCGAGCAGTCGGTGTGGATGTCGCACGGCGACGCCTGCTCCGCCGCCCCCGAGGGCTTCACCGTCACCGCGTCCACCGACGTCGTGCCCGTCGCCGCCTTCGAGAACGACGAGAAGAAGCTGTACGGCGTCCAGTACCACCCCGAGGTGCTGCACTCCACGCACGGCCAGCAGATCCTGGAGCACTTCCTCTACCGCGGCGCCGGCATCGAGCCCAGCTGGACCACCGGCAACGTCATCGAGGAGCAGGTCGCGGCCATCCGCGCCCAGGTCGGCTCCAAGCGCGCCATCTGCGGCCTCTCCGGCGGTGTCGACTCCGCCGTGGCCGCCGCGCTCGTGCAGAAGGCCATCGGCTCGCAGCTCACCTGCGTCTACGTCGACCACGGCCTCATGCGCAAGGGCGAGACCGAGCAGGTCGAGAAGGACTTCGTGGCCGCCACCGGCGCCAAGCTGGTGGTCGTCGACGCGCAGGAGCGCTTCCTCGACGCGCTCGCCGGCGTCTCCGACCCGGAGACCAAGCGGAAGATCATCGGCCGCGAGTTCATCCGCGTCTTCGAGCAGGCCCAGCTGGAGATCCTCCAGGAGGAGGGACCCGAGGTCGCCTTCCTCGTCCAGGGCACGCTCTACCCGGACATCGTCGAGTCCGGCGGCGGCACCGGCACGGCCAACATCAAGTCCCACCACAACGTGGGCGGCCTGCCCGACGACATCGAGTTCGAGCTCGTCGAGCCGCTGCGCCAGCTGTTCAAGGACGAGGTCCGGATGGTCGGCCAGGAGCTCGGCCTGCCGGAGGAGATCGTCCAGCGCCAGCCGTTCCCCGGCCCCGGCCTCGGCATCCGCATCGTCGGCGAGGTCACCAAGGAGCGCCTGGACCTGCTGCGCGACGCCGACGCCATCGCCCGCGAGGAGCTGACGTCCGCCGGTCTCGACCGCGAGATCTGGCAGTGCCCGGTCGTGCTGCTCGCCGACGTCCGCTCCGTCGGCGTCCAGGGCGACGGCCGCACCTACGGCCACCCGATCGTGCTGCGCCCGGTCTCCTCCGAGGACGCCATGACCGCGGACTGGTCGCGCCTGCCCTACGAGGTGCTGGCCCGCATCTCCACCCGGATCACCAACGAGGTCGCCGACGTCAACCGCGTCGTCCTCGACGTGACCAGCAAGCCGCCGGGCACCATCGAGTGGGAGTGACCCCACCCGGCGCGTGAGCGCGTGAGGAGCGAGCCTCCTCGTGGCCCGCGCGTGAGCCCGTGAGACCGCCGTCCCTGTACGTCAGGGGCGGCGGTTTCGCTTTGACCCGTACGTGAGGGGGGCGGCGGTTTCGCTTTGACCCGTACGGGCTCTGGTGACTTGTGGGAGCGGGCGTTACCTTCCGGCGCATGACCCAGATACCGGCGCCCGTCCCCGTCGAGCAGCTCCATTTCGCCATGCCGCCCGTCCACGCGACGGCCGCCGAGGAGCGCGCCCACCGCAAGCAGCGGCTCGCCGCCGCGCTCCGGGTCTTCGGGCGGCTCGGGTACGAGGAGGGGGTCTCCGGGCACATCACCGCCCGCGACCCGGAGCATCCCGACTGCTTCTGGGTGAACCCCTTCGGCGCCCCCTTCGCCGAACTCACCGCGAGCGACCTGATCCTGGTCGACGGCGGCGGACGGGTCGTCCACGGCGTCCACCACGTCAACCAGGCCGCGTTCACCACGCACGCCGAGGTCCACCGGGCCCGCCCCGACGTCGTCGCCGTCGCCCACACCCACTCCCTGAACGGGCGGGCGCTCGCCGCCCTCGGCGAGCTGATCGACCCGATCACCCAGGAGTCCTGCGCCTTCTACCAGGACCACGTCCTCTACGACGCCTACACCGGCGTCACCGTCGACCCCGAGGAGAGCCGGCGCGTCGCGGTCGCCCTCGGGCCCTTCAAGGCGATGGTGCTGCGCAACCACGGGCTGCTCACCGTGGGTTCCTCCGTGGACGCGGCGGCCTGGTGGTTCATCGCCATGGAGCGCTGCGCCCAGGTCCAGCTGGCCGCGCGGGCGGCGGGCAAGCCGGTCCTGATCGACCACCGGGACGCCGTCGCCACCCGGGAGCAGCTCGGCAGCGATCTGGTGGCCTGGATCAACTACCAGCCGCTGTGGCGCCGGATCAGCCGCGCGGAGCCCGAACTCCTGTCGTAGAAGGTGCCTTTACGTCAATGTGATGACTCTTCAATCACTCCCGTGCGGGGTGTGCACAGCCCTCCGGGCAGGTGGTCGGTGCGGCACAATTCCCAAGAATCAACTGCCAGTTGACGAAGACAGGGAAGTGGGCGGCGCCGTGGCGGTGCAAGAGGCCAGACAGTGCGGGGCGGATGCGGACGGCGGCGGCTGTCCGCACTGCGAGGGGTCCGGGCACCGGCGTGCCGTCGCCGCCTTCCTCGCGCGCCGCGACGAACTCGCCACGGGCCACGGTGTGCCGGCCGCCCTCGCCCACTCGCCGGTCGCCTCCCGCCAGTGGGTCTCCGACGAACTCGCCCAGTCCGCCCGCACCGTCACCGCACGGGGCCGGGAGGCCGGCGCGGCCCGGCTCGGCCGGGTGTACCGCGGCACCCTCGGCGCCGTGTGGGGCGCCGTGCTCGCCCTGCTCCTCGGCCAGGCCCTCACCGCCGTCGGCACGGGCTGGACCGGGACCCGCACGGCCGCGCTCGGCGCCGCCGTCCTGCCCGCCCTCGCCCTCACCGCGGCGGCCGGGCTGCACCGGCACCGGGGCGGGGTCCTCGCCCCGCTCGTCGGCGAGGACCGGCGCTACTCCACCTCCCGCACCGTCGCCGCCTGCTGGCTCCTCCTCTGCGTCTTCGCCGTGCTCCAGCTCTCCCTCCTGCTGGCCGCCGGGGCCCCGGGGGTGGACCTCGGGCTGCGGCGCGGCGCCGGGCTGCTGGCCGTCTTCGCCCTCGTCTCGGGCGTGACCGTCACCGCCCGGCTGGTCGTGTCGCTGCGCGTCGCGGCCCGGCGCCTGCAGAAGGTGCGCGCCGACCGGCCGCGCCCCGCCGACCTGCTCTGCGACGACGACGGCCACGCCAGCCTCGCCGACGTCCAGTACGTCCTGGTGTCCGGCGCCGTGCTGCTCCTGGCCGCCGTCCGGCTCGGCCGCACGCCCGACCGGCTGCCCGAACTGCCCTGGGCCCTGGTCCTCCTCCTCGCCGTCTCCGCCGCGGTCTACCTCGCCGGCAAGTGCGCGGAGGGCGGCCGGCCGAAGGTCTTCTCGGTGGTCCGGGCCCGCGAGGCGGGCGACCTGGACGCCCCGATCAGGACCGGCGACGACATCGAGATCCGCGGCTCCGGCTTCGTGCCGCCCGGGGCGGCCGGACCCGAGCCGCTGACCCGGCTGGTCGTCCGGATCGGCGCCGTCCACGCCCACGTCCCGCTCGTCCCGGTCCCCGGCGGCTTCGCCAACCCGGCCGACACCGCCCTGACCGTGCCGCTGCCCGCCGACGTCGAGCCCGGCCGGGTCGAGGTGTCGGTCGTGACGGCCGCCGGCGTCGAGACCAACCGGGTCACGATCGACGTCGTCGACTGAGCCCCCCTGCCCGCCCACAGGGAATCCGGGGAGAATCGTTCCTCGGACCTTGTGGTGCGAACAGTGGCGTGGGGCGTGGAGAGGCGGCCGGAGATGACGGGACGGGCGGACGACGGAACGACGGGTCAGGGCGGCGCCCCGGGTACGGGGTCGGGGGACGGGCCGGGGTCGGGGTCGGGCCTGGGCCGGGTCCCCGGCTTCGGCGGGACGGGTGGCTCCGGTCGGGCCGACGGCTTCGGCGGGGTCGGTGGCTCCGACGGCTTCGGTGGGGTCGGTGGCTTCGGTGGGGCCGACGGATTCGGCCGGGACGGCGGCTGGAAGGCCATCGCCTCGCGGTACGCGCTCGTTCCGCTGCGGATCTTCCTCGGCGTCACCTTCGTCTACGCCGGGCTCGACAAGCTGACCACCGCCGGCTTCCTCGCCGACACCGGCCCCGGCTCGATCGGCGAGGTCATGCGGGGCGTCCGGGACACCTCCGCCCTGCCGGCCCTCGTCGACCTGGCGCTCAAGAGCCCCGTCGGCTTCGGCTACGCCATCGCGCTCGGCGAACTGCTGGTCGGCCTCGGGGCCCTCTTCGGCCTGTACACCCGGGTCGCCGCGCTCGGCGGGGCGCTGATCTCGCTGAGCCTCTGGCTGACCGTGAGCTGGCAAGTCAACCCGTACTACCTCGGCAACGACCTCGCCTATCTGATGTCCTGGCTTCCGCTGCTGCTCGCCGGGGCCTCCGTGCTCTCGCTCGACTCGCTGCTCTCCGCGCGCCGGCGTATCCCGTAGGCGATCCAGGTCGTGAGCGCGGCGACCCCGAGGGCGGAGCCCAGGACCGGGAACACCGCGTACCAGGGGACCGACCAGCGCCCGGCCGCGTCGCCCGCGTAGAGCGCCGCCAGGGCCAGGGCGGCGAGGCCCAGGACCAGCCGGCCGGGGCGGAACTCATGAACCAGCACGGATGACCTCCACCTGTCCGAGCCCGACCTTCAGGAAGAGGTCGATGGTGCCGCCCGGGGTGACCCCCGGCGACGGCGGGAACGTCCGGGTCTCGTCGAGGTCCGGGGCGATGTCGATGTCGTCGGGCGAGCGCGAGTGCGCGGGCTGCGGGGACGGGGGTGCCGGCGGGGACGGCTGCAGGGACGCCGACGGCGCGGGGGCCGTGGGCCGCGCAGGGGACGCGGAGGGCGCCGGCGGGGCCGTGGGCGCCCCCGGCTCCAGCAGGTGGAGGTCGCCGAGGCCCGCCTGGGCCCGCACCTTCAGCGTCACGTTCCTCGGGACGATCACCTTCAGCCGTCCCGCGCCGACCTCGCCCTGTGTCACCACCGTCGTCCCGGCGGGAACGGCCAGGCCCGACAGGTCCAGCGTGCCGACCCCGAGGCCCAGCTCGTAGCGCGGCTGCACGGCCGCGACGCTCGCCGGGCGCCAGGTCTCCCGGATCCACTCGGTCGAGATCTCCTTCGGCAGCGACGAGGCCGCCGCGAGCAGTCCCGCCGTCACGAGCGTGAGGAACACCGTGCCGAAGCCGGTCCTGCCGATCAGGCTGCTGACGACCAGGCCGAGGCCGAACACCGCCAGCGCTGCGACCAGGCCGATCTGCAGGCTGGTGCCCAGCGGATGCCCGTGCCACGAGAGGCCCGTGCCGAGGCCGCCCGCCACCAGGGCGAGCAGGAACACCAGCCCGCCGATGGACGGCGGACTCGGCCGCACCCGCGTCGAGGGCGTGGGCCGTTCGGGCGCGGCGCGCGGCGGGCCCCACTGGCTGCCGGGCGTCGGCACCACCCCGTCGATCTTGCCGTCCTCGTCGAGGATGCCGTGCGGCCCCCACATGTAGCCGATGGCGACCTTCCCGGTCGAGCCGTCCTTCACGATCGGGTCGCGCCACCAGGACGGGAACTCCACCAGCGGCGGGGCCTTCGTCTCGGGCGGGGCCTCGGCGACCGCGAGCGCGGCGGCGGCGTCTATCCGGCCGCCCTCCTCGGCGGTCGCGGCGACCGAGGGGCGCCGCTGCGACCACACCGCCGCGCCGCTCACCGCCACCGACAGGACCAGCGCGAACGCCAGCGTCCCGCCGTTGTGCAGCATCGACAGGAAGATGCCGCAGCCCACCAGGGCCGTCAGCACCGCCGTCAGCGAGGAGCCGGACACCCGGCCGGTCAGCAGCCGGCGCCCCTCGCTCTCCTCCTCGCCCGCGAGCGGGACCAGCAGCCACGCGAAGCCGTAGACGAGCAGCCCGACGCCGCCGGTCACCGCGAGCACGCCCAGCGCGATCCGGAAGACCACCGGGTCGAGGTCGAAGTGCCGGCCGAGACCGCCGCACACGCCGGCCACCACCTTCTGCCCGCGCGACCTGCGCAGGGGCGGGGCGGCCTCGGCCGGCGGCGGGGCCTCGTGGTGCGAGGGCGTCGAACTCGTCATGGGTCCATGGTGACGGCCCGTGACGCCCGGCGGCACCGGGACCGACCCTGCCTTGACCCTGATCTTCCGCGGGCCCCGGACCCCACCGTGACCCCGAGACGGTTCGGGGGCCGATATCCGGGCGGACCCTGATGCCCGGGGCGGGCCGGACGTGTGACGATCAGTGCATGTCCGCAGCCGCCCGTGTCGCAGAGACCGACGAACCGCCCGTCCGCAGGCTCTACCGGAGCGCCGACGGCCGGTGGCTCGGCGGTGTCGCGCGCGGTCTCGCCGGACATCTCGGGCTGCCCGTGATCTGGGTCCGCGCGTTCTTCGTGGCCCTGCTCCTCACCGACGGCCTGGGCGCCCTGCTGTACGCGGTGTTCTGGATCGTCGTCCCGCTCGGCGTCGGCGGCCGGGCCGCGCCCCGGCCCGTCTTCGAGACCACCGCGGACGGCCGCAGACGCCTCCGCAAGCCCGACAAGGGCCAGGTCTTCGCCCTGGTCGCGCTGGCGATCGGCATCTCCACGTTCATCGGCAGCATCAACGTCGACAAGCAGGCCGGGCGCTACGTCTGGCCCTCGCTGCTGATCGGCATCGGCGTCGTCCTGGTCTGGCGGCAGGCGGACAACGCCCGCCGGGCCAGCTGGACCGACCCCGGCCGCAGGAGACGGGTCCTCCAGCTCGTCCGCGGCCTCGTCGGCGTCGCGCTGGTCGGCACGGGCCTCGCGGTCTTCCTCGTGGTCCGCGGCTCCGTCGCCCAGCTCGGGACGGCGCTCACCGCCGCCGTCGCGGTCCTCACCGGCATCGCGCTGCTCGCCGGGCCCTGGCTGGTGCGCATGTCGCAGGACCTCAACGAGGAGCGCACGCTGCGCATCCGCGCCCAGGAGCGCGCCGAGGTCGCGGCCCACGTCCACGACTCCGTCCTGCACACCCTGACCCTGATCCAGCGCAACGCCGACGACCCGGGCGAGGTCCGCCGGCTGGCCCGCGCCCAGGAGCGGGAGCTGCGCAACTGGCTGTACAAGCCGGAGGGCACCGGCAAGGACGAGGACGAGGAGCCGGCCACCGTCGCGGAGGCGGTCAAGCGGGCCGCCGCCGAGGTCGAGGACAAGCACGGCGTGCCGCTGGAGGTCGTGGTCGTCGGCGACTGCCCCCTCGACGAGAAGCTGGGCGCACAGATGCAGGCCGCGCGCGAGGCGATGGTCAACGCCGCCAAGTACGGTGGCGAGGGCGGGGCCGTGCAGGTCTTCGCGGAGGTCGAGGGCCGGACGGTCTTCGTCTCGGTGAAGGACCGCGGTCCCGGCTTCGACCTGGACGCGGTCCCCGACGACCGCATGGGCGTACGAGAATCGATCATCGGCCGGATGCAGCGCAACGGCGGATCGGCGCGGCTGAGGTCCGTGCCGGGCGGGGGCACCGAAGTGGAGCTCGAGATGGAGAGGGCGGACGGATGAGCGACGGGACCGGGACCGGGAGCGGGGCGGCGGAGCGGGGGACGGAGCGCCGGGTGCGGGTCGTGCTCGTCGACGACCACCGGATGTTCCGCACGGGGGTCCAGGCCGAGATCGGCCGGACCGAGGTGACGGGTGTCGAGGTGGTCGGCGAGGCCGCCGACGTCGACCAGGCGGTGACGGTGATCACCGCCACCCGCCCCGAGGTCGTCCTGCTCGACGTGCACCTGCCGGGCGGCGGCGGCGTCGAGGTGCTGCGCCGCTGCGCCGCGCTGATGGCGGCGGCCGAGGACCCGGTGCGCTTCCTGGCGCTCTCGGTCTCCGACGCGGCCGAGGACGTCATCGGCGTCATCCGTGGCGGCGCCCGCGGCTACGTCACCAAGACGATCACCGGCACCGACCTGGTCGACTCGGTCTTCCGGGTCCAGGAGGGCGACGCCGTCTTCTCCCCGCGGCTCGCGGGCTTCGTCCTCGACGCCTTCGCCTCGACGGACGCGCCGCCGGTGGACGAGGACCTGGACCGGCTGACGCAGCGGGAGCGGGAGGTGCTGCGGCTGATCGCCCGCGGCTACGCGTACAAGGAGATCGCCAAGCAGCTCTTCATCTCGGTGAAGACGGTCGAGTCCCACGTCTCGGCGGTGCTGCGCAAGCTCCAGCTCTCCAACCGGCACGAGCTGACCCGTTGGGCGACCGCCCGCCGCCTCGTCTAGCCCCCCACCCGGCCGCCCATCCGGCCCCACCCGGCCGCTCAGCCCACCCGGGTCGCTCCCGCGAACGGCATCTCGTCGATGGGGGCGATCCGGACCGGGGCGCCCGGCCGGGGGGCGTGGATCATCTGGCCGCCGCCGATGTAGAGGCCGACGTGGCTGATCCCGGAGTAGAAGAAGATCAGGTCGCCCGGGGCCAGCTCGGAGCGGGAGACCCGGCTGCCGGCGTTGATCTGGGTGTAGGTGGTGCGCGGGAGCGAGACGCCGGCCGCGCGCCAGGCCGCCTGGGTGAGGCCGGAGCAGTCGTAGGCGGAGGGCCCGGTCGCTCCCCACACGTAGGGCTTGCCCAGCTGGGCCTGGGCGAAGGCGATGGCCTCGGCCGCGCGCGTGGTGGGCGCCGTGAGGGGCCCGCGGATCGCCGAGGAGCGGTCGGCCCTGGCCACCGTCGCGGAGCCGCCGGGGGCACTGTCGGCCCCGCCGTGCCCGCCGGCGGCGACGGCCGCCTCGTAACGGGCCCGTTCCTCGGCGGTGAGCCGGTCGAGCAGGGTCCGCGCGGCGCTCAGCTTGCCCTGCACGGTCGCCTTCTGGCGCCGCAGCTCCGCCTCCTGCGCCCGCAGCTCCCGCAGCCGCCCCTCGGCCTCGCCGCGCAGCTGCCGTACGGCCGCGAGCTCACGCCGTACGGCGGTGACGGCCGCGGCCTGCCGGTCCCCGGCCTTCTCGGCGAGCGCGGCCCGCTCCAGGTACTGGTCGGGGTCGGAGGTGAGGGCGAGCTGGAGGGCGGGGTCGAGTCCGCCGGAGCGGTACTGCGCGGCGGCGACGGCGCCCAGCGCGTCCCGGGACCGGTTCAGCCGCTCGGTCCTGCGGGCCGCCTCGCCGCGCAGCCGGTCGAAGGCGGCCCGGGCCCGGTCCACCTTCTCCTTCGCCCCGTTGTACTTCTCGGTGGCGGCCTCGGCCTGTTCGTAGAGCCGGTCGACCTCGGTCTTGACCTGCGCGGGGGTCGGCCGCGGCGCGGCGTGCCCGGAGCCCTCGAAGACGGTCGCGGTCGCCGCGGAGGCGAGGGCCAGCGTGACGGCCGTGCGGGCCGCCGGGCCGCCGAAGGGGGACTGCTTGGGCTTGCGGTGCGCTGCCACGAGGGCGGGTCACATCCTCTCCCTGTGGGGGACGCTGCCCGCCGGGGCCGGCGACGGTCCGCACAGGGGGACGGACCGCCGCCGGTCTTTCTCGGCGGGGGTGACCGGCAGCCGCCGGAGTGGCGGAGGTGGGGAGCCGGCCACCTGGGGCAGGACGCTAAACCTGGCCGCCGTACGGCTGCGGGGAGTTGACCGCTATTGGCATCAGTTGATGTGTTCCGACTGTTTCTTTTCGCACTGGGACGTGCTCGGGCGGTGCTCGCGGCGGGCGCTGACCGAAGTCCGGGACAAGGTGGACCCGCCCGGAGGCCGGTGCTATGGCCCCGGTTAGGCTCCGCCTCATGGACGCCCTCATCAATGTCTTCGTCGCCCTGCACATCATCGGGATCGCCAGCCTCCTCGGCGGCTTCCTCACCCAGATGAAGGCGATGGGCGCGGGCACCGCCCGCTTCGTACCGGCGATGCTGCACGGCGCCCTGACGATGCTCGTCACCGGTATCGCCCTCGTCGGGCTCAACCAGGCCGACGACCACACGGTCAACAACCTCAAGGTCGGCATCAAGCTGGCCATCCTCGTGGTGATCCTCGGCCTGGTCTACGTCAAGCGCGACGAGGAGAAGGTCGACAAGGCCCTCTTCGGCGCCGTCGGCGGCCTCACCATGGCGAACATCTTCATCGCCACCCTCTGGGTCTGACCCGCAGCGGCAGCCGCAGTCGGCCCCGGCCCGGGCCCGGCCCCGGTGCCAGCCCCGGCCCGATACCCGCCCGCCGGGGCGCTCGCCCTCCGTGCTTCTCCGGTCACTTCCGGAGGCGGCAGCGGACTGTCGGTCCGGCGTCCTAGACTCGTGAGGCGATGAGCAGCCTCTTTGACGACAGTTTCCTGGCGAGCCTCCAGAACCACTCTTCGGAGGAGCCCCCGCCCCCGCCCGAGGACCACGAGCCCGGCGCCCCGGCCGCGGAGGAGGTCCCGCACGCCCTCTTCGGGGAGCACTGGGACGCGCCCCCGCCCGAGCGGGAGGCGTACTACCGCGACGGCGCCCACCGGCCCGTCGTGGACGCCGCCGCGCTCCTGGACGGGCTCAACGAGCAGCAGCGCGCCGCCGTCGTGCACACGGACACCCCGCTGCTCATCGTCGCCGGCGCCGGCTCGGGCAAGACCCGGGTGCTCACCCACCGCATCGCCCACCTCCTGGGCTCGCGGCACGTCCACCCCGGCCAGATACTCGCGATCACCTTCACCAACAAGGCCGCCGGCGAGATGAAGGAGCGCGTCGAGCAGCTCGTCGGCCCGCGCGCCAACGCCATGTGGGTCATGACCTTCCACAGCGCGTGCGTGCGCATCCTGCGCCGCGAGTCGAAGAAGCTGGGCTTCACCTCGTCCTTCTCGATCTACGACGCCGCCGACTCCAAGCGCCTGATGGCGCTGGTCTGCCGCGACCTGGACCTCGACCCGAAGAAGTTCCCGCCGAAGTCCTTCAGCGCCAAGATCTCCAACCTGAAGAACGAGCTGATCGACGAGGAGACCTTCGCGGATCAGGCCGCTGATGGTTTCGAGAAGACGCTCGCCCAGGCGTACCGGATGTACCAGAGCCGGCTGCGCGAGGCCAACGCGCTGGACTTCGACGACATCATCATGACGACGGTCCACCTGCTCCAGGCGTTCCCGGACGTCGCCGAGCACTACCGCCGCCGCTTCCGGCACGTCCTCGTCGACGAGTACCAGGACACCAACCACGCCCAGTACACCCTGGTCCGCGAGCTCGTCGGCACCGGGTACGAGGACCTCGGCCCGGCCGAGCTGTGCGTGGTCGGCGACGCCGACCAGTCGATCTACGCCTTCCGCGGCGCGACCATCCGCAACATCCTCCAGTTCGAGGAGGACTACCCGGACGCGACGACGATCCTCCTGGAGCAGAACTACCGCTCCACCCAGACGATCCTCTCCGCCGCCAACGCGGTCATCGAGCGCAACGAGTCCCGCCGCCCGAAGAACCTGTGGACCAACGCGGGCGCCGGCGCGCAGATCACCGGCTACGTCGCGGACACCGAGCACGACGAGGCGCAGTTCGTCGCCGACGAGATCGACCGGCTCACCGACACCGGCGCGGCCAAGGCGGGCGACGTCGCCGTCTTCTACCGCACCAACGCCCAGTCCCGCGTCTTCGAAGAGATCTTCATCCGCGTCGGACTGCCCTACAAGGTCGTCGGCGGCGTGCGCTTCTACGAGCGCAAGGAGGTCCGCGACGTCCTCGCCTACCTGCGCGTCCTCGCCAACCCCGAGGACACCGTGCCGCTGCGCCGCATCCTCAACGTCCCCAAGCGGGGCATCGGCGACCGCGCCGAGGCGATGATCGACGCCCTCTCGCTGCGCGAGAAGATCACCTTCCCGCAGGCGCTCAAGCGCGTCGACGAGGCGTACGGGATGGCGGCCCGCTCCTCCAACGCCGTGAAGCGCTTCAACACGCTCATGGAGGAGCTGCGCACCATCGCCGAGTCGGGCGCCGGCCCGGCCGTCGTCCTGGAGGCGGTCCTGGAGCGGACGGGGTACCTGGCCGAGCTCCAGGCCTCCACCGACCCGCAGGACGAGACCCGCATCGAGAACCTCCAGGAACTCGCCGCGGTGGCCCTGGAGTTCGAGCAGGAGCGCGGCGAAGAGCCCGCCACCCTCGCCGAGTTCCTGGAGAAGGTCGCCCTCGTCGCCGACTCCGACCAGATCCCCGACGAGGACGAGGAGGGCTCCGGGGTCATCACCCTGATGACCCTGCACACCGCCAAGGGCCTTGAGTTCCCGGTGGTGTTCCTCACGGGCATGGAGGACGGCGTCTTCCCGCACATGCGGGCGCTCGGCCAGACCAAGGAGCTTGAGGAGGAACGCCGCCTCGCCTACGTGGGCATCACCCGCGCCCGCGAGCGGCTCTACCTCACCCGCTCCTCGATGCGCAGCGCCTGGGGCCAGCCCTCGTACAACCCGGCCTCGCGCTTCCTGGAGGAGATCCCCGCCGCGTACCTGGAGTGGAAGCGGACCGGCCCCATGGCCAAGCCCGCCGGGCCGACCTCGGGGATCACCTCCTCGCTGTCCTCCTCCCGCTCCCGCTCCGGCCCCTCGGGCTTCGCCACCCGGCGGACCAGCGACAAGCCGGTGATCTCGCTCAAGGTCGGCGACCGCGTCACCCACGACCAGTTCGGTCTGGGCACGGTCATGGGCGTCACGGGCGTGGGCGCGGACGCTCAGGCCACGATCGACTTCGGCGACGAGAAGCCGAAGCGCCTCCTGCTGCGGTACGCGCCGGTCGAGAAGCTGTAGGGCTCACGGAAAGGGGCCCCTGCCGGATGTCGGCGGGGGCCCCTTCCTCGTACGCGGGTGGTGTCAGCCGGTCGGGTCGAGACCGCGCTGGAGCAGCCAGGGCAGCGGGTCGATCGCCGCGCCGCCGCTCGGCCGGACCTCGAAGTGGAGGTGCGGGCCGGTGGAGTTGCCGGAGTTGCCGGAGTACGCGATGACCTCGCCGGCCTTGACCTTGCCGGAGCGGATCTTGGTGCTGCTGAGGTGGCAGTACCAGGTCTCGGTGCCGTCCTCCATGGTCACGATCGCCATGTTGCCGTAGGCGCTGTTCCACTGGGTGCGCACGGTGCCGTCGGTCGCGGCCATCACCGGGGTGCCGTACTGCACCGGGAAGTCGATGCCGGTGTGCACGGACATCCAGTTGACGCCGGACTGGCCGAAGCGGGCGCTGAGCTGGTGCAGCTTGACCGGAAGGAGGAACTTCGGCCGCAGGGCCTCCTTGCGGGCCGCCTCCTCCTCGCGCTTCTTCTTGTCCGCCTCCTGGCGCGCCCGCAGGTCGATGCGCTCCTGGGTGCGGCTGGCGCGGTCGCCGAAGTCGCGGGCGTCGGCGCTGAGCGCGGCGAGCTGGGTGTCCAGCTTGTTGTTGGCGGCGACCTGCTTGACGGAGGCCGGGTCGGCGGCGGCGAGGGCGACCGTGTCGTCCTTCGTGTCCGCGCCGGGGTCGGTGAGCCCGCCGACCGAGGCGGCGGCGATGCCGGCGACGCCCATCACACAGGCGGACGGGACGGCGACCGTCAGGAGCGCGGACCGCTTGGCGGGCGTACGGCGCCGGCCGCGGCCGCCGCCATTGGTGGAGCGGCGCGCGGGGCGGGCGGCGACGGGCGGGAGCTCGTCGGCGGCACCCTCGGGGAGGACTTCGAGGCCGATCATCGTCTCGGCGTCGTGGAAGGCGTGGAACTCGGGCTCCGGCTCCCCTTCGGCCGCCTCCGCGTCCGCGTCCGCCTCGGCCTCGGGACCGAGGTCGTACACGGGGACCTGCGTGGTCTCGGTGTACGCGGGGACCTGGACGGTCTCGGAGTACGCGGGGTACGCGTCGAGGTCGAACTCGAACTCGGCGGTGTGCTCGGGGCCCGGCGAGTACTGCTGGGGGACGACCGGCTCGGGCGTCGCGGCCTGCTCCCAGGCGGGCGCGTCGGCCGCGTCGGAGAGGGTGCCCGTGGCGGTCACGGCGGTCAGGTCGTAGCCGCCGGTCTCGAAGCCCGGCGTCGTCCACTGGCCGGTGGTGTCGTACGAGGCGAAGGCGGCGGCCTCGTACGGGGCGGCCTGCTGGGCCTCGGTCCAGGCGGTGGCGTCCCACTGGCCGGTGGTGGCGTACGAGCCGTGGGAGCCGGTGTCCCACTGCCCGGTGTGGCCGCTCTGGTCGGTGTGACCGGCGTAGCCGCCGTACCCGTGCGGTTCGGGCTGCCCGGCGTACTCGGTGTGCCCGGTGTACTGGGCGTGTCCGGCGTACTCGGTGTGCTCGGCGTACCCGGTGTGCCCGGTGTGCCCGGTGTGCTCGCCGTACGTGCTCTGACCTGCGCTGTGACCTGCTGCGTAACCGGCGTCGTAGCTGCCGAACAGTGGGTCGACGGTGAAGCTCCCGGTGGTCTGGGCACCGTCCGTGACGTACCCGGCGTGGGGATGCTGGTCGTTCACCAACAACTTCTCTCTCGCCTCGACAGCAGGGGGTCAAGCAGTGGCGTGACTGTACCCGGCGGTATGCGCGCCCGACAATCTTCCGCGGGTTTCGAGCCGCCAGGAAACGGGCAATCGGCCGTCTTTCGGCGGGTAGCGGAGACAGCTTTGGCCCTGTGTTCGAGAAGCGTTCGAAGGGCGGGGCCCGGGGGGCGTCCGTCAGGCCACCGAGCTCTCCCCGGGCGCGGCACCCGCGGCTCCCGCGGCTCCCGGGGCCGGGCCGTCGGCGTCCAGCGCGTCGAGGACGCCGGCCGCGACCGTCGGGTGCACGGGCAGCGCGAGATGGCCGATCCCGCTCACCCGCACGTTGTGGACGATCAGGTCCGGGTGGTCCAGGCGGGCCGTCTCGACCGGCACCATCACCTGGTCCAGCTCGCTCCAGAAGCTCACGAAGCGGGTACGGACGCCCGGCGCGGGCCCGGCCAGCTCGCGCAGCACCTCCGAACCCGGCCGCATCTGGCGCACCAGCGGGTGCGCGTCGGCCAGCGGCACGAAGGTGGTGCCGGAGTGCGGGGTGCCCAGCATGACGAGCGTCCGCACCCGGGCGTCACCGCCGAGCCGCTGTACGTAATAACGCCCGATCAGACCGCCCAGGCTGTGCCCCACGAGGTCGACCTCGTGGTGGCCGGTCCGGTCCCGGATGTCCGCCACCCGGCGCCCGAGCAGCTCGGCGGCGGTCCGCAGGTCGCCGGTGAGCGGGGAGTAGTCGAGCGACTCGACGCAGTCCCGGCCGTGCCGGGCCAGGACGCGGCGGAGCAGGACGAAGACCGAGCGGTTGTCAGCGAAGCCGTGCAGCAGCACGACCGGGCGGCCGGTGACGGCTCCTCCGGCACTCCCGGCGCCTCCGTCACCCGCGTCACCTGTGTCACCCGTGGCGGGTCCGGCGGCCACCGGGCGGCGCGGATGACGTTCGGCGACGAGCCCGGAGGGGTAGAGGACCAGGTGTCCGGCGAGGACCGCCAGCTCCAGAGCGGCGGCCTTCACCCGGTCGGCGACGTCGGTGGGGGTGAGCTCCATCGTCGGCCTCCGTCCCGGGACGGAGGTGCGCCGCACCTCCGTGCCGTGCGGCTGGCGGCGCGGTGATCCGGCGACCCCGTGGCGGCTCCTTCGCGGAGCGAACGATGTCCCACGTGTGATTTCCCCCTCGCTGTCCACCGTGAAACGGCCGCTTGCGGGATGCTGGCGATAACGTTCGTTCACTTTCCCGCGGCCAGGCGCGGGGGTCGCATGTGGAGGCACTGATGGGTGTGACCGGTCCGATCCGAGTGGTGGTGGCCAAGCCGGGTCTCGACGGCCACGATCGCGGGGCCAAGGTGATCGCGCGGGCGCTGCGCGACGCCGGTATGGAGGTCATCTACACGGGGCTCCACCAGACGCCCGAGCAGATCGTGGACACCGCGATCCAGGAGGACGCCGACGCGATCGGCCTCTCCATCCTCTCGGGCGCGCACAACACGCTGTTCGCGAAGGTGCTGGAGCTGCTGAAGGAGCGCGACGCGGAGGACATCAAGGTCTTCGGCGGCGGCATCATCCCCGAGGCGGACATCGCGCCGCTGAAGGAGAAGGGCGTGGCCGAGATCTTCACCCCGGGCGCGACGACCGGCTCGATCGTGGCGTGGGTCAACGCGAACGTCCGCGTGGCGGCGTAACGACACCACGGGACCCGAGACCCGGGTACGACCCGGGTACGAGAAGGGCGGGCGGCGCGCGGGACGCGCCGCCCGCCCTTCTCGCACCCGTGGTCCCGTACTTCGGGTTTCGTGCCCTCAGGTCTCCGTCAGTTCCGCGTGCATCGCCGCCCGTAGTTCCAGTGTCGCCACGAGTCGCTGGAATGCCTCCGACCAGTAGCCGCCGGCGCCCGGGGACGCGTCCTCCGGCTCGGCCGGGAGGGTGGTGAGCGCGGCGAGCTGCGGTGCGGCCTCGGGGGAGAGGCACCGCTCGGCGAGGCCCATCACCCCGCTGAAGCTCCACGGGTAGCTACCCGCGTCCCGGGCGATGTCCAGGGCGTCGACCACCGCCCGACCCAGCGCCCCCGCCCACGGCACCGTGCACACCCCGAGCAGCTGGAACGCCTCCGACAGGCCGTGCGCCGCTATGAACGAGGCCACCCAGTGGGCCCGCTCCTGCTGCGGGAGCGTCGACAGCAGCTTGGCCCGCTCCGCGAGCGAGGACGTGCCGGGGCCGGTGGCCTGCGGGGCCGCCGGGGCGCCCAGCAGGGCCCGCGACCACTCCGCGTCCCGCTGCCGCACCGCCGCCCGGCACCAGGCCGCGTGCAGCTCGGCCTGCCAGTCGTCGGCGACCGGCAGCGCCACGATCTCCTCGGGCCGCCGCCCCCCGAACCGGGCCGGCCAGCAGCCCAGCGGCGCGGCCTCGACGAGCTGGCCGAGCCACCAGGAACGCTCGCCCCGGCCGGTCGGCGGCGTGGCCGTCACCCCGTCGTGCTGCATGCCCGCGTCGCACTCGTGCGGCGCCTCCACGACGATCGCCGTCGCCCCCTGCGTACGGTCCAGCGACACGCACGACGCGGCCCGCTCCGCCATCCGCCCGGCCAGCGCCGACCCCGGCAGCGCCGAGAGCAGCTCGGCGCCCGTCGCGCGCACATTGCGGCTGCGGTCCGCGAGGGCCGCCTCCAGGAACTCCTCGTCCGCCCCCGACAGACCCGCGCGCAGCGAGTCCAGGAACATCAGCCGGTCCTCCGCCCGCTCGGTCGCCCAGGTCGAGGCCAGCAGCGCGCGCCCGGCCGCCGCGTCCCGCGCCCGCACCGCGGTCAGCAAGGCCACCCGCTCCGCGAACAGGCCCTCCTCCCACAGGGCCGACACGGCCTCAGCGTCCCCCGGGTCGGGCAGCGCGCCACCGCCGCCCGCACCGCGCAGCGCGAACTTCCACTCCGGGTTGAGCCGGGCCAGCCACAGCCCCCGGGGCCCGGCGAAGGCCAGCGCCTGGGGCCGCAGATCGGTCCGGGCGCGGGCCGCGTCGAGCAGCGCGGGCAGGGCCGCCGCCGGGGCGCGGTAGCCCCGCTCGTGCGCGGCGGCCAGCCACTGCGGCAGCAGCTCCGTCAGATCGGGCGTCGCCCCGCGCCGCCCCCCGGACGGCGCGGGCGCGGCCCGGCCGGCGAGCAGCCGGGCCAGCCGGCGCCGGGCCGCCTCGGGCAGCGGTCTGCGCCCGTCCTCCGGCGCGGCCTCCAGTGGTGGCGCGGCGGGACCGGGCCGCAGCCCCGCCCGGCGCCGTACGGTGTGCACGGCGGCGGCGTCGAGCAGCGCGACGGGCGCCGCCTCCCCGGAGGCACTCCCGTACGGTCTGCGGTCGGTGCCCAGCAGCGCCGACGTGACGAGCTCTTCCCAGGCGTCCTTGGCCACCATGGCCTCCTCCAGAAGTGGGTTCCGAGACGGATCGGGGCGGGTGCCGGGCGTCAGACCAGCGGCACCGTCTCCCCTGGGGCGTCCCCGGACCAGGCGGCCAGCGGGGTGAAGCCCTGGTGCCCGCACTCGCCGAAGACCGTGAGCGGCGCGCCGCCCGACAGGGCCACCAGACGCCACAGGCCCGGCCGGTCCTGGGCGGCGCGGGTCAGCGGCACCGCCTCCCGCTCCGCGCCCCGGGCGTCCGCCAGCTGCCAGCCGTACTCCGCGCGGGCCGGCACGACACCGGCCAGGGTCACCGGCCAGGCGTCCAGCCATGGATCGTCGCGCAGCGCCCGCCCGTACGCCGTGAGGGCCGCGCCGACCGTCCCGCCGCGCGGCGGGGGACCGGACGGCGCGGGGACGCCGAACTGCTCGACCAGCTCCGCGCGCAGCCCGCCGCCGCCCTCGTGGGGCCGCAACTCCGCGTCGAGCACCGCCCCGACGGGGAAGGCGAGCTGCGGGGCGCGGCCCCCCGCGCCGAAGGAGAGCAGCAGGGCCGTGCGCCCGCTCGCCTCCCCGTGCAGCCAGATCCGCCGGGTCGTCAGCCGGGTGTCCGCCGCGTCGTACTGCGCGAGGACCAGCCAGCGGTCCCGCAGCACCGGGCCGTCCGGCGGGACCGTCAGCCCCACCCGGGTCCGCACGGTCGCCGCCAGCGGGCCGGGCAGCCGGTCGGCCGACAGCCAGGCCCGGTCCAGGAGATGGGTCAGCGCGCACTCCTCCAGGAGCCGCACCGGCCAGCCGGGACCCGAGCCCGCCACCGCCCCCAGCTCCCGCACCCGGCCCGCGAGGCCCGGCGCCTGCGCGTCGACCATGCGGGCCGCGGTCTCCTCCCACAGCGCGGGCCCCGACCGCTCCGCCGCGGCGAGCCCCCCGCGCAGCAGATCGGCCAGCCGCTGCTCCAACTCCCGCGCCCCCGCGCTGATCCGGGCCGCCCGCCGCTCGGCGCGGCGGCGCGCCGCCTCCGGGTCGGCGGGACCCGGCTCCACGGTGGTCCTGGCCGTCTCCGCCCGGTCCCGCCGGCCCGCCAGCCAGGTCTCGGCCCACTCGGGCGCCCCGGCGGCGTCCGGGTCCCGCGGCACGTCGCCGCCGGACCAGAGCAGCAGCAGCCCCAGCGCGTGCTTGCACGGGAACTTCCGGCTCGGGCAACTGCACTGGTACGCCGGGCCCGTGGTGTCCACGACCGTCCGGTACGGCGTGCTGCCGCTGCCCTTGCACAGGCCCCAGACGGCCCCGTGGCCGCCGCTGCCCGCGCCGGACCACGGACCGGCCGTGCCCAGCTTGCTTCCCGCTCTGCGTGAGGCTTCGTCAGGAGCCAGTGCCAGCACCTGATCAGCCGTCCAGAGCGCCCCCTGATCGTCCATGGGAACGACCGTACGACCCTCCACTGACAAACACCCTCACCTGCGGATTCCACGGCCGGTCCGACCGCCGGGGCCGATTGTCAGTGGCATGGTGCACCGTGGTTCGCACAGCAGGTCGAACGATCTGGAGGGGGACCCATGACCCTGCCCGAAACCACCACGGACACCGCCGCGCGCACCGCCGGTACCGCCGGCGAGGTGCTGCGGCCGCACGCCGAGGACGCCTTCGGCCATGAACTCGCCGCGCTCGCCGCCGCCGACGACCGGCCGCGCCCCACCCGCTGGCGGCTCTCGCCGTGGGCCGTCGCCACCTATCTCCTCGGCGGCACGCTGCCCGACGGCACCGTCATCACACCCAAGTACGTCGGCCCGCGCCGCATCGTCGAGGTCGCCGTCACCACCCTCGCCACCGACCGGGCCCTGCTGCTGCTCGGCGTGCCCGGCACCGCCAAGACCTGGGTCTCCGAGCACCTGGCCGCCGCCGTCAGCGGCGACTCCACCCTGCTCGTCCAGGGCACCGCCGGCACCCCCGAGGAAGCCATCCGGTACGGCTGGAACTACGCCCGGCTGCTCGCCCACGGCCCCAGCCGCGACGCGCTCGTGCCCAGCCCCGTCATGCGCGCCATGGCCCAGGGCATGACCGCCCGGGTCGAGGAGCTCACCCGCATCCCCGCCGACGTCCAGGACACCCTCATCACGGTGCTCTCCGAGAAGACCCTGCCGATCCCCGAGCTGGGCCAGGAGGTGCAGGCCGTCGGCGGCTTCAACCTCATCGCCACCGCCAACGACCGCGACCGGGGCGTCAACGAGCTGTCCAGCGCCCTGCGCCGCCGCTTCAACACCGTCGTGCTGCCGCTGCCCGCCACCCCCGACGCCGAGGTCGACATCGTGGCCCGGCGGGTCGACCAGATCGGGCGCTCCCTCGACCTGCCCGCCGTGCCCGAGGGCGTCGAGGAGATCCGCCGGGTCGTCACCGTCTTCCGCGAACTGCGCGACGGGGTCACCACCGACGGCCGCACCAGGCTCAAGTCCCCCTCCGGGACCCTCTCCACGGCCGAGGCGATCTCCGTCGTCACCGGCGGCCTCGCCCTCGCCGCGCACTTCGGCGACGGCGTGCTCCGCCCCGCCGACGTCGCCGCCGGCCTCCTCGGCGCCGTCGTCCGCGACCCGGCCGCCGACCGCGTCGTGTGGCAGGAGTACCTGGAGACCGTCGTCCGCGAGAGAGACGGCTGGAAGGACCTCTACCGCGCCTGCCGCGAGGTGACGGCGTGACCCGACCCGACGCCCCGCCGGGGCCCGCGCCCGGGCCCCTCCTGCTCGGGGTGCGGCACCACGGGCCCGGGTCCGCCCGGGCGGTGGCCGCGGCCCTGGAGGCGGGGCGGCCCAAGGCCGTCCTGATCGAGGGCCCGCCCGAGGCCGACGCGCTCGTCGCGCTCGCCGCCGACGAGGGGATGCGGCCGCCCGTCGCGCTGCTCGCGCACGCCGTGGACGACCCGGGACGCGCCGCGTTCTGGCCGATGGCCGAGTTCTCGCCCGAGTGGGTCGCCCTGCGCTGGGCCCTCGACCACGGCGCCGAGGTCCGCTTCGTCGACCTGCCCGCCGCCCACACCCTCGCCGCCCCCGAACCGGCCGCGGAGGAGGACGGCAGGGGCCAGGGCCTGCGCGTCGACCCCGTCGCCGAGCTGGCCCGCGCCGCCGGGTACGACGACGCCGAGCGCTGGTGGGAGGACGTGGTCGAACTGCGCGGCACCACCGACCCGTTCGCACCCTTCGACGCCCTCGCCGAGGCCATGGGCGCCCTGCGCGAGGCGTACGGACACGGCGGACACCCGCGCGACCTGGTGCGCGAGGCGCACATGCGGCTGCGGCTGCGCGCCGCGCGCAAGGAGTACGGCGACGACCTCGCCGTCGTCTGCGGCGCCTGGCACGTGCCCGCGCTGCGCCGCGCGACCACCGTCACCGCCGACCGGGCCCTCCTGAAGGGACTGCCCAAGGTCAGGACCGAGCTCACCTGGGTGCCCTGGACCCACCGCCGGCTCGCCCGGCGCTCCGGCTACGGCGCGGGCATCGACGCGCCCGGCTGGTACGCGCACCTGTTCACCGCCCCCGACCGCCCGCTCGAACGGTGGATGACCAAGGTCGCCGGGCTGCTGCGGGCCGAGGACCTGGCGGTCTCCCCCGCCCACGTCATCGAGGCCGTCCGCCTCGCCGACACCCTCGCCGCGATGCGCGGACGCCCGCTCGCCGGACTCGGCGAGACCACCGACGCCGTCCGGGCCGTGATGTGCGACGGCTCCGACGTCCCCCTCGACCTGGTCCGCGACCGGCTCGTCGTCGGCGACGTCCTCGGCGCCGTCCCGGACGCCGCCCCCGCCGTGCCGCTCCAGCGCGACCTCGCCCGGCTCCAGCGCGGCCTGCGCCTCAAGCCGGAGGCCGAGCCGCGCGAGCTGGAGCTCGACCTCCGCAAGGACAACGACGCCGCCCGCAGCCGGCTGCTCCACCGGCTCCGGCTGCTCGGCGTCGACTGGGGAACCCCCGCCGCGGGCCGCGCCTCCACCGGCACCTTCCGGGAGAGCTGGCGGCTGCGCTGGGAGCCCGAGCTGCACGTGCAGGTCGCCGAGGCCGGCGTGTGGGGCACCACCGTCGAGGCCGCCGCCACCGCCCGGGCCGAGGCCCGCGCCGGGGCCGCCCGGGACCTCGCCGCGCTCACCGCCCTCGCCGAGCAGTGCCTCCTCGCCGGGCTCGCCGACGCCCTGCCCGCCGTCCTCGGCGCGCTCGCCGACCGCGCCGCGCTCGACACCGACGTCGCCCACCTCGCCCAGGCGCTGCCCGCCCTCGCCCGCTCCCTCCGCTACGGCGACGTGCGCGCCACCGACACCACCGCGCTCCGCGAGGTCGCCGCCGGACTCGCCGAGCGCATATGCGTCGGCTTCCCACCGGCCTGCACCGGCCTCGACACGGACGCGGCCACCGAGATGCGCGCCCACCTGGACGACGTCCACACAGCGATCGCCCTTCTCCCGGCCGCTCCCCGGCCGGACGTACCCGGGCCGGGCGCCCCTCTCCCGTACACCCCCCAGCCCGACACCCCCCAGCCCCCCGCCGGCCCCCCCGCCGCCGAGCGCTGGGTCGGGGTCCTGCGGCGGCTCGCCGGGCGGGAGCGGGTGCCGGGGGTGCTGCGAGGGCGGGCCACGCGGCTGTTGCTCGACGAGGGGCGGCTTCCGGAGGACGAGGCGGCTCGGCTCATGGGGCTCGCGCTGTCGCCCGGCACCCCGCCCGCCGACGCCGCCGCCTGGATCGAGGGCTTCGTCGGCGGGGCCTCCGGCGGGGGGCTGCTCCTCGTCCACGACGAGCGGCTGCTCGCCCTCGTCGACGGCTGGCTCGGCGGCGTACCGGCCGACGCGTTCACCGACGTGCTGCCCCTGCTGCGGCGCACGTTCTCCGCGTACGAGCCCGGGGTGCGCCGCACCCTGGGCGAGCTCGCCGCCCGCGGCCCCTCGGCCGGCGGCCCCACCCCGGCCACCGCCACGGCCCCCGGCTTCGCCACCGACCCCGACCAGGAGCGCGCCGACGGCGTCCTGCCCCTGCTGCACCTCATCCTCGGCACGGAGGCCCCCGCATGACCCTCAGCCCCGACCGGCAGGGACCCGACGGCGAGCGCCTGCGCCGCTGGCGGCTCGTCCTCGGCGGCGGCGCGGCCGACGGCACCGGCCACGCCCTCTCCGGCACCGACGCCGCCATGGACGGCGCCCTCACCGCGCTCTACGACCGGAGGAAGGGGGAGGGGGACGCCGGCCGTGACCGTTCGGCGGGGCTCGGCGGCTCCGCGCCCTCCGTCGCCCGCTGGCTCGGCGACATCCGGACGTACTTCCCCAGCTCCGTCGTCCAGGTCATGCAGCGCGACGCGATCGACCGGCTCGGACTGGCCACGCTCCTCCTGGAGCCCGAGATGCTGGAGGCCGTCGAGGCGGACGTCCACCTCGTCGGCACCCTGCTCTCCCTCAACAAGGCGATGCCGGAGACCACCAAGGAGACCGCGCGGGCCGTCGTCCGCAAGGTCGTCGACGACCTGGAGAGGCGCCTCGCGACCCGCACCCGCGCCACCCTCACCGGCGCGCTGGACCGCTCGGCCCGGATCAGCCGGCCCCGCCACCGGGACATCGACTGGGACCGCACCATCCGCGCCAACCTCAGGAACTACCTCCCCGAGCACCGCACGGTCGTGCCCGAACGGCTCGTCGGCCACGGCCGGGCCGCGCAGTCGGTGAAGAAGGAGGTCGTCCTCTGCGTCGACCAGTCCGGCTCCATGGCCGCCTCCGTCGTCCACGCCTCCGTCTTCGGCGCCGTCCTCGCCTCGATGCGCGCGCTCGCCACCCGCCTGGTCGTCTTCGACACCGCCGTCGTCGACCTCACCGACCGGCTCGACGACCCCGTCGACGTCCTCTTCGGCACCCAGCTCGGCGGCGGCACGGACATCAACCGGGCGCTCGCCTACTGCCAGTCCAGGATCACCCGCCCCGCCGACACCGTCCTCGTCCTCATCAGCGACCTCTACGAGGGCGGCATCCGCGACGAGATGCTGAAGCGGGTCGCCGCGATGAAGGCCTCCGGAGTGCAGTTCGTGTCCCTGCTGGCCCTCTCCGACGAGGGCGCGCCGGCCTACGACCGGGAGCACGCCGCCGCGCTCGCCGCGCTCGGCGTCCCCGCCTTCGCCTGCACCCCCGACCTCTTCCCGGAGATCATGGCCGCCGCCCTGGAGAAGCGCCCGCTCCCGGTACCCGAGCCCTGACCGGGCCGGGGGACGAGCTGCGGAATCCGTCGTGCGTGTGCCACCCGGACGGGTGCCCGGGAGCCGATTGAGGTCCATATCACAGTCGCCTCCCGGCGCCCCTCACCTCGCGCCCCGGCGCGCCGTGAGGGGCGCAACCCCCGCTCCCCGCCTGCCACAAGGGGGTACGGGGCACCCGCCGCCCCCTCCACGGAACGCCCCCTGGCCCCTACGTTCTGTGACCCGTATCACCGCTCCGTTGTGATCTGCGATTTAGGGACCAACGTCCCACGGGGATAACCTGCGAGACGGACATGCCGCGTCCACGGACACCGTGTACGCCTCCCTAGTGACAGCGCAGTCACGTTGCCCTTCGCGGCACGCCCACGCAGACAACGAACCGCGATCATCTAGAAAAGGGACGCGCGTGGACCTGTTCGAGTACCAGGCGAGGGACCTCTTCGCCAAGCACGGTGTACCGGTGCTGGCCGGTGAAGTCATCGACACGCCGGAGGCGGCGCGCGAGGCCACCGAGCGGCTTGGCGGAAAGTCGGTCGTCAAGGCGCAGGTGAAGGTCGGCGGCCGCGGCAAGGCCGGCGGCGTCAAGCTGGCCGCCACCCCGGACGAGGCCGTCGCCCGCGCGACGGACATCCTGGGCATGGACATCAAGGGCCACACGGTCCACAAGGTGATGATCGCCGAGCTGTCCCCGGAGATCGAGGCCGAGTACTACGTCTCGTACCTCCTCGACCGCACCAACCGCACCTTCCTGGCCATGGCCTCGGTGCAGGGCGGCATGGACATCGAGGAGGTCGCGGAGAAGACCCCCGAGGCCCTCGCGAAGGTCCCGGTCAACGCCAACGACGGCGTCACCCTGGAGAAGGCCCGCGAGATCGTCGCCCAGGCCAAGTTCCCGGCCGAGGTCGCCGAGAACATCGCCGAGGTCCTGGTCACCCTGTGGGACACCTTCGTCGCCGAGGACGCGCTCCTCGTCGAGGTCAACCCGCTGGTGAAGACCAAGGACGGCCGCATCCTGGCCCTCGACGGCAAGGTGTCCCTCGACGAGAACGCCGACTTCCGTCAGCCCGAGCACGAGGCGCTCGAGGACAAGGCCGCAGCCAACCCGCTCGAGGCTGCTGCCAAGGCCAAGGGCCTCAACTACGTGAAGCTCGACGGCTCCGTCGGCATCATCGGCAACGGCGCCGGCCTGGTCATGTCGACCCTGGACGTCGTCGCGTACGCCGGTGAGAACCACGGCGGCGTGAAGCCGGCCAACTTCCTCGACATCGGTGGCGGCGCCTCCGCCGAGGTCATGGCGAACGGCCTGGAGATCATCCTGGGCGACGCGGACGTCAAGTCCGTGTTCGTCAACGTCTTCGGTGGCATCACCGCCTGTGACGAGGTCGCCAACGGCATCGTCCAGGCCCTGGAGCTTCTCGCCTCGAAGGGCGAAGAGGTCACCAAGCCGCTCGTCGTGCGACTCGACGGCAACAACGCCGAGCTGGGTCGCAAGATCCTGTCGGACGCCAACCACCCGCTGGTTCAGCGCGTGGACACCATGGACGGTGCGGCCGACAAGGCCGCCGAGCTCGCGGCTGCGAAGTAAGGGACGAGGACACAGCCATGGCTATCTTCCTCAACAAGGACAGCAAGGTCATCGTCCAGGGCATGACCGGTGCCACGGGCATGAAGCACACCAAGCTCATGCTGGGTGACGGCACCAACATCGTCGGTGGCGTGAACCCGCGCAAGGCCGGCACCTCCGTCGACTTCGACGGCACCGAGATCCCGGTCTTCGGCACCGTCGCCGAGGCGATGAAGGAGACCGGCGCCAACGTCTCGGTCCTCTTCGTCCCGCCGGCCTTCGCCAAGGCCGCCGTGGTCGAGGCGATCGACGCCGAGATCCCGCTCGCCGTGGTCATCACCGAGGGCATCGCCGTCCACGACTCCGCCGCGTTCTACGCGTACGCCGTGGAGAAGGGCAACAAGACCCGCCTCATCGGCCCGAACTGCCCCGGTCTCATCACCCCGGGCCAGTCCAACGCCGGCATCATCCCGGGCGACATCACGAAGCCGGGCCGCATCGGCCTGGTCTCGAAGTCCGGCACGCTGACGTACCAGATGATGTACGAGCTCCGTGACCTCGGCTTCTCCTCCGCCGTCGGCATCGGTGGCGACCCGGTCATCGGCACCACGCACATCGACGCCCTGGCGGCCTTCGAGGCCGACCCGGACACCGACCTGATCGTCATGATCGGCGAGATCGGCGGCGACGCCGAGGAGCGTGCGGCCGACTACATCAAGGCCAACGTCACCAAGCCGGTCGTCGGCTACGTCGCGGGCTTCACCGCGCCCGAGGGCAAGACCATGGGCCACGCCGGCGCCATCGTCTCCGGCTCCTCCGGCACCGCCCAGGCGAAGAAGGAGGCCCTGGAGGCCGCGGGCGTCAAGGTCGGCAAGACCCCGACCGAGACGGCCAAGCTGGCGCGCGCGATCCTCGCGGGCTGAATCCAGGCACAGGCACAGCGGTAGGCGGCCGGTCCGGCCGGCCCGACCGCACGCGAGCGGGCCCCGCCCCTCCCGGGACAACCGGGTGGGGGCGGGGCCCGCTCGTTTCCGCGCGGCGTTACTCCGCCCGGGGGATCAGCCGCTCCGGGCCGGGGTTCGGCTCGGACCGCAGCCGGTCGCGCAGCTCCTTGTCCTCCGGGCCCAGCTTCTGCGGGCCGCCGCGGACCGGGACGCCCTCGACGATCTCGCCGGGCGCGTTCACCGGGATGTAGTGGGTCGGCGCCGTCGACACGGTGAAGGCCGTGACGCAGATCAGCGCCGCCGTCACCCCGAAGACGGCCCTGGTCAGCAGCCGGCTCCGCCGCTCGCTGCCGCTGCGCACACTGCGCGCCGCGGGCAGCGTCGCCGTCGGCGCCTCCTCGACGAGGGCGCTCAGCCGCTGTTGCAGGGCCTCGGGGTCGGCCAGTCCGGGGACCCGCTGCCCGATGACGGTCCGGGCGTGCAGCAGCCGGTTCCCGGCCGCCGGGGTGCTGGCCTCGGTCTCGGCCGCCGTCTCGGGCAGGTCGAGGCCGAGCCCGTCGTACAGCAGGACGGTCCGCCGGTACGGGGCCGGCAGCTCCAGGAGCGCCGTGAGCAGGGCGCGCCGGGACGCCTCGGTCGGCGCGGAGTCCGGGTGCCGGTGGCGGCGCCGGAAGCGGTGCCAGGGGGAGAGCGCGTACTCGTACGCGGCGGCCCGCACCCAGCCGACCGGGTCCCGGTCGACGGCGACCTCCGGCCAGTGCTGCCAGGCGTGGTGGAAGGCCTGCTCGACGGCCTCGCGGGAGAGGCCGCGGCGCCCGGTGAGCAGGTAGGTCTGGTGGACGAGGCCGGGCGCGGCGTACGCGTACAGCGCGTCGAACGCCTCCTCGGGCGTGAGCCCGGGCCCGACGGCCTCGGGTGTGAGCCCGGGCCCGACCTCCTCGGGCGTGAGCCCGGGCCCGGCCGCCGGCGGAGCACCGGTGTCCGGCGCGTCGGTGTCCGGCACGTCGGTGTCCGGTCGCCGGTCCGCGGCCGGCTGCGGAGCCGGTTTCAGTCGCTCCTGGCGGGACGCGGGGGATTCGGCCGTTCGGGTGTCCCGAAGGGCCTGGCGGGACGCGGCGGGCGGGGCGGCGGGTGCCGTGGCGGGTGCCGCCTTCGCCGTCGGTGCCGGGGTCTTCGCCGTGGGCGCCGGAGCCGGTGCCGGTGACTTGGGCGGCCGGGCCGGGCCCTTGGCGGCCGGGCGGGGCCGGGTGCCGGCGGGGGCCGGCCGGGCGGGCTGCTCCGTACGGGGCGTGGTGGGCTCCTCGTACACGCCGAGCAGCTTCGCGTACGCCTCGCGCTTGCGTCCCCTGGGGGCGCTGCGGCCGGTCTCCCAGGAGCGGACGGTGGCACGGGTGACGCCCATGGCCTCCGCGACCTGCTCCTCGCTCAAGGAGAGGGCCTCGCGCAGGCGCCGCTGCTCCTTGGGGGAGGGCAGCGAGACGGTCGGGCTCGTGGGGCTCATCGGTGTCGACCTCCCGCGATGCAGCCGGTGCGGCTCTGGGCCGAAAAGTACATAAACGTATCTTGAGCGACACAACGGCCATTCGCCTGTTACGCGAGCAAACCGCGTGTCGCTGGCAGCATGGGCCCCGTGACGCAAGTGACCGAGCACCGCCCGCCGTTGTCACCCGACGCCCCGACCCAAAGGGCCCGTACCGCCGCCCTGGCCACGGCTTTCGTGCGCGGCGGGGTCGCCGCGGGCCTCGGGCTCGGCGCGCTCGCCGTCCTCGTGACGGCGGCCTGGATCGCCTCCCCGTTCCCGGACAGCGGCCCCGGCGGGGCCCTGCACGCCGCCGCCGGCCTCTGGCTGCTGGCCCACGGGACCGACCTGCTCCGCACCGACACGACGAGCGGGGTCCCCGCGCCCCTCGGCGTCACCCCGCTGCTGCTCACGGCCCTGCCGCTGTGGCTGGCGCACCGGGCCGCCCGGGACACCCTGGACGCCGACGACGGGCGCCCCGCGCCCTCCACGGCGGGCGCCGTGGCCGCCGTGTCGGGGGGATACCTGCTGGTCGCGGCCGTGGTCGTGGTCTACACGGAGAGCGGAACCCTGCCCGCCGACCTGCTCACCGCCGGGGTGTGGACGCCGCTGTCCGTCCTGGCCGCCGCCACCGCGGGCGCCTGGACCGCGCACGGCAGGCCGCTGCCGGGCCGGCCGGAGACCGTCGTGGCCCTGCGCGCCGCCGGACGCGCCCTGGCCGTCCTGCTGGGCGGAGGCGCCGCCCTCGCGGCGGCCTCGCTGCTCTGGCACGCAGGCGACGCCCGGGCCTCCCTCGACGCCCTCGCGGGCGAGTGGTCCGGGCGGGCGGCGGTCCTGCTGCTGGGCCTGGCGCTGCTGCCGAACGCGGTCGTGTGGGGCATGGCGTACGGCCTCGGCCCCGGCTTCTGCGTCGGTACGGGCGCCCTGGTCACCCCGCTCGGCTTCGCCGGCACCCCCGCCCTGCCCGACTTCCCGCTGCTCGCCGCGCTGCCCGCCGAGGGCCGGGGCACGTGGCTGCACTGGACGGCCGCGGCGGTCCCGGTCGCCGCCGTGCTGCTGCTCGGGCACCGGGTGGGGCGCGCGGCCCGCGCCTGGCCGGTCCGCGAGGCGGTCCAGGCCGCGCTCCTCGCCTCCTGGGCGTGCGGGGCGGCGGTGGCGCTGCTCGCGGCGGCGGCCGGCGGCCCGCTCGGCGCGGGGCGGCTGGCCTCCTTCGGCCCGGTGGGCTGGCAGGCGGGCGCGGCGGCGGTGCTGTGGGGCTCGGCGCTCGGCGTGCCGACGGCGCTGGCCGTACGGTCCTGGGGCCTGCGCCGTCGTGGGCGCGGCGCGGCGGCCCTGGCGGCGGCCAAGGGCGTACCGGTCGCGGCCGGAGCGGCGGTCCTCGCCCTGCTGCCGCTGCCCCTGCCCGTACCGGCCGAGGCGGCGCAGGACCCCCGGGGCGCCGGCGCGGGCCCGGAGTCCGACGACCCCGCCGGCCCGGCGGACGCCACCCGGTCCGCCGAGGGCACGGCCGGCACCGCCCCGCTGGGCGCGCTCGCCGCCCTGGACGCGCTGGAGGCCATGGACGACCTCGCCGGTCTCGCCGACCTGGACGAGCGCGCGGGCGACGGCGCGTACGGCTTCCTGCCGGCCGCCTGGGAACCCCCGGCGGAGCCCGCCTGGGAACCCCCGGCGGAGCCCGCCGGGGGGCCGCCGTCCGCGTCCCCGGCCCCAGCCTCAGCCCCGGAACAGGGCCCGGAACGGGGCCCGGAAGCCGCCTCCTGACCGCTCCCCGCGCGCGCGACCGGGGCGGCTCCCCTGCTCCTTACCAGCTACTCCCGCACCCCGAAGGTGTCCTGCAGCGGCTTCGGCAGCAGGTCGTTGCAGGCCAGCTGGGCCTGCTTGGTCAGGGCGTCGTCGCGGCACTCGTAGAAGTCCCGGTAGACGAGGTGCATCGCGAAGCCGCTCGCGACGATCGCCAGCGCCACCGCGGAGGCGGCCAGGCCGCTGATCGCCGCCGTCCGCTTCGAGCGGGCCGCGCCGGCCGCCGCCGCGACCTGGACGGGCGTCGGCGGGGCGTCGGTGCCCTCCGGGGCCTTCACCCGCGTGCGCAGGGCGCTGATCGACCAGTACAGGCCGAGGGCGCCGAGCAGCAGGGCCAGCTCCGGGATGTTGAAGATCGCGAAGAAGAACGCCCACATGCCCGAGAGCACCGCGTACCGCGCCCGCCGCTGCGCCGGGTCGGTCGGATCCCAGCGCAGGCCGGGGCCCTGACCGCTCTCGGGCCCGCCCGGTCCGCCGCCCTGCCCGCCCGAGGGCTGCTCCGGGCGTCGGCCCCAGCCGTCGGAGGAACGCCCCGGCTGGCTGCTGCTCCAGCCCGGACCGGACGTCGGACCGTCCGCCGGGCCGTCGGAGGAGTCCGAGCCCTCTGGGCGCCGCGGCTGCCACGGCTGGTCCGGCTGCCCCTCCGGCGGCGGCGCGAACGGGTTGTTGTCGTTCGTGGACTGGCGATCCGGCATGTGCTGGACGTCTTCCCTCTGTCTGTCGTGCGCGGGTGTGGCCTGCTGTCGCGTGGCTTCGGGGTGCTGTGGCGTGGCTGTGGCGTGTCGTCGGACCTTGACGCTACCCTCCGGCCCCGCCCCCGTCCCGTGGGGGCCGTCCGGTGTGCCGGTATCGTTGCTGACGGCCGAGCCCTTCGTAGGGTTCCCCGTATCGCGGGATGCGATTCGTTCGTACGACCGCACAAACACCACGGAAAGAGTGACCCAGTGGCTGCCGCCCGCCTCGTCGTCCTGGTCTCCGGCTCCGGCACGAACCTCCAGGCCCTGCTCGACGCCATCGCGGCCGACCCCGAGGGGTACGGCGCCGAGGTCGTCGCCGTCGGGGCCGACCGCGACGGGATCGCCGGCCTGGAGCGGGCCGGGAAGGCCGGGCTGCCCACCTTCGTCTGCCGGGTCAAGGACCACGGCAGCCGCGAGGAGTGGGACCGGGCGCTCACCGAGGCCACCGCGGCGTACGAGCCGGACCTCGTCGTCTCGGCCGGATTCATGAAGATCGTCGGCAAGGAGTTCCTCGCCCGCTTCGGCGGCCGCGTGGTGAACACCCACCCGGCGCTGCTCCCCAGTTTTCCCGGTGCCCACGGGGTGCGCGACGCCCTCGCCTACGGGGCGAAGGTCACCGGATGCACCGTCCACTTCGTCGACGACGGCGTCGACACCGGCCCGATCATCGCCCAGGGCGTGGTCGAGGTGCGGGACGAGGACGATGAGGCCGCGCTCCACGAGCGCATCAAGGACGTCGAGCGCTCGCTGCTCGTCGAGGTCGTGGGGCGCCTCGCCCGCAACGGCTACAGCATTGAGGGACGAAAGGTTCATGTCGGTGAACGACACCGTTAAGCCCATCCGCCGCGCGCTGGTCAGCGTCTACGACAAGACGGGGCTCGAAGAGCTGGCCCGTGGACTGCACGAGGCCGGGGTCGAGCTCGTCTCCACCGGCTCCACCGCCTCGAAGATCGCCGCGGCCGGCGTCCCGGTCACCAAGGTCGAGGAGCTCACCGGCTTCCCCGAGTGCCTGGACGGCCGCGTCAAGACCCTCCACCCGCGCGTGCACGCCGGCATCCTCGCCGACCTGCGCCTGGAGTCCCACCGCGAGCAGCTGGCCGAGCTGGGCGTCGAGCCCTTCGACCTGGTCGTCGTGAACCTGTACCCGTTCCGCGAGACCGTCGCGTCCGGCGCCACCCCGGACGAGTGCGTCGAGCAGATCGACATCGGCGGCCCCTCCATGGTCCGCGCCGCCGCCAAGAACCACCCGTCCGTGGCCATCGTCACCGAGCCCGCCGCCTACGGCGCGGTCCTCGACGCGGTCAAGGAGGGCGGCTTCACGCTGGGCCAGCGCAAGCGCTTCGCCGCCCTGGCCTTCCAGCACACCGCCGCGTACGACGTGGCCGTGGCCTCCTGGTTCGCCGACGACTACGCGGCTGCCGACGACAGCGGCTTCCCCGACTTCCTGGGCGCCACCTACACGCGCAAGAACGTCCTGCGCTACGGCGAGAACCCGCACCAGGGCGCCGCGCTCTACGTCGACGGTACGGGCGGCCTCGCCGAGGCCGAGCAGCTGCACGGCAAGGAGATGTCCTACAACAACTACACGGACACCGACGCCGCGCGCCGGGCCGCGTACGACCACGCCGAGCCGTGCGTCGCGATCATCAAGCACGCCAACCCGTGCGGCATCGCGATCGGCGCGGACGTCGCCGAGGCGCACCGCAAGGCGCACGCCTGCGACCCGCTCTCCGCGTTCGGCGGCGTCATCGCCGTCAACCGCCCGGTGTCGGTCGCGATGGCCGAGCAGGTCGCCGAGATCTTCACCGAGGTCATCGTCGCCCCGGCGTACGAGGACGGCGCGGTCGAGGTCCTGGCCAAGAAGAAGAACATCCGCGTGCTGCGCGCCGACGGCGCCCCGGCCAACCCGGTCGAGGTCAAGCCCGTGGACGGCGGTGCCCTGCTCCAGGTCACCGACCGCCTGCAGGCCGAGGGCGACGACCCGGCGCACTGGACCCTCGCCACCGGCGACGCGCTCTCCGCCGAGGAGCTCGCCGAGCTCGCCTTCGCCTGGAAGGCCTGCCGCGCGGTCAAGTCCAACGCGATCCTGCTCGCCAAGGGCGGCGCCTCGGTCGGCGTCGGCATGGGCCAGGTCAACCGCGTCGACTCCGCGAAGCTGGCCGTCGAGCGGGCCGGCGAGGAGCGCGCACGCGGCTCGTACGCCGCCTCCGACGCGTTCTTCCCGTTCCCGGACGGCCTGGAGATCCTCACGGCCGCGGGCGTGAAGGCGGTCGTGCAGCCGGGCGGTTCGGTCCGCGACGAGCTGGTCGTCGAGGCGGCGGCGAAGGCCGGCGTGACGATGTACTTCACGGGGACGCGCCACTTCTTCCACTGAGCACTGAGCACTGAGCACGGCGCATTGAGCACCGCGCGCTGAACAGTGAGTGGTGAGGGCCCGCCGGTACGCGACGCGTACCGGCGGGCCCTCGTCGTGCGGGGCGGCGCCTCCGCCGCTCACCCCCGCAGCGTCTCCGCCGGGGCCACCCGGGCCGCCGCGAGGGCCGGGTAGACGCCGGCCAGCATGCCGACCGCGAGGCCCAGGAGGGGCCCCGCCGCCGTCAGGCGGGGGTCGAGGACCACGAGCCAGCCCTTCGCGAGGGCGGTGCCGGCCGTCACGTCCACGCCGACGGCCGTGCCGAGCACCCCGCCGACCAGCCCGAGCAGCCCGCACTCCACGAGGAACTGCGCCGCCACCGCCGCCCGGCCCGCGCCGACCGCCCGCCGCAGGCCGATCTCGGAGCGCCGCTCGACGACCGAGACGTACGTGGTGTTGCTGACGCCCAGCGCGCCGATCAGCAGCGACACCCCCGCCAGGCCCAGGAACAGGGCCCGGGTCTCGCTCTCCACGCCGCCGCGGAAGCTGCCCAGGTCGGCGGGGACGATCGAGGCCAGCCGACCGGGGCCCTCGGGGTAGAGCGCGAGGGGTGCCTCCAGGCCGACCTGCTGGGCCGCGCCGAGTTCGGTGCGCAGCACGGCCTCGGTGGGGCCGAAGACCAGCCGCCCGCCCTCCTTGCCGCCGGCCGCGTCGGCGCCGGACGGCGGCTGGGGGCGGGCCAGCACCCCGCCGTCGCCCGCGCAGTTCGCGTACGGGACGACGACGCTGCCGGTGAGCCGGGTCTCGCCGGCCGGGGCGCGGAAGGTGCCGATCACGGTGAACGGGCGGCCCGCGACGTAGACCGCCGGCGCGGCCTCCGGGTCCTGTTCCAGCAGGGCGTCCAGGCCGAGGGCCTTGGCGGCGACGGTGTCCACGACGGCGACCGCGTCCCCGCGCGCGTCGTGCCCGGCGTCGGGGAGCCGCCCGGAGCGGGCGGTCACCCCGAGGGCGGCGAGCGCCCCGTCGTCGGCGGCCAGCACCCGCAGCTCCTGCGGGGTGGCCCGGTCGAAGCGGGGGTCGAGCGCCGAGACGGCGGGCCGTTCGTCGGCGGCGCAGAGCAGGCCCGCCGACCGTACGCCGTTGAGCTTCCTGGCCCGGGCCACCGCCGCCGGGCCGGGCCGGGCGGCCTCGTTGTGGAAGCGGACCGTCACGGCCGTCGCCTTGAGCGCGTCGAAGCGCCCGGACACGGCGTCCGCCGCGCTCGCCGTGATGCCGGTGGTGGCGAGGGCGGCGGCGATGCCGAGGGCGATCCCGAGGACGGTGAGCAGCGAGCGCAGCCGGCGCCCGAGCACGGCGTACACGGCCTGGACGGCGATGTCCGTGAACGTCGTACCGGCCCCGGCGCGCCCGCCCCGCCCCCGGCGCCGCTCAGCCGACAACGCGGCCGTCCACGACCCGCAGCTCCCGGTCGGCCCGTTCGGCCACGTCCCGTTCGTGGGTGACGACGACCACCGTCCGCTCGGGGGTGACCAGTTCGCGCAGCAGGTCCATCACCTGGCTCGTGTTGGCGGAGTCCAGGTTGCCGGTCGGCTCGTCGCACAGCAGGACCGACGGCTGGTGCACGACGGCCCTGGCGAGCGCGACCCGCTGGCGTTCGCCGCCGGACAGCGTCGTCGGCCGGGCCGCGATCCGGTGCCCGAGACCGACCGAGCGCAGCGCCCGCTCGGCGAGTTCGCGGCGCTCGGCGCGCGGGTGGCGGGTGTGCACCAGCGGCAGCTGCACGTTGCGCAGACAGCTCAGGTACGGCACGAGGTGGAAGGACTGGAAGACGAAGCCGAGCCGGGTGGCCCGCAGCCGGGTCCGCTCCCGCTCGCCGAGCGTGCGGACGTCGACGCCGTCCATCGCGTACCGGCCGCCGGTGGCGGTGTCGAGCAGGCCGAGGATGTTGAGCAGGGTCGACTTCCCGGAGCCGGAGGGGCCGGTGAGGGCGACCATCTCGCCGGTGCTGATCTCCAGCGTCGCGTCGACCAGGGCGGTCACCGGGCGGGCCGCCGGGTACGTCTTGGAGACGCCCGCCATGGAGATCACCACCCGCCGCGCGTCCGGTGAGGAGGCGTCAGCCAAGGCCGGCCTCCCGGTACGCGTAGCCGACGAGCAGCGGCGCCCCCGCCTTGAGGACCGGGTCGGTGAAGGTCACGGCCGCCCGGCCGCCGACGGTGAGGGCCACCTCGACGGGTACGTGCCGGCGCCGGTCGCCGCTCTGGAGGACGGTCACCGAGACCACCCCGGCGGGGTCGGTCCACAGCGCGGAGACCGGGACGACGAGCGCGTCCGGCGGGCTGGTGCGGCGGACCACCTCGACCGTGACGGAGCTGCCGAGCGCGCCGTCGGGGACGCTGCCGCCGATGTCGAAGTACGCGGTCCGCGCGGTGCCGCCGGTGCTCAGCCGGTCGTACGAGCCCGTCAGACGCCCCTTGCCGAGCCCGCCCCCCTCACCGCGCGCCTCGGCGCGGGTGCCCCGGGGCAGCGCGGTCAGGTCGGGCAGGTCCGCCTCGGTGACGGGGACCCTGACCTGCCAGTGGCCGCCGGTGACGGTGAACAGCGCCTCGGCGGCGCCCGTCCCGACCCGGCCGGGCACGTCGCCGACGACGGCGGGCAGCGAACCCAGGTACGTCACCTCGGACATGGGGAGGGTGACGACGGTACGGGCGGAGGGCGGCGGCGCGGACGACCCGCCACCGGAGTCGGAGCCGGAGCCCTTCCCGGTCCCGGTCCCTGTCCCACTCCCCGTCCCACTCCCCGTCCCGCTTCCCCCGCTCCCCGTCTCGCTTCCCCCGCTCCCCGTCCCGCCGTCCGTGGCCGCGCCGCCGTCGGGAGTCCCGCTCCCCGTCCCGCCCTCGGGGCCGAGCTGGGCCCGGTAGCCCGCCCTGCGGTACAGGCGCTTCAGGTCGCGGGCGGTCCGGTCGTCGAAGGTGCCGGTCACGGGGGTCCCGTACAGCTGCTCCAGGGCCTGCTGGAGCTGGCGCACGTCGGGGCCCTCCATGCCCTCGGTCAGGTCGCGGTACGCGGGGAACGCGCCCTCCAGGAGGAAGAGCGGGCGGCCCGAGATCTCCGCGGCCACGGCCCCGTTCGCCAGGCGCTGTCCGGGTCTCAGGGAGAGCCGGGTGACGACCTGCCGGGCCGCGCCCGCGCCGGAGTCGGGGCCCTTCACGGTCAGGGTGCTGCTGCGGGTCAGGGTGCCGTCCCAGCGCTTGCGGTCGACCAGGGGGCCGGCCTCGGCGGGCACGGTGACCTGGGAGCGCGGCGGCGCGGCGGCCGAGGAGGCGCGCTGTGCGGGGGTGCGGGCCTGGGAGGCGGCGATCCAGGCGCCGCCGCTCGCGGCGAGCGCGAGGACCAGACCGGCCGCGCCGGCCACCCGGCCCCAGCGGCGCTTCGGGGGGCCGGCGGGGGCCGCGTCCGTGCCGTCCATCTCAGGACTCCAGCATTTTCTGGGCCTTCTTCTGAGCCTCGTTCAGAATCTGCTGGTAGGCGACGAGATCGGGTTCGTTCTTCACGTACAGCGCGGTCAGGGATTTCTGGTAGGCGGACCGCCAGAAAGTGTCGTACCTGGCGGAGTCGGCGCATCGCGCGTCGGCTTTCGCCTGGGCGATCTCCTTTTTCCTTCCGGATTCCACGGCGGCGGCGTCCAAGGTCTTTCCGGCGTCCTTTCCGCCGTAATAGCCCTTGGCCTTCTTGATGGCCTCGGTCGGCGATTTCATTCCGCCGTATCCGGCCTTCTCCATGCAGCCGGCCCAGGTGCCGACGGCCTTCAGGAAGGCGTCGGAACTCTCGGCCTGCCGGCCGGCCTCGTGGCGCATGCCGTTGTCGGTGAGCCACATGAGGCGCAGGTACTTGGGCATGTCGCCGTAGAGGGCCTTGCGGGTCTCGCCGATGCAACCGCCGCTCGGCGAGGAGAACTTGCCCTCGCCGGTCTCGTAGCTGACGAGCTGGTCGGGGTCGCCGTTCTTGGCGACGGTGTAGCGCCGCTTCTCGCTGTCCGGCAGGTCCGCCCACGGGCCCGGCCTGTCGCTGGTCGAGTCCTGGGGGGCGGCGGTGTCGCCGCCCGCGTCCGGGGCGGCGCCGTAGCCGTGCCGCGCGGCCTCCCGGGCGGTGGGGGAGACCCGGCCCTCGGGGGCGTCGGAGCCGCTGTCGGCGGCCATCGGCGCGGGGTCCGGCGGGTGCACCGTGAAGCCCTTGGAGACCATGCACCTGCGGGTGAGCTGGAGCTCCATCGCGCCGACCTGGCGGGAGAGCTCCTTGGCCGAGTCGAAGGCCGAGGTGGCCTTGGCGGCACTGGCCGCGTCGGGTGCGGACACCCCGCCGCGGGTGGCGTCGGGACCGGCCTGCGGGCCGTCGTCCGGGCCGGCCTCCGGGCCCGATCCGCAGCCGGTGAGCAGGGCGAGGGCGGCGGCGGCCAGGGTGGCGCCGATCCGATGACGGGGGTGCATGCGGGTCCCTTCGGAGGGTCCTGCCGGTCCGGCGGCGCTGCCGGGCGGGCCCTTTCGGGCGGTCCTGCCGAGCGGTCGTGCCGGGCGGTATGGTGGCGGCGGGATGCCTCCCCCTCCTGCGATGAGGGGGAGGCATCCTGTGTGTTCACCGCTGACGTGACGTCAGCACCAGCCGGTGCCGTCGTACTTGTGCGAGCGGCCGTTGTCGTTCTGCGAGCTGCCGCCGGCGCCGAGCTGGTAGCCGGGGTTGAAGCAGGTGTTCACGGTGGAGTAGTTGGCGTAGGCGTACACCTTCACCGTGACGCTCCACTTGTTCATCCAGGAGCTGTCGTTGTCGTAGATCGCGGACTGGTCGGACCAGTTGGAGTCCGCGCCGCTGAAGCGGTACATCGGGTAGTTCTGGTTGAACTCCTGCGCCTGGTAGACGCAGAAGTAGCCGTCGTAACAGTTGCGGTCGACCGCCGAGGCCGGGGACGTGACGGCCATCGTCAGGCCGGCCGCGGCGGAAACGCCCAGGAGTGCGGAGATCATTCTGCGCTTGACCATGTGCTCTTCCTTTCACGTGGAGTGTCGGGAGAAACGGGTCGTGCGGTCGAGGAAGCTAGCACAGCAGTGGCGGCCCCTGTTCGGAACTGTTTGCTCCGAAGGACGAGTTCGGGCCAGCAGGGCCGAAATACGCCAGAAATATTCGAGATCGACCATCCGATTCCGGTCATGACCATTCCGTGTGCGATGCATCCGGTCGGGGCCCGCACCAGCGTCAATTCCTCCCCGCTTCGGCGATCATGAGCGTGGAGCACTGAATTCCGTACGGAGTCAATGTGATTTGGGTCACATCGGGTCATTCTTTAGGGGACTCTGGTCTAATGGGTTGCTCTTTTGTCGGCGGTCCCTGGGGGCGCGGTGTTGGATGTCCGGAACGGATCCCTGGCGGAGCCCTCCGCCCCCGAGGCGGGCGGCGCACCGCCGGACGGGCTCGCGGTGGCGCCCCTGCGCCCGTACGCGATCCTCGCGGGCGTGCTGTGCGCCCTCTACTTCCTGTACTCCTGGGTCCAGTACACGCAGTTCCGCAACCCGTCCTGGGATCTCGGGATCTTCGAGCAGTCGGTCCGGGCCTACGCCGAGCTGCGCGCCCCGATCGTCGACATCAAGGGCCCCGGCTTCCTCATACTCGGGGACCACTTCAGCCCGGTGACCGCGCTCCTCGCGCCGCTCTACTGGGTCTGGTCCTCCCCCCTCGCCCTGCTCTTCGCGCAGGCGGCGCTCTTCGCCGCCTCCGCCGCCGTCGTCGGCCGCACCGCCCAGCAGGTGCTCGGCAGCCGGGCGGCCGGCATCGGCCTCACCGTGGCGTACGGGCTCTCCTGGGGCCTCCAGGAGGCGGTCAAGTCCGACTTCCACGAGATAGCCTTCGCGGTCCCGCTGCTCGCCCTCACCTGCCGGGCCCTGCTCCTCGGCCGCTGGACCGCCGCGGCCGCCTGGGCCGTGCCGCTGGTCTTCGTCAAGGAGGACATGGGGCTCACCGTCGCCATGGTCGGCGCGGTCCTCTTCGTGAAGGGGCAGAAGCGGCTCGGCGCCGCGCTGGCCGGTTTCGGGGTGGCGTTCTTCGCGCTCACCGTGCTCGTCCTCATCCCGGCCGCCAGCAGGGTCGGCCAGTACGACTACTGGGCCAAGATCGAGAAGACCGGTGAGGGCGCGGACGTCTCCCTCCTCGACTCGGTCCTCGGCGCCTTCGGTCCCGGCGACAAGTGGGAGATGGTCTTCTTCCTCGTCGGCATCACCGGCTTCCTCGCCCTGCGCTCCCCGCTGATGCTGCTCGTCCTGCCGACGCTCGCCTGGCGCTTCCTCTCCCAGGACCCCAACCACTGGGGCATGATCTGGCACTACAGCGCCCTCCTCATGCCCGTCGTCTTCCTGGCCCTGGTCGACGCGGTCCGCGCGGTGCGCAGCTCGCCGCGCCCCTGGCTCGTCGCGTACGGGAAGGTCGTCGTCCCCGTCGTCACCGCGATCGCCGTCGTGCACGCCATGGACCTGCCGCTGCGCGAGCTGCTCCGCTCCGAGACCTACCGCACCGACGCCCGCACCCTGGACGCGCGCCGCGCGGTGGCCGCGGTGCCGGAGGGGACCAGTGTCGAGACGAACGTGACGCTCATGGCGCACCTCACCGCGGACCACAAGGTCTACTGGGTCGGCGGGGCGACCGGCGTCAGCCCCGACTACCTCGCCCTCGACCTCGACTCCGGCTGGTCCCAGCCCATCACCGACCCGGTCCAGCTGGCCTCCCAGCTCCACCCGGAGGCGCGCTACGCGGTCGCCGCGCAGTCGGGGCAGTTCGTGGTCCTGAAGCGGAGCTAGCCGCCCCCGTACGCCGAAGGGGCCCGGTTCCGTCCTGGAACCGGGCCCCTTCGCCGTACGGGGATCCGTACGGCCATGGATCAGTACTGCTGGCGCTGGCGGTTGAACCAGGCCGAGCCGTCGCCCTTGGCGCACATCACGATGATGACGATGCCCAGCGCGAGGCTGACCACGCCGAGCGGCAGCGAGAAGACGCTGAACAGCACGATGAAGGCCGCGTACACGATGGCGCAGATGCGCACGCCGTTGCCGCCGGACTTGAACTTGGCGGCGAGGACCATGCCGAGCACGGCGAAGATGATCGAGAAGATGCCGACGCCGATCATCAGGCCCTGGCCCAGGCTGGCGAAGGCCTCCGCGTCGGCGGTGGACGCGCCGGACTTCTCCAGCTCGCTGTTGAGCGCGAAGGAGAAGCCGATCGCGGCGAGGCCGCCGATCAGGTTGAGGCCGCCGATGACCCAGAGCATCACGCGGGCCGCCTTCACCCCGCCCGGCATCTCGACCGGGCCGGCCGGGAAGCCGCCGTACTGGTTGACCGGCGGGGCGGCCGGGTAGCCGTAGCCCTGCTGCGGCGGGACGCCCTGGGGGGTCTGCTGCGGGTAGCCGTAGCCGGGCTGCTGGCCGCCCTGGGGCTGCTGTCCGTAAGGGTTGTTCGGGTCGCCGAAGCTCATCGAGGGGTTCCTCCGTGTAAAGACGTGCGGGGACGACGCGGTCCGCGCGGAGGAAGTTGCACCACGTGTTTCACCACATATGAGCGGTTTTGCCCCCCGGCACTGCCCGCGGCACTGCGCGGATCATCGTCGTCAATACGTCGACTGCTTGTCCAGTCGATACGCAGCGGAGTTGTGCAAGTGCAACCATCGGTTCCGAATTGGAAACGGCGGGGGGTCATCCGGGAGGATGGCCGCATGAGCGCCCAGATTCTCGACGGCAAGGCCACCGCAGCCGCGATCAAGTCCGATCTGACCGCCCGTGTGGCGGCCCTCAAGGAGCGGGGCGTCACGCCCGGTCTCGGCACCGTCCTGGTCGGCGACGACCCGGGCAGCCAGAAGTACGTCGCCGGCAAGCACCGCGACTGCGCGCAGGTCGGCCTCGCCTCCATCCAGCGCGAACTGCCCGCCACCGCCACGCAGGAGGAGATCGAGGCCGTCGTCCGGGAGCTCAACGAGGACCCCGAGTGCACGGGTTACATCGTCCAGCTGCCGCTGCCCAAGGGCATCGACGAGAACCGCATCCTGGAACTGATGGACCCGGCCAAGGACGCCGACGGCCTGCACCCGACCAACCTCGGCCGGCTGGTCCTCAACGAGCCCGCCCCGCTGCCCTGCACGCCGTACGGCATCGTCCGGCTGCTGCGCGAGCACGGCGTGGAGATCAACGGCGCCGAGGTCGTGGTCGTCGGCCGCGGCGTCACCATCGGACGTCCGATGCCGCTGCTGCTGACCCGCCGCTCCGAGAACGCGACGGTCACCCAGTGCCACACCGGCACCCGCGACCTCTCCGCGCACCTGCGCCGGGCCGACATCATCGTCGCCGCGGCCGGCGTACCGCACCTGATCAAGCCGGAGGACGTGAAGCCGGGCGCCGCCGTCCTCGACGTCGGCGTCTCCCGCAACGGCGAGGGCAAGATCCTCGGCGACGTCGACCCCGGTGTCGCCGAGGTCGCCGGCTGGATCTCGCCGAACCCCGGCGGCGTCGGCCCGATGACCCGCGCCCAGCTCCTCGTCAACGTCGTCGAGGCCGCCGAGCGCGCGGCCGGGGTGCTCTGACCGTGCCGCCCGCCGGCACCCCGAAGGAGCCGACCGGGGCAGCGGACCCGCAGACCGCGCCCCAGGCGGACGCGCTTCCGGTGGAGGACACCCCGCCGGCGCCCGGCGACTCGGCGTCCACCGACGCCACGCCGGACGCCCCGGCCTCCGCGGACGCCGCACCCGGCGACGCCACGCCCGGCGTCGACGCCACCCCCGGCACCGACGCCACGCCCGGCGTCGACGCCACCCCCGGCACCGACGCCACGCCCGGCGTCGACGCGACGTCCGCCGACTCCGCGCCCGTCTCCCGCCGCCACCCCCGCGCGACGCTCACCACCGGGACCACGCGCCCCGAGGGCGGCGGCCGGGCGGCGCCCGGGGACGCCTCGGCGCCGGCGCGTCAGTGGCCGCTGCTGACCGTGCTCGGGCTGGCCGCGCTCGGGCTGCTGATCGTGGGCACCGACCTGTTCCCGCAGGCGTTCCGGGTCGGCACGCTCCTCGTCGGCGTCGCGCTGCTGACCGGCGCGGTGCTGCGGCGCACGCTGCCGTCGGTGGGCATGCTGGCGGTCCGCTCCCGGTTCACCGACATGATCACGTACGGGGTGATGGGCGGGCTGATCGTGCTGCTCGCGCTCATGGTGCAGCCGCAGCCCTGGCTGAAGATCCCGTTCCTGGAGGACATCCTCCACCTCACGGTGACGTAGCCGCCCCGCACCACCGCACGCACCACGGCGCCCGTCCTCTCCCCCGAGGGAGGACGGGCGCCGCTGTGATCAAGGGTCATGTACGCGCCAACACCGTTCAAGGGCCGCCGGACCGTTGTGGCACGGAAGTGACCGTTCCGGTACGTGGGTGGCAGTGAGCCGTCCCACAAGGGGTCGGGGATTCCGAAGGGCCCGGGTCGGATAGCCTGGCCGACGGATATCTCTTCACGTCGAGACAAGGATCGATCAAGAGGGGTATCCCGCACCCGGGGCAGGGACCCCCCACCGCCAGCTGTCTTACGGAGATCGCCATGACCCGCACTCCCGTGAATGTCACCGTGACCGGCGCGGCCGGCCAGATCGGCTACGCGCTGCTCTTCCGCATCGCCTCCGGCCACCTGCTCGGCGCGGACGTGCCGGTCAAGCTCCGCCTCCTGGAGATCCCGCAGGGCGTCAAGGCCGCCGAGGGCACCGCGATGGAGCTCGACGACTGCGCCTTCCCGCTGCTCAAGGGCATCGACATCTTCGACAACCCGAACGCGGGCTTCGAGGGCGCCAACATCGGCCTGCTCGTCGGCGCGCGTCCGCGTGGCCCGGGCATGGAGCGCGGCGACCTGCTCGCCGCCAACGGCGGCATCTTCAAGCCGCAGGGCGAGGCCATCGCCGCCCACGCCGCCGACGACGTCAAGATCCTGGTCGTCGGCAACCCGGCCAACACCAACGCCCTGATCGCCCAGTCGGCCGCCAAGGGCGTCCCGGCCGAGCGCTTCACCGCGATGACCCGCCTGGACCACAACCGCGCCCTGACGCAGCTGGCCCAGAAGACCGGCTCCTCGGTCACGGACATCAAGCGCCTCACCATCTGGGGCAACCACTCCGCGACCCAGTACCCGGACATCTTCCACGCGGAGATCGCCGGCAAGAACGCCGCCGACGTCGTCAACGACGAGGCGTGGCTGGCCGACACCTTCATCCCGACCGTCGCCAAGCGCGGCGCCGCGATCATCGACGCCCGTGGCGCCTCCTCGGCCGCCTCGGCCGCCAACGCCGCCATCGACCACGTCCACACCTGGGTCAACGGCACCGCCGAGGGCAACTGGACCTCCATGGGCGTCCCGTCGGACGGCTCCTACGGCGTCCCGGAGGGCCTGATCTCCTCCTTCCCCGTCACCTGCAAGGACGGCAACTACGAGATCGTCCAGGGCCTGGAGATCAACGAGTTCTCCCGCACCCGCATCGACGCCTCCGTCAAGGAGCTCTCCGAGGAGCGCGACGCGGTCCGCGAGCTCGGCCTCATCTGATCCGAATCTGATCCGATCGGGCCCACCCGGTCCTTTCGCACCCCGACGCCCCCGGCCCATTCGGCCGGGGGCGCCGTGCGTTCTATGCTGTCCCCTCGCGCGGCCCGGTCGCCAAATCCGCCGCGCGCACGCGCAGTTCGACACCATCGGGGGAACCATGGCGCAGGCGTTCGTACCTCAGCAGCCCGGACCACCACCCGCCGCGGACCCACGCCCCGCACCCGCCGCGAGCGAGGCCACCCGGCTGCTGTGCGCCGGGACCTACCTCGACGACCGGTTCCGCGACACCGTCATCGACGAGCTCTACGTCCACGAGGAGCGCGTCGCCGCGCCCTCCCTCGGCATCGACGCGGCCCGCGTCCTCGCCCACGCCCTGCGCGCCCGCCGCATCGAACTCGGCTGGGCCGCCGCGATCCTGGCCCTGTGGATCATCGCCTTCCCGGTGACCAAGGGCCTGGTCATGCTCTTCGTCCTGCCCTTCCTGCTGCTCGGGATCGCCCGCTGGGTCCGCGGCCGTTCGGCCCGCGCGCCCTTCTACCGGACCGTCTCCGCCTTCCTGCTGCGCTGGTACGGACGGCTCACCCTGATCCAGTCCGTCCTGCTCCTCCTCGTCCTGGCGCTCGCCGGCGAGGAGACCCGCTGGGAGCTCCTCGGCGGCCTCGGCGAGTGGGGCGAGGTCTTCGGCCTCGTCCTCAGCGGCGCCGCCCAGGAGATGTGGGGCATCGGGCGCCTGGAGGTCTGGCTCACGATCGCCGTCCCGCTGCTGCTCGCCTGGGCGGTGGCCACCCAGCGCGGCCAGTTCGCCCGGTCGCTCACCGGCGAGCTGTCGCGGGACCACTTCGCGAACCTCGCGGCGGACCCGGCGGAGCAGGCCCAGGGCGCCCGCTTCCGGCGGCTGCGCGACCGGATCAGGATCGAACAGCACTCCCGGCTCGTGATGTACCGCTCCGAAAACCCGTTCTGCGGCGCGGGCGAACCGTACGAGCCCTGGTCGCTCTCCGTCGAGCTGCGCCCCCGCAAGAACCTGGAGGGCACGGCGCCGGAACCGCTCGACAACAGCGCGATCATGCGGCACATCGTGCCGCTCGTGGAGGCCCTGCGGGTGCCGTCCCCGCACAGCACCCCGGAGATCACCGCCGCCGTACGGGACCGGCTGCGCGAGCTGGAGATCGACGAGGTCGTCCACCTGCCCGTCGACGGCCTGAAGGCGGCGCGGGGCGCCGTCCCGTACACGCCCGAGTTCTTCGAGCTGCACCGTTCCGCCGCCATCGAGGAGGGCGGCGAACCCCGCCGGCACTTCCTGCGGATCAGGGTCGGCGGCTGGGGCGAGGAGATCGTCACCACCGTGTTCGTACGGGTCCACACCCAGGGCGGCATGCTCATGCTGGAGGTCGCCCCGCACGTCCTGCGGCCGGTCGCCCCGCTGTACCGGTACGCCGACCGGGTCGCCCACCGCTACCGCCACAACCACCACTTCGGCAAGGCCGTCTGGGCGCTCGGCCAGGCCCCGAGCTCGGCGGGCCAGGCCCTGATCACGATCGGCCGGGCCCTCGCCCACCTGTGGCGGCAGAGCACCGGCGGGCACGCGGGAGCCCTGCCCGAGGGGCCGCGGCTCTCGGTCCGCGAGCTCGGCTCCGACGACGAGGCGTCCCTCTTCCAGGAGATGGACGTCAGCCGCTACCTGAAGAGCATCCAGGACCGGGTGGCGAACGGGGTGACCGTGGCGCTGCGTCAGGCCGGTTACGAGACCGCCGAGTTCGAGCAGAAGATCGTGCACGTCGCCGAGGGCGGCACGTTCATCGAGAACACCAAGGGGAACGTCACCATCGGCGACCACAACACGGTCACCAGCAAGACCTTCACCACGACGAAGACCGGAGGCGACCGTGGCTGACCAGGATCAGGACCGGGGCCAGGGCCGGAACAGGCCCGTGGCGGGCGGCATCAGCATCACCAACACCCAGGGCAACGTCACCATCGGCGACCAGAACACCGTGTCGTACACGGTGCAGGGCACCGAGCCCGCGCGCGACCCCGCGCAGGAGGAGCTGCTCCAGGCCATCCGCAGGCTCCGCGGCGACCTCGGCGGGGTCGTCGCCTCCGAGCAGACGACCGCCCTCGACGCCGAACTCTCCGACGCCGAGGACGAGATCGAGGGCACGGGCTCCGCCGGCCCGGGCCGGCTCACCCGGCTCCGCCAGGCCCTGACCGACGCCGGTGCCGTGACCGGCATCCTCGCCTCGGGCGTCGCCGTCGGCCAGGCCGTCGCCGCCCTGCTCGGAGCGTGAGATGAGCGGGTACGGGGGAGAGGTGCGCTGGAACGACGAGAAGCAGAGCTGGGAGACGGTCACCGGACCCCCCGCCCCCCGGCCGTCCCCGCCCGCGGCGCAGCCGGCGCCGCTCCGGATCCAGCCCGTCCAGCCCCTGCCGGGCCAGCCGCCGCTGCCCCCGACGTACGACCCGACCGTGGGCCTCGACCCCGGTCCGGCCTCCCCGCCCGGCGCCTTCGCGCCCCCGGCGCCCGGCCGGTCGCGGAACGCGGTGGTCGCCGGGGTCGTGGTCGCGGTGCTGGCCGCCGGGGGCGTCGGCAGCTGGCTGGTGTGGGGCCGCGACGGCGACCCGAAGGGGGCGGCGGGTTCGCCGGGCACCTCGGTCAGTGCGCCCGCCGATCCGGGGCGGACCTCGGACCCGGCCTCCGCCTCGCCGTCCGACTCGCCCTCGCCGTCGGACAGTTCGGCGCCCATGGACGACATGCCGCCGCCCGGCTTCCGTGCGGTCGAGGACCCGGAGGGCTTCGTCATCGCCGTCCCCGAGGGCTGGAGCAGGACCTCCTCCAAGGAGGGCGTCTTCTACCACTCGCCCGACGGGAAGAGCCTGTTCCAGATCTTCACCCTCGCCGCCCCGGACACCACACCGTACGAATCGCTCCAGCAGACCTCCCGGACCCTCGCCGGGAACCCGGGGTACGCGGAGATCTCGCTGGAGCGGACCGGCGAGGGCGACACCGCGGAACTGGTGTACGCGTACGACCGGCAGGAGGGCCGCCGCAAGGTGGTCGACCGGGCGTTCACCGGCACCGACGGGCGCCAGCACGCGATCCTGGTCGCGGGCCCGGAGACCGACTGGCCCAAGCAGCGCGAGGACCTGACCATCGCCCTGCAGTTCTTCAGGCCGTGAGCAGCTCCGCCGCGAGCTCCTTCGTCCCGGCGAGGGTGCGAAGGAGCAGGCCCTGCCCGAAGGTGATCCGGGTGGCGCCGAGCCGGCCGAGCTCGGCGAACGACGGATCGCCGGGCCGGGCGAGGAAGTTGAGCGGCCCCTCGACCCCGGCGGCCCGCAGCCGGGGCAGGTCCTCGGCCGGGGCGAGGATCGGGAAGACGCAGTCCGCGCCCGCCGCCGTGTAGAGGCGGGCGCGCGCGGCGGCCTCGTCGAGGGTCCCGCCGTGGAGGTACGTGTCCACCCGGGCGTTCAGGAACAGCCCGGGCCCGGCCTCCGCCCGTACCTCCGCGAGCCGTTCGGCCTGTTCGCGGGGGTCGCGCGGGCCGTCCGTACGGTCGGAGTCCTCCAGGTTGAGGCCGACGGCGCCGGTCTCCAGGACCCGGGCGACCAGCTCGTTCGCGGAGAGGCCGTAGCCCCCCTCCAGGTCGGCGGTGACCGGGACGGAGACCGCCCGGACGATCCGGGTCACGGCCGCGAACATCTCGTCGGCCGGGGTCCGCCCGTCCTCGTGGCCCAGCACGGCGGCGATGCCCGCGCTCGGCGTGGCCAGGGCGGGGAACCCGGCCTCCTCGAAGACCCGCGCGGAGGCGGCGTCCCACGGCCCCGGCAGGACCAGGGGAAGCCCGCCGGCCGGGACGCCGGTGTGCAGCGCCCGCAGCTCCTCGACGCGGCTCACCGCTTGTGCGCCCCGGCGGTGTAGTGGCCCGGGGCCATGCGGGTGCTGACGCCGATCCGGTTCCAGGAGTTGATGACCGTGATGGCGCCGATGAGGTGCGCGAGCTCGGTCTCGTCGAAGTGCTCGGCGGCCCGCGCGTACACCTCGTCGGCCACGAAGCCGTCGGTGAGGACGGTGACCGCCTCGGTGAGGCCGAGGGCGGCCAGCTCGCGCTCGGTGTAGAAGTGCCGCGACTCGCGCCACGCGGAGAGCTGGACGATCCGCTGCACGGTCTCGCCGGCCGCGATCGCGTCCTTCGTGTGCATGTCGAGGCAGAAGCCGCAGTTGTTGATCTGCGAGGAGCGGATCTTGATCAGCTCGTACAGGGTGGGGTCGACGTGCTTCGCGGCGGCGATCTCCAGGCCGACCATGGCCTTGTAGAACTCCGGGTGGAGCTTGGCGAACGCGAGGCGGGGGGCGTGCTCGTGGGCGTAGGCGGTCTTCTCGGCGGGCTGTGTCGTGGTCGTCATGAGATTCACCGTACGGGCCGGATGGTGCCCGGGTATGGTCCATTTCCATGGCAAACGAGTGGGCCACTTTCGGGTCCGACCTGCATCTGGAACTGGGCGGACAGGGCCTGCGCGACGGCCTCATGCACGCGCTGCGGGAGGCGGTGCGCAGCGGGCGCCTGGAGGCGGGGGTGCGACTGCCCTCCTCCCGCTCCCTCGCGGCCGACCTGGGGGTGGCCCGCAACACCGTCGCCGACGCGTACGCGGAGCTCGTCGCGGAGGGCTGGCTGACCGCCCGGCAGGGCTCGGGCACCCGGGTGGCCCGCCGCTCGGTGCCGCGCCGCCCGGTGCAGTCCCGGGCCGCCACGGCCCTCCACTCCGCGCCCGGCAAACCCACGTACAACCTGCGCCCCGGCACCCCCGACCTCGCCTCCTTCCCGCGCGCCGACTGGCTGAAGGCCGCCCGCAAGGCACTGACGACCGCACCGAACGAGGCCTTCGGCTACGGGGACCCGCGCGGCCGGATCGAGCTGCGCACGGTGCTCGCCGAGTACCTGGCCCGGGCGCGGGGCGTGTACGCGCGGCCCGAGCGGATCGTGGTCTGCTCCGGGTTCGTGCACGGCCTGATGCTGATGGGGCAGGTGCTGAAGGCGCGGCGGGTGCGGGAGGTGGCGGTCGAGGCGTACGGGCTGGACGTCCACTGGGACATCCTGGCCGGGGCGGGCCTGCGCATCCCCGGGCTGCCCTTCGACGAGCGCGGCACCCGCACGGAGGGGCTGGCCGCGATGGCCGGGGTGGGGGCGGTCCTGATGACCCCCGCGCACCAGTTCCCCATGGGCGGCGCGCTCCAGCCGGACCGGCGGGCGGCGGCGGTCGACTGGGCGCGGGCGTCCGGGGGCCTGATCCTGGAGGACGACTACGACGGGGAGTTCCGCTACGACCGCCAGCCGGTCGGCGCCCTCCAGGGCCTCGACCCGGAGCGGGTCGTCTACCTCGGCACCGCGAGCAAGTCGCTGGCGCCGGGGCTGCGGCTGGCCTGGATGGTGCTGCCGGAGCACCTGGTCGGCGAGGTGACGGAGGCGAAGGGGGCGGTGGACTGGGTGTCGAGCGTGACGGACCAGCTGACCTTCGCGGAGTTCCTGGGCTCGGGGGCGTACGACCGGCATGTGCGCGCCATGCGGCTGCGCTACCGGCGGCGCCGCGACCAGCTCGTCGACGCGGTGGCGGCGCGGTCGCCGGGGACGCGGATCAGCGGGATCGCGGCCGGGCTGCACGCGGTCCTCGAACTCCCGCCGGGCACCGAACGCTCGGTCACCCAGGCCGCCGCCTTCCAGGGCCTCGCCCTCCAGGGCATCAACCGCTTCCGCCACCCGGACACGCCGCCGACGGCCGACGCGCTGATCGTGGGCTACGGGACACCGACGGACAGCGGGTGGACGGGAGCGCTGGAGGCGCTGTGCAGGGTGCTGCCGTAGCGCTCTACGGGTCGCACGACGGCTCACGCCACCGCTCCCGGCTCATCCCACCGCTTCGGGCGCGGCCTCCGGTGCGGCCGGGGCCTCGCCGAAGCGGGCCAGGGTGAGGGAGCCGGCGATCGCGACGGCGAAGCCGAGGACGGCGAGCCAGCCGTAGCCCTCGCGGGTCTGGTCCCCGAGCCACACGACGCCCACCAGCGCGGGCCCGATGGTCTCGCCGAGCACCAGTCCCGCCGTCGCGGTGGTCACCGACCCGCGGTGCAGCGCGGAGGTCAGCAGCAGGAACGCCGCCCCGCCGCCGACGAGCAGCGCGTACAGCGCCGGGTTGGTGAGGTCGACCGAGTCGATCAGCCGGACCGCGACCTCGACGACGCCGAAGCCGAAGCCGGCCGCGAGGCCCAGGGTGAGGGCGCGGGGCCGCTCCGGCAGCCGCCCCGCGGCCGCGCCGACGGCGAGGACGGCGAAGGCGGCGACGAGCAGCCCCCATTGGAGGGTCGCCGAGTCGGTCCCGTCGTGCCCTTCGCGCCCGGACGCGAGGGCCAGCATGGCGAGCCCGAGGCAGACCACGCCGACCGCCGTCCACTCGATCCGCCGCAGCCGTACGTTCAGCACGCGGGAGGCGATCACCGCCGTCACGGCGAGGCTGGCCGCGAGCGAGGCCCCCACCGCGTAGATCGGCAGGGTCCGCAGGGCGACGATCTGGAGGACGAAGCCGAGGCCGTCCAGGCCGAGCCCGGCCACGTACCGCCACTGGCGCAGGGCCCGCCACAGCAGCGTCACGTCGACGCCGCCGCCCGTGCCGGGCTCGGCGGCCCGGGCGCCGAGCGCCTGAAGTACCGACGCGGCCCCGAAGCAGAGCGCGGATCCGAGCGCACACACCATCCCAAGAAGCACGAAAGGGACTCTAGTGCGAGCGGGAGCGGAGGGCCGCACCGGCCGGGCCTACACTGTGCGATCGCAACAGACATCGGGGAGAGCAGGGGAGGACGGGCCATGCGCAGGCTGAGGTCGGGCACGGTGATACTCGGCGGCGTGAGCGTGCTGGCGGCGACCCTGACGGCGTGCGGTTCGGAGCCGGACCGCCGCTGCATCGACCCGGTGACGTACAAGGAGCTGCCGGACTACAAGTGCGAATCCGGCGGCGGCTCCGGCAACGGCAGCACCACGTCCACGGGCCGCTACTACTACGGCGGCGCGGTCAGCAGCGGCAAGGTGAGCGGCGGCAGCTTCGACCGGGCGGCCGTCGACTCGGGCGGCTTCGGCGGCCACCACTCCGGCTCCGGCGGCGGCTGATCCCGGCGTGGAACGCCATCGCGTCGAGCCCCGCCCCGACTGGCAGCGGACCGTCGAGGAACAGGGTCTGATCTACCCCCTGACCCGCTACCCGGACGACTCGCTCCGCCCGTACTGGGACGAGAGCGCCTACTACTCCTTCAGCCTGCCCGAGGTGGAGGCGCTGGAGGAGGTCGTCGAGGAGCTGCACGCGATGTGCCTGGCCGCGGCGGCGCACATCGTGGCGCGGGACCGGTTCGCCGAACTCGGCATCACCGACCCGCGGCTCGCCGGGCTGGTCGCCGAGTCCTGGCGCCGCCGGGCCGAACTCCCCACCATCTACGGCAGGTTCGACCTCCGCTACGACGGCACGGGCCCGGCGAAGATGCTGGAGTACAACGCCGACACCCCGACCTCCCTGGTGGAGGCGGCGAGCCCGCAGTGGTTCTGGATGGAGGAGCGCTTCCCCGGCGCCGACCAGTGGAACTCCCTCCACGAACGCCTCGTCGAGGCGTGGCGGAGCCAGGCGCACCTGCTTCCCCCGGGCAGCCCGGTGCACTTCGTGCACACCGACGGCGACGAGCTCGGCGAGGACCTGATGACGGTCGCGTACCTGCGCGAGACCGCCCAGCAGGCGGGCCTCGACACGGCGGCGCTCTCGGTCGAGCGGATCGGCTGGGACCGGATCTCGGGCCGCTTCGTCGACGACCGGCTGCGTTTCATCCGCGCCTGCTTCAAGCTCTATCCGTGGGAGTGGCTGGCCACGGACCGGTTCGGCCCGCACGTCCTCGACACGCTGGACAACGGCGGGGGCACCGGCAGCACCTGCTGGATCGAGCCGGCGTGGAAGATGCTGCTCTCCAACAAGGCCCTCCTCGCGATCCTGTGGGAGCTCCACCCGGGCCACCCCAACCTGCTGCCCGCCTACCTCGACGGCCCCCGCGAACTCGCCGCCGCCACCGGCTACGTGGCCAAGCCGCTGCTGGGCCGCGAGGGCGCCGGCGTCACCGTCCACCGGCCGGGCGAGGCGCCCGTCGTACGGGACGAACCCTGCTGCTACCAGGAGCTGGCCCCGCTGCCGGACTTCGACGGCAACCGGGTGGTGCTCGGCGCGTGGACGGTGGGCGACGCGTCGGCGGGCCTGGGAATCCGCGAGTCGTCGGGCCTGATCACGGACGAGTACGCCCGCTTCGTCCCGCACGTGATTCTTCAGGACCCCCTGACGGAGCCCTACTCGGCGACGTAGTCCCGCAACGGCGCGGGCTGGAGTCCGGCGGCGTCGGCGAGGTCCAGGGCCCGCCGCAGATCCTCCTCCAGCGTCTCGTTGAAGTGCAGCAGGATGATGTCGCCGGCCTTCAGTCGGGGGGTGGGCGGCGTCCACTGGCCCCAGGTGGTCAGGTCGTACGTCCAGGTCACGACGGCCTTGGCGCCGCAGGCGCGGGCGGTGGTCCGGGTGGTGGCGTCGTACACCCCGTACGGCGGACGCAGCAGCCGCGGCCCGTCCCCGAACTGGGCGAGGTGCTGGTCGCGCGCCCCGCAGACCTCGGCCTTCTGCCCGGCGGCGTCGAGGGTGGTGAGGTCGGGATGGTTGACGGTGTGGTTCTCGACGCGGGACCGCCCCTGGTCGAGCAGGGTGTGGAAGTAGCCGGAGTCGTACGAGTAGGCGCCCGGCAGCAGGAAGAGGGACGCGGGCACCCGCCGGTCGAGCAGCAGCTTCGCGGCGGCGGGGTCGTGGTACCAGCCGTCGTCGATGGTGATGAAGACGACGGGATCACGGGTCTCCACGTGGGAGACGACCGGGACGGGCTCGGGCCAGCCCGCGAGCGGGGCGGCCTGGGCGGGGGAGCCGCCGAGGCCGCCGAAGAGCGCGAGGGGAACGAGCGCGGCGAGCGCACCACGCAGGGCACGGCTCAGACGAGGTCTGGACATGGCGAAATCATTGGCCTAGACCAACTGGGGTGTCAATGCCGGGAGTTGCACCAAAAGGGGATCCGACGACGACGGCGGGAGGGGGCCGGGGCCGGAGGGTGGGGGTGTCCGGACGTGGCGGCGCCCGTAACGAGCGCAGCGAAGTGAAGGTCGCAGTCCGGACACCCCCACCCGGAGGCCCCGGCCCCCGGCGAACAGAGAGTCCGTCCACTCACCCCCCACCCCCCACCCCCCACCCCCCCCGCCACTCACCCCCCGGCGAGCACCTCCCGCAACTGCTGAAGCCCCCAGTCCAGATCCTCCTTGCTGATCACCAGCGGCGGAGCGATCCGAATGGTCGACCCGTGGGTGTCCTTGACGAGCACCCCCCGCCCCATCAGCCGCTCGGAGATCTCCCGCCCGGTACCCCGGGAGGCCACGATGTCGACCCCGGCCCAGAGCCCGCGCCCGCGCACCGTCTCCACCGCGCCGCCGCCCACGAGCAGCCCGAGCTCCGCGTGCAGGTGCTCGCCGAGCTCGGTGGCCCGCTGCTGGTACTCGCCGGTCTCCAGCATGGCGATGACCTCAAGGGCCACCGCGCAGGCCAGCGGGTTGCCGCCGAAGGTCGACCCGTGCTCACCCGGCCGGAACACCCCGAGCACGTCCCGGTCGGCGACGACCGCCGAGACGGGCACCACGCCGCCCCCGAGCGCCTTGCCGAGGATGTAGACGTCCGGCACGACGCCCTCGTGCTCGCACGCGAAGGTCCGCCCGGTCCGGCCGAGGCCGGACTGGATCTCGTCGGCCATGAACAGCACGTTCCGCCGGGCCGTCAGCTCCCGCACCCCGCGCAGGTACCCGGCCGGCGGGACGAGCACCCCGGCCTCGCCCTGGATCGGCTCCAGCAGGACCGCCACCGTGTTCTCGGTGACCGCCGCCTCCAGGGCGGTGAGGTCCCCGTACGGGACGATCTCGAACCCCGGCGTGTACGGCCCGAAGTGGTCCCGGGCCTCGTGGTCCGTGGAGAAGCTGACGATCGTCGTGGTGCGCCCGTGGAAGTTGTTCCCCGCGACGACGATCTTCGCGTGCCCGTCCGGCACGCCCTTCACCTCGTACCCCCACTTCCGGGCCGTCTTCACCGCCGTCTCGACGGCCTCGGCGCCGGTGTTCATCGGCAGCACCGCGTCCTTGCCGCACAGCGCGGCCAGCCGCGTGCAGAACGCGCCGAACCGGTCGTGGTGGAAGGCCCGCGAGGTGAGCGTCAACCGGTCCAGCTGCGCCCGCGCCGCGTCCAGGAGGCGTGGGTTGCCGTGCCCGAAGTTGAGGGCCGAGTACCCGGCGAGCATGTCGAGGTAGCGGCGCCCCTCGACATCGGTCAGCCACGCGCCTTCGGCGGAGGCGACGACCACGGGCAGGGGGTGGTAGTTGTGGGCGCTGTGCGCGTCCGCGGCTGCGATCTCGTCTTGCGTTCTCGACACGGGATCTCCGATCGTCCTGCGGCCAGGGGCGGGTGTGGCTCCCTTTTCTTATCGTCGCTCGCATGCCGGACGGGGAAACCTGCGCTGACGGCGCGCCCGCTAGGCTGGAAACACGCGTGGCGACTGGCGTACGGGGAAGCGACCCCGGGGGAGCCTCGCGCGGCAGACCACACGAGGTGCCGCCCGCCTGGGCATCACGGGAACCGACCGGGTCCCGTGTGGCGCCGCACGCGCGAGCCGCGACGCTCCGGGACCGTCCCCCGACCCAGGAGCGAAAGATGACCACGCCAGCCACCCCCACCCCGGCCCCCACCTCCACCTCCACCTCCTCCCGGCACCCCGCGCTGACGGCCGCCGACCCCGACCTGGCCGCCCTGGTCGGCGCGGAGGAACGCCTCCAGGCGGAGACCCTGCGCCTCATCCCGAGCGAGAACTACGTCTCCGCCGCCGTCCTGGAAGCCTCCGGGACGGTGCTGCAGAACAAGTACAGCGAGGGCTACCCGGGCCGCCGCTACTACGAGGGCCAGCAGAACATCGACCGGATCGAGACCCTGGCCGTCGACCGCGCCAAGGCCCTGTTCGGCGTGGAGCACGCGAACGTGCAGCCGTACTCGGGCTCGCCGGCGAACCTCGCCGTGTACCTGGCCTTCGCGCGGCCGGGGGACACCGTGATGGGCATGGCCCTGCCGATGGGCGGCCACCTGACCCACGGCTGGGGCGTCTCCGCGACGGGCACGTGGTTCCGGGGCGTCCAGTACGGCGTACGCCACGAGGACGGGCTGATCGACTTCGACCAGGTGCGCGAGCTCGCCCTCAAGGAGCGCCCGAAGGTGATCTTCTGCGGCGGCACGGCGCTGCCCCGCACGATCGACTTCGCGGCCTTCGGGGAGATCGCGAGGGAGGCCGGCGCGGTGCTAGTCGCGGACGTCGCCCACATCGCGGGCCTGATCGCGGGCGGCGCGCACCCGTCCCCGGTGCCGTACGCCGACGTGATCTCCACGACCACCCACAAGACCCTGCGCGGCCCGCGCGGCGCCATGCTGATGTCCCGGGAGGAGCACGCGAAGGCCCTCGACAAGGCGGTCTTCCCGGGCCTCCAGGGCGGCCCGCACAACCAGACCACCGCCGCGATCGCGGTGGCCCTGCGGGAGGCGGCCCAGCCCTCCTTCCGCACCTACGCGCACGCGGTCGTCGCCAACGCCAAGGCGCTCGCCGAGGCGCTGCTGGCCCGCGGCTTCGACCTGGTCTCGGGCGGTACGGACAACCACCTGATCCTGATGGACCTCACGCCCAAGGAGGTCCCCGGCAAGATCGCGGCGAAGGCCCTGGACCGGGCGGGCATCGTCGTGAACTACAACACCGTCCCGTACGACACGCGCAAGCCCTTCGACCCCTCCGGCATCCGCATCGGCACCCCTTCCCTCACCTCCCGCGGCCTGGACACCTCGCACATGCCGCGGATCGCGGAGTGGATCGACCGGGCCGTCACCGCGGCGGGCAAGGGCGACGAGGCCACCCTGACGTCCGTACGCGCCGAGGTCGCCGACCTGATGTCCGCGTACCCGGCCCCGGGCCTGCCGGCCTAGTCGGGCGGCCCGGCCCCGGGCCTGCCGGCCTGGTCGCGCGGCCTCGGCGCCGCGGCGGTCCCGGCACGGACCACCGGACGGCGGCCGCCCCGGAAGGGGCGGCCGCCGTCGTCGCGCTCCGCGTACGGCGCGCGACGTGTGTTCCTCGTCTCACAGGGCCCGATGCCACGTCCGGTTCCGGGTGGCGCACCTGAGAGAATGATGGGCATGGCCTCTGACAGTCCTCGTGTGCTCTCCGGAATCCAGCCCACCGCCGGCTCGTTCCACCTCGGCAACTACCTCGGCGCGGTCCGCCAGTGGGTGGCGCTGCAGGAGTCCCACGACGCCTTCTACATGGTGGTGGACCTGCACGCGATCACGGTCCCGCAGGATCCCGCCGCGCTGCGCGCCAACACCCGGCTCGCCGCCGCCCAGCTGCTCGCCGCGGGCCTGGACCCGGAGCGGTGCACGCTCTTCGTGCAGAGTCACGTGCCCGAGCACGCGCAGCTCGCCTGGGTGATGAACTGCCTCACCGGCTTCGGCGAGGCCTCCCGCATGACGCAGTTCAAGGACAAGTCCGCCAAGCAGGGCGCGGGCAACGCGAGCGTCGGCCTCTTTACGTACCCGATCCTCCAGGTCGCGGACATCCTGCTCTACCAGGCCCACCAGGTCCCGGTCGGCGAGGACCAGCGCCAGCACATCGAGCTGACCCGTGACCTCGCGGAGCGGTTCAACGGGCGCTTCGGCGAGACGTTCACGATCCCGGCGCCGTACATCCTCAAGGAGACGGCGAAGATCTACGACCTGCAGGACCCGTCGATCAAGATGAGCAAGTCGGCGTCGACGCCGAAGGGTCTGATCAACCTGCTCGACGACCCGAAGACGACGGCGAAGAAGGTCAAGAGCGCCGTCACGGACACCGACACGGTGATCCGCTTCGACCCGGAGCACAAGGCCGGCGTCTCCAACCTGCTCACCATCATGTCCGTGCTCACCTCCACGTCGGTCGCCGACCTGGAGAAGAGCTACGAGGGCAAGATGTACGGCGCCCTGAAGACCGACCTGGCCGAGGTCATGGTGGACTTCGTCACGCCGTTCCGGACCCGTACGCAGGAATACCTGGACGACCCGGAGACGCTGGACTCGGTCCTGGCCAAGGGCGCGGAGAAGGCCCGCGCCGTCGCCGCGGAGACGCTGGCGCAGGCCTACGACCGGCTGGGCTTCCTGCCCGCGAAGCACTGAGTCCTAGGACCCTGGCCACGAGGGTGGTGCAGGCCGCACACTGGCGCCTGCACCACTCGTGCACATTTGCTCGACGGACGACGGAGGAGAACGACGTGGGGACCGTAACGCTCGGCGTTTCGATCGCGGTCCCGGAGCCTCACGGCAGCCGCCTTCAGGAGCGGCGCGCGGGCTTCGGGGATCCCGCCGCGCACGGCATCCCCACCCACGTCACCCTGCTCCCGCCGACCGAGGTGGCCGAGGAGCGGCTGCCGGAGATCGCGGCGCACCTGGCCGGGATCGCGGCCGGCAGCGAGCCCTTCGCGATGCGTCTGGAGGGCACCGGGACGTTCCGCCCGCTCTCCCCGGTCGTCTTCGTCAAGCTGGTCGAGGGCACCCCGTCCTGCGACCGCCTCCAGGAGCTGGTCCGCGACGCGTCGGGCCCGGTCCCGCGCGAGCTGCAGTTCCCGTACCACCCGCACGTCACCGTCGCCCACGGCATCTCCGAGGAGGCGATGGACCGGGCGTACACGGAGCTCGCCGGCTACGCGGCGGAGTGGGTCTGCCGCTCCTTCGCGCTGTACGAGCAGGGCGCGGACGGCGTGTGGCGCAAGCTGTGCGACTACGAGTTCGGCAGCGGCCGCACGGTGTCGGCGGTCCCGTCCCAGAGCGGCAGCCCGATCGAGGCCCCGGCGGCGACCCCGGCGGTCTGATCCGGGGCGGGAGCCCGTGGCGCGGCCCGTACCGCGCCCCGGCCCCCGCCCCCCCGTATGACCGTCACACCGGCAGCCGCCGGAAGACCCCCCGCGGCACGTGCCGCAGCGCCGACATCACCACGCGCAGGCTGCCCGGCACCCACACGGTCTCCGAGCGGCGCCGCAGTCCCAGTTCGATCGCCGTCGCGACCGCCTCGGGCGTGGTCGCGAGCGGGGCCGCCGCCAGGCCCTCGGTCATCTTGGAGCGGACGAAGCCGGGGCGTACGACCATCACCTGCACCCCGGTGCCGTGCATCGCGTCCCCGAGGCCCTGCGCGAAGGCGTCGAGCCCGGCCTTGGACGAGCCGTAGATGAAGTTGGCCCGCCGGGCCCGCTCCCCGGCCACGGACGAGAGCACCACCAGCGAACCGTGTCCCTGCGCCTGGAGCGCCTGCGCGCAGACGAGGCCGGCCGAGACGGCGCCGGTGTAGTTGGTCTGGGCGACCCGTACGGCGGCCAGCGGGTCGGACTCGTCGCGCGCCTGGTCGCCGAGGACGCCGAAGGCGAGCAGCACCATGTCGATGTCGCCCTCGGTGAACAGCTTGCCGAGCCGTTCCTCGTGCGACTCGGTGTCGAGCGCGTCGAAGGGCACGGTGTGCACCACGGCGCCGAGCACGCGCAGCGAGTCCGCGGCGGCGGCGAGGGCGGGGGACGGGCGCCCGGCGAGCCAGACGACGCGGGTGCGGCGGGCGATCAGCCGGCGCGCGGTGGCCAGGCCGATCTCGGAGGTGCCGCCGAGAACGAGCAGGGACTGCGGGGCGCCGAAGGCGTCCTTCATGGCGTTCACGCTCCTCAAGGGACGAGTCGTAGGGGACGAGGACAAGAGACGAGACAGGGAAGAGCCGGGGGAAGAGCCAGGGGCGGACGGGGGCGGGGTCACAGACCCAGGCGGCGGGACAGGTCCGACACGAACACGCCCGTGGGGTCGAGCCGCGCCCGCAGCTCGCGGAAGTCGTCGAGCCTCGGGTACATCGCGGCGAGCAGCTCGGGCCGCAGCCGTGCGTCCTTGGCGAGGTAGACCCGGCCGCCCGCGCCGACGACCAGCTCGTCGAGCTCGTCGAGGAAGGCGCCGAGGCCGCTGAGCGAGGCCGGGATGTCGAGGGCCAGGGTCCAGCCGGGCAGCGGGAAGGAGAGCCAGCCGGGGTCGGACTCGCCGAAGCGTTTCAGGACGGCGAGGAAGGACGGGCAGCGGCGGCTGGCGATCCGCTGGACGACCCGGCGGAGGGTCTCCTCCTGCCCGTACCCGACGACGAACTGGTACTGCACGAAGCCGCCGCGCCCGTAGACCCGGTTCCAGTGCGGGACCCCGTCGAGGGGGTGGAAGAAGGAGGTCAGCCGCTGGAGCCGGCCGGTGGAGCGGCGGGGCGCCTTGCGGTACCAGAGCTCGTTGAAGAGGCCGACGGTGTGCCGGCCGAGCAGCCCCTCGGGGACGTACGCGGGGGCGCCGGGCAGCTGTCCGGGCCGGAAGGCGAGCGGGTCGCGGCGGGCCCGGAGCGGCAGGGCGTCGTACGGGGCGTGGTCGCCGCGGGTGAGGACGGCGCGGCCGGTCGCGGCGCCGCGGGCGAGCAGGTCGATCCAGGCGACGGAGTAGCGGTGCAGGTGGTCGGTGGCGTTCAGCCGGTCCATCAGGTCGTCGAGGTCGGTGGCGCGTTCGGTGTCGACGGCCATCAGCGAGGTCGCGACGGGCAGCAGCCGGAGCGTGACGGAGAGGATCACCCCGGTCAGGCCCATGCCGCCGGCGGTCGCGTCGAAGAGGGGCTGTCCGGGCGTGACGGTGTGCACGAGGCCGTCGGCGGTGAGCAGGTCGAGGGAGACGACGTGGCGGGAGAAGGAGCCGGAGACGTGGTGGTTCTTGCCGTGGATGTCGGCGCCGACCGCCCCGCCGACGGTGACGTAGCGGGTGCCGGGGGTGACGGGCACGAACCAGCCGAGCGGCAGCAGCACCTCCATGAGGTGGTGCAGGCTGACGCCCGCGTCGCAGACGGCCAGTCCGGCCTCGGCGTCGATGGCGCGGATCCGGGCGAGGCCGGTCATGTCGAGGACGGAGCCGCCGGCGTTCTGGGCGGCGTCGCCGTAGGCCCGGCCGAGTCCGCGGGCGATCGACCCCCGGGCGCCGCAGGCGCGGACGGCGGCGGCGGCCTCCTCGTACGTGCGGGGGCGGATGACGCGCGCGAGGGTGGGGGCGGTGCGGCCCCACCCGGTGAGGGTGTCGACATCGGCCGGGATGCCGGCGGGGACGCCGACGGGGACCGTGGGGACGTCGGCGGGGACATCGACGGCGATGCCGGTCGGGATGTCGGCGGGGATGTCGGTGGGGATGTCCGTCTCGGCAGCCATGGAGGTGACGGTATCGCCGTGAGTGTCGCTTATGCCGGGATTGGTGGGCGGTTCGTCGAAATGGGTGATTAAACGAGTGTCAGGAAAGCGTCCCGCCCCGTACGCGGCCTCCGCGCGTCAGAGTCGCCCCTGGCCGACGGCGAACCGGGGAGGCGACGAGACGCATGCGATACGGGGACTGGGCCGAGACCGACCACCGGGTCCTGGCCGCCGTACACGCGCAGGGGCGCAGGCCCGCCGTGGCCGCGGCCGCCCGCGCGCTCTCCTTCGGCGGCGAACACGGCGCGGTGTGGCTCGCCGCCGGACTCGCCGGCGCCGCCCTGGACCGGCCGCACCGCGCCGGCTGGCTGCGCGGCACGGCCCTGATCGCGGCGGCGCACCTCGCCAGCATGGGCGTCAAACGGGTCGTACGGCGCCCCAGGCCGCGCCCCGAGGAGTACCCGCCGCTCGTCCGCACCGCCGGCCGGCACTCCTTCCCCAGCTCCCACGCGGCCTCGGCCGCCGCGGCGGCCGTCGCCTTCGCCGCCCTCGGCCCGGCCACCCGCACCGTCGCCGTGCCGGCCGCCGCCGCGATGTGCCTCTCCCGCCTCGTCGCCGGCGTCCACTACCCGACCGACATCGCCGCCGGAGCCCTCCTCGGCGCCGCCACGGTGACGGTCGCCCGGACCTGGCTGACCTCCACCCCGGGAGGCCCCCGTGCCTGACCCCACCACGGCCCCGCCCGCCCGCGCCGGGCGGCGCCGCACCCCGGGAGGCCCCCGTGCCTGACCCCACCACCGGCACCGCGGTCCTCGTCCCGCCCGCCGCCGCGCGCCCGGTCCCCGCCCGCCCCGGCGCCCTCGCCGTCGCCCGGGGGGTCGTCCGGACCGCCCGGCCCCGGCAGTGGGTCAAGAACGCGCTCGTCGTCGCCGCGCCCGTCGCCGCCGGGCAGCTCGTCTCCTGGCCCGTCGGCGGGCGGCTCGCCCTGGTCTTCGCGCTGTTCACGGCCGCCGCCTCCGCCGTGTACCTGGTCAACGACGCCCGCGACGCCGCCGCCGACCGCGCCCACCCGGTGAAACGGCACCGCCCCGTCGCCGCCGGCCTCGTCCCCGTACCCCTCGCGTACGTGACGGGCGCCCTGCTCGGGCTCGGCGCGGCCGTCGCGAGCGCCCTGGTGTGCAACGCCATGACGGCGCTGCTCCTGACCGCGTACCTGGTGATGCAACTCGCCTACTGCGTACGCCTCAAGCACGTCCTCGTCGTCGACCTCGCGGTCGTCTCCACCGGCTTCCTGATGCGGGCGATGATCGGCGGGATCGCGCTCGGGATCCCGCTCTCCCGCTGGTTCCTGATCACCACCGGCTTCGGCGCGCTGTTCATGGTCGCGGCCAAGCGCTACTCGGAAGCCGTGCAGATGGAGGACGCCCAGGGCGCCACCCGCGCGCTGCTCACCCAGTACACGACCGGCTACCTGCGCTTCGTCTGGCAGCTGGCCGCCGGGGTGGCCGTCCTCGGCTACTGCCTGTGGGCGCTGGAGAGCGGCGGTGTCGCCAACGGCTCGCTGCTGCCCTGGCGCCAGCTCTCCGTGGTCGCCTTCATCCTGGCCGTCCTGCGGTACGCCGTCTTCGCCGACCGCGGCACCGCCGGCGAGCCGGAGGACGTCGTCCTGCGCGACCGGCCGCTCGCCGTCATCGGCCTGGTCTGGGCCGCGATGTACGGGATGGCGGTCGTCGACCTGTGAAGGGGAGGGACGTGAGGGGCGTGGGTTGCGCGAGGGGCGCGGGTGGCTCGGGCAGCACGGGGGACGCAGGGGGCGCAGGGGACGCAGGGGGCACGGGCAGCGCGGGTACTCGCCACGAGCTGCTGGGCTTCGCGGTCTCCGGCGCCGCCGCCTACGCGGCCGACCTCGCCGTCTTCCTCGCCCTGCACGGCACCCTCGGCCCGGTCGCCGCCAAGTCGGCCTCGTTCCTGGCCGGTTGCACGGTCGCCTACCTGGGCAACGCGTTCGGCACCTACCGCCGCCGCACCGTCGGAGCCCGCGAGTACGCGGCGTTCTTCGGCGTGAACCTGGCCGGCGCGGGCGTCCAGCTGCTCTGCCTCGGGGTCTCCCACTACGGCCTCGGGCTCACCTCCGCGCGGGCCGACACGGTGTCAGGACTCGGTGTCGGCATGGCGCTCGCCACCTGTCTGCGATTCTGGGGCAACCGGACGTGGGTGTTCCGAGCCGAGACCACCGCATCCGTACCGTCCACCGAGGGAGGGTCGCGCACGACATGGACTGGCTGACCGGACTGCCCGTCATCGGCCCCTGGGTCGTCCGCCTGATGAAGACCCACGCCTGGCACGCGTACGAGCTCCTGGACGAGGTCCGCTGGGCCCGGCTCGCCGCCGCGATCACCTTCCTCAGCTTCCTCGCCCTCTTCCCGCTGATCACCGTCGCCGCCGCGATCGGCGCCGCGCTGCTCAGCACCGAACAGCTCGACAAGATCGAGAACAAGATCGCCGACCAGGTCCCCGGCATCTCCGACCAGCTCGACATCGGCGGCCTCGTCGACAACGCCGGCACCATCGGTCTCGTCGCCGGCGCCGTGCTGCTCTTCATGGGCATCGGCTGGGTCGGCTCGATGCGCGAATGCCTGCGCTCGGTCTGGGGCCTCGACGGCGTAGACGAGGGCAACCCCTTCGCGCGCAAGGGCAAGGACACGCTGGTCCTGCTCGGCCTCGGCGGCGTCGGGCTCTGCTCGCTCGCCGCGTCCTGGCTCGGGTCGACCGCCGTGGGCTGGAGCGCCGACCGGCTCGGCATCGAGAACACCGGGGCGGGCGGCACCCTGCTCCAGGCCGCCGCCCTGATCATCGCGATCGGCGCGGACTTCCTGCTCCTGGCGTACATGCTCACGCTGCTGCCGGGCGTCGAACCGAGGCGCCGCGACCTGGTCGTCGCGGCGCTCCTCGGGGCGGTCGGCTTCGAGCTGCTGAAACTGCTGCTCGGCGGCTATATGAAGGGCGTCGCGGCGAAGTCGATGTACGGGGCCTTCGGCGTGCCGGTGGCCCTGCTGCTGTGGATCAACTTCACCGCGAAACTGCTGCTGTTCTGCGCGGCCTGGACGGCTACGGGTTCACGCTCTCGTCCACCGGAGCGGGAACCGGCTCCTTCCGGCCCCGAGAGCCCTTCCCAGCCCTCCGACGCCCCGGAGCGGCCCCCGACTCCGGCCCGGCCCCCGACTCCCGGCGGCGGGCGGAACCCGCGAGCGGCCAGCGCCGGTTGACCAGGAAGACGGCACCCGCGAGGAGCACCAGCACCCCGCCGGCCACGGCGAGCGCGATGCCCACGCCGCCCGAGTGCTCCTGGGCGGCGGCGGCCTTCTCGACGCCCGTGGGGGCGTTCTTGCCGGGGGCGGGCGCCGTGCCGTCGGAACCCGCGCCGGCCGACGCGCCCGTGTCCGTACGCGCCGACTTCGGCGGCACCAGCTCACCCACCGGCGTCACCTTGCCGGAGGCCGCGAAGCCCCAGTCGAGCAGCCGGGCGGTCTCCTTGTAGACCGCGTGCTGCTCCTTGGAGGACGGGTTCATGACCGTGACGAGCAGCACCCGGCCGTTGCGCTCGGCGACGCCCGTGAAGGTCGCGCCCGCGTGCGTGGTGTTGCCGTTCTTGACGCCGGCGATGCCCTGGTAGGCGGGGACGCCGATGTCACCGGTCAGCAGCCGGTTGGTGTTCTGGATCTCGAAGGTCTCCCGCTTCTTGCCGGGCTTCTGCTCCCCGGGGAAGGCGGCCCGCGGGGTCGCCGCGTACTCCCGGAAGTCGGCCTTCTGCATGCCGCTGCGGGCGATGAGGGTGAGGTCGTACGCGGAGGAGACCTGGCCCGGGGCGTCGTAACCGTCCGGCGTGACGACATGGGTGTCGAGCGCCTGGAGGTCGGCGGCGTGCTCGTTCATGTCGCGCACGGTCTGCGGGACGCCGTTGTTCATCGCGGCCAGCACGTGGACGGCGTCGTTGCCGGAGCGCAGGAAGACGCCGAGCCACAGGTCGTGGACGCTGTACGTCTGCTTCTCCTTGATCCCCACCAGGCTGGAGCCCGCGCCCATGCCGGCCAGGTCCTGCGGCGTGACCGTGTGGTTCTCGGTCTTGGGGAACTTCGGCAGCACGGTGTCCGCGAAGAGCATCTTCAGCGTGGAGGCGGGGGCCAGCGGCCAGTGCGCGTTGTGCGCGGCGAGCACCTGCCCGCTCTCCGCGTCCGCCACCACCCACGACCGCGCGCTGACGTCCTTGGGCAGCACCGGGGCACCCGCCCCCAGCTGCACCTGCGTACCCGGCCGGGACAGCAGCGCACCGCCGACACTGGACATGACGATGGGCGGTTTGGGCTGCTTGTCCTTCTCGTCCGCATGCGCGGGAGCCGAGGCGAGCAGCGGGAGCAGTGCGGCGGCGGCAGTCACCGTCACGGCGACCTTCGCGGTCATCTTCGATGCGGACACGATCGAGAACGTACATCCCCGGAACCGCGTTCCGAGAACCGCGGGGCGGTTCGCCCAGACTCGTCCACCCGTCCGCAGGCCCGCCTCCTGGTTCCCGCTCGCCGTGGGCGCGTGGAGCTGCTTCATCTGGATCGCTTTCTGCAGGTGGCCGGCCGGCTGAGCCGCCACGGCCGGAGGGGGAGGTCGCTCGCGCCTACCAAGACGGCGGAATCGCCGCGCGGGATCCATGCCCGGCCCTTCGGCGTGTGAAGACCTCGTGCCCGCCGGGTCAGCCCGTGGGGCGGCGGCGGGCACGGAGCAGCCGGACGCCCTTGCCGGTCATGGCGACCGTCATGAGCGCGAAGCCGGCGAGGGCGAGCCAGAGCCAGGACTCCGCCACCTGCAGCATCAGCACCAGACCGGCGAGGATCAGCATGCCGCCGAGGGTGTCCACCAGGTCGAGCCGCGCCTTGGCGACGGCCGCGGGGTCCGGCCCGCGCAGCCCGCGCAGGGTGGGGGTGAGGGAGAGGACCTGCAGGACGAGCAGGCCGAGGGCTATCCAGGCGAACCAGTCGGGTATGTCCACGCGGCGGACTGTACCGCCGGTGATCCACTCGTGGTGACGCTATTTCCGGCCCGCGCGGACACCCCGGAGGCCGATCGTGCCGACCACGGTGCCGAGGACGAAGGACGTGACGGCCAGCAGCAGGTGGACCCAGAAGTAGGCGGTCGGGTCGCCCGCGTCGTCGAAGGCGAGGCCGCTGCCGTCCTTCCAGAGGTTCTTCGCGAAGGTCACCCAGATCACCCAGGACCAGGCGCCGAACGCGAGCAGGAACCAGGAGGCGCGGCGGCTGAGCTTCATCGGGTGTCCTTCGGGGTGGGGTGGACTTGCCCTGCCAGTATCGAACGGGCCCGTGGCGGGCTCGCGACAGGGTCTCTGTACGCTCGCGGCCGACGCGGGTATCGCGGACATCGCGGGCCGGCGCGGACAAGCGGACAAGGGGTACGTGGGGCGTGGTCGTCGTCTTCCTGCTGGTGTTGGTCGTGGTCCTCGGTCTGCTCGGTGCGGTCCACTGGTACGTGTGGCGGCGCCTGGTGCGCGATCTGACGGTCCCGGGCGGGCTCGCCCGGCGGGCCGGCACGGTCGCGGCCGTCGTTCTGCCGCTGCTCTCCCTCGGCGCCCTGGTCTCGGGCCGCGCGGGCGCTCCGTTCGGACTCCAGCAGGCATTCGCCTGGCCCGGGTTCCTGTGGCTGGCCCTGCTTCTGTACCTCACCCTCGCCCTGGCGGTGACGGAGCCGCTGAGGCCGCTGCTGCGGCGGGTGCTGGCGCGGCGGACCGGGACGGAGACGGGGACGGAGACGGGGACGGAGACGGGGACGGGGACCGGGGCGGGGGTGGTCGGGACGCCGGTGCCGGTGCCGGTGTCGGCGCCGGTGTCGGCCGCGGGCGCGGACCCGGGCGCGCGGACGGCGGCCTCGGACGGATCCACTGCTCGGCCGCAGGCCCCACAGCCCCCGGCCGCCCCCGACCTCTCCCGTCGTCTCTTCGTCAACCGGGTCGTCTCCGGCACCGCCGCCGCCGTCGCCGTAGGGACGGTCGGGGTCGGGACGTACGGGGTGTTGCGGGGGCCGCGGGTGAAGCGGGTCACGGTGCCGTTGGCGAAGTTGCCTCGGGGGGCGCACGGGTACCGGATCGCGGTGGTGTCCGACATTCATCTCGGGCCGATCCTGGGGCGGGCCCACACGCAGCGGATCGTCGACACGATCAACGCCACCCAGCCGGACCTCGTCGCCGTCGTGGGCGACCTGGTCGACGGCACCGTCCAGGACCTCGGGCCCGCCGCCGAGCCGCTCGCGCGGCTGCGTGCCCGGGACGGGTCGTTCTTCGTGACGGGCAACCACGAGTACTTCTCGGGCGCCGACGCCTGGGTCGACCACGTCCGTGAGCTCGGGCTGCACCCGTTGCGCAACGCCCGCGTCGAGATCGGGGCCGGGTTCGACCTCGCCGGGGTGGACGACGTCGCGGGGGAGAGCGAGGGCCACGGGCCGGACTTCGGCAGGGCGCTCGGGGACCGGGACCGGGCGCGTACCGCCGTGCTGCTCGCGCACCAGCCGATCGTCATCGACGACGCCGTCCGCCACGGCGTCGACCTCCAGCTCTCCGGCCACACCCACGGCGGTCAGCTGTGGCCCGGCAACTACCTCGCCGAGCTGGCTAACCCGACCGTCGCGGGCCTCGAACGCTACGGCGACACCCAGCTCTACGTCTCGCGCGGCGCGGGTGCCTGGGGTCCGCCGGTGCGGGTCGGGGCGCCCTCGGACATCACCGTCGTGGAGCTGGCGTCCCGTCAGGCGTGAGGGCGGGGAGGCGGGGAGAGCGGCGGGCGGGAATGGTGCAGATGTGACGGAGCGCGCCGTTACGGATACGTACCGCTCCGTCCGCTCCGTCCCTTAATTCCCTTCATCCCGGACATATGTGTGCCGTGTGAATGTTTACTCTTCCACTTGTGAAATCCGTGTGATTGGCTGACGCCATCGCGACAGGCCGGGCGCCGTCGTGACAGGGGTGGGAACAAATAAAGGAAGCACGTCTCATGCGGTCGTCCGTCCGTCTGCGGATTCTGATCACTTGTGGAGTTCTGGTGGCCGCCGGGGTTGGAGGGTGGCAACTTCTGCCCTCCGATGACGTGCGGACGGAGCCGATCACCGTCGGCACCACCGACAAGGTGACCTCGCTCGACCCGGCCGGCGCCTACGACGCCGGCTCCTGGGCGATGTACAGCAACGTCTTCCAGTCGCTGCTGACCTTCAAGCCCGGTTTCACCACTCCGGTCCCGGACGCCGCCGAGAGCTGCAAGTTCGTCGGCACGAAGCTGACGACGTACCAGTGCACGCTCCGCAACGACCTCACCTTCGCCAACGGGCGCAAGATCACCGGTGAGGACGTGCGCTTCTCCTTCGAGCGGATGCTGGGCATCAAGACGGACGTCGGTCCGCAGCCCCTCTTCCCGACCCTGAAGAGCGTCGTGGCCGACGGACAGAAGGTCACCTTCAACCTCAGCGGCCGGGACGCGACCTTCCCGCTGAAGCTGGCGACGGGTGCCGGTTCGATCGTCGACCGCACCGCGTACCCGGAGAAGACGCTGCGCACGGGCACCACGGTGGACGGCTCGGGGCCGTACGTCCTCAAGGAGTACAAGCCCGGCGAGAGCGCCCGCCTTGAGCCGAACCCGAACTACCGGGGCGCCATCACCAAGACCGGCCGCACGGTCGTCGTGAAGTACTTCAAGCAGTCCGGGGAGCTGGCCGCCGCCTGGAAGGCCAAGCAGGTGGACGTGACGCACCGGCAGATGCCGCCGGCCTTCATCAACACGCTGAAGGAAGCGACGAAGGACGGCACCCGGATCACCGAGGCCGCCAGCGCCGAGATCCGCAACCTCAACTTCAACGTCCGGCCCGGCTCCCCGATGGCGAAGAAGGCCGTACGGCAGGCCGTCGCCGCCGTCATCGACCGCCCGGCCATCACCACCGGCACCTACCAGAGCACCGTCGAGCCGCTCTACTCCCTCATCCCGCAGGGCTTCGTCGGCCACAGCACGGCCTTCTACGACGTCACCCCGGAGCCGGACAAGGCCAAGGCCAAGCGCCTGCTGAAGGCCGCGGACATCGACACCCCGGTGAAGTTCACCCTCGGGCACAGCGAGGACGCCACCTACGACGCCGAGGCCGCCGAGCTGAAGAAGCAGCTGGAGGAGACCGGCCTGTTCGAGGTCGAGCTCGTCGCCACCGACTGGCAGTCCTTCCAGAAGGGGTACGCGAAGGGCGCGTACGACGCGTACACCGTCGGCTGGCTCCCCGACTACCCGGACTCCGACAACTTCACCGGCCCGCTCGTCGGCACCGCCAACACCCTGCACAACGGCTTCTCCAACAAGCGGATCGACACCCTGATCGCCGCCACGCAGCAGTTCAGCGACCGCTCCCGGGCCACCGGCGACTTCCGGGACATCCAGGCCGAGGTGGCCGACGACGTGCCGCTGGTGCCGCTGTGGCAGAAGAAGGACTACGTCCTGTCGACCGAGGACGTCTCCGGCTCGCAGTTCCTCTCGGACGGCACCGGCAGCTGGCGCCTGTGGGAGCTCGGCTGGATCTAGCCGACCCCTTCCCGAACCGAACCAACCCGCCTCAGGGCCTGTCCACCGGACGGGCCCTGAGGCGTTTCCCGGCTCCCGCGAAAAAGTCGCCGATCCCGCACGACATCCCGCCGCCCCGCGTAGTCATGAGGGGTATGCACGGGGAACTTGGAGCAGTCCGAACAAGCAGACCAATCGCATCGACCGCGTCGAGTGCCTCGACCACGTCGAGAACATCGATCGCATCGATCACCTCGATCCGCGGCGGCCGACGTGGCCGAGTCGTCGGATCCATCGGAACAACCGGAACGGGCGGACAGCGCGTGACATCAGCACAGGAGGACGCCTACCTGGAGTTCGTGGCCGAAAGGGCGCGGGCCCTCTACCGCTCCGCGTACGTCCTCGCCGCCGGTGACGCGCACCTCGCCGAGGACCTGGTCCAGGAGACGCTGAGCCGGGTGTACGTGCACTGGAAGCGGGTGGCCCGCGCGGACAGCCCGGCGGCCTACGCGCAGACGGTGCTGGTCCGCACCTTCCTCAGCCTGCGGCGCCGCCGCAGCACCGGCGAGCGCCCCGTCGGGCAGCTTCCCGACCGCGGGGACGCCGGCCCGGACACCGCGCTCCGGCTCACCCTGCTGGACGCGCTCCACCAGCTGCCGCCGCGCGACCGGGCGGTGCTCCTGCTGCGTTACTGGGAGGACCGCAGCATCGAGGAGACCGCCCGCATGCTCCGGACCAGCAACAGCGCGGTCCGCTCCCAGGGCACCCGGGCCCTCGCGCGGGTCCGCGCGCTGCTCGGCGACAGCCTGTCCGACCTGGTCCCGCGCTGAACAGCGCCGTCCGACCACCCCTCACCGACGTCACAGAAGGCGACACCACCATGCCGTTCGAAGCAGACCTCTCGCACGCCCTGGACCGCACGACCGACTCCCTCGACCCCGATCTCACCGCGCTCACGGACGGGGCCGTCGCCCGCGGACGGAGCCGCCGGCGCCGCCGTACCGCCGGTCTCGTCGCCGGGGTGGGCGCCTGCGCCGCCGTCGCGGTGGCCGGCCTGGTGATCCCCGGCGCGCTCGCCGGATCCCGCTCCGACGGGCCCGGCATGGAGACGGTGGCGCTGGCGATGCCCCGTTCCGCGATCAGCGGCGACCAGATGATCAAGGCCCTGGAGAAGACCTTCCCCGGGGGCAGGTTCAGCCGGGTGACCGGGCAGAGCAACAACCCCTCGGACCCGTCGGCCGGTTACGTGGCCATGGCCGGCCTGGTCGTCGACGACGGGCACGGCGCCGCGAGCGTCGGCGTCTCGGCCGTGCGGCTCAAGCTGCCGCTGCCCGGGGCCGACGGCGACGGGCTGAGCTGCGAGCGGGAGCAGACGCCGCCGCGCGCCGAGGGCGACACCTGCGCGATGAGCGAGCTGCCGAGCAGCGCGGCGCTTCCCGGAGGGGCCCTGGTGATGTCGGAGCGGATCGCGGCCGAGCACCCGGCCGGTCCCCACACCGCGCACCGCTGGACGGTGACGGTGACGGTGAAGTCGACCGGCGCCCAGGTGCAGATGGTGCAGTGGAACAGCCTCGGCGGCGGCGTCGGCGCCGATCTGCCGAAGCCGACCCGCACCGCGCCGCCGCTGACCGAGCAGCAGGCGGTGAAGGCCCTCACCGGCGCCGCCTGGGCCCCGATCCTCGGCGCGGTCGCCTGACCGCCGCAGTCTGACCGCCCGGGCCTGACACCGCCAGGTCCGGCAGCGATCGAGCCCGGACCCCGCCGCAGCCGCTAGCCGCCCTTGGAGGCCCGCCTCGGCTTGCCCGAGGCGGCCATCCCGGCGGCCGTCGGCATCATGTCGGCGAGCAGCTCGTGGGTCTCCTTCACCAGCGGGCGCAGGATCCGGAAGCGGGAGAGCTGGATGGCCCGGGCGGTGACGGGGGAGAGGCGCTCGACGAGGCGGCGGCTGTTGGCGGCGCCCTCGGAGCGGTCGTACACCCAGAACAGCACCAGGCCCATCTGCTGGAGCCACAGCAACTGGGGTAGCGCCTCGGCCAGTTCGGGGTCGACCTTGACCGAGGCCCCGGAGATGACCCGGCGGTGCACCTCGATCGCCGCCTCGCGCGGGCCCTCCGACTCGGGCGAGAAGGGGCTGAGCGGGCTGTCCGGGTCGGCGGCGTTCTTGAAGAACTGGGAGGCGAACTCCTGGTAGGGCTCGGCGATGTCGAGCCAGGCGAGCAGCACGCCGCGGATCCGGGCTGTCAGATCCTTCTCGCCGCTCTCCAGGATGGGCTCGACGGCGGCCTGGTGCTCCTCGGCGATCCGGTCGTAGAAGCCCTGGACCAGGTGTTCCTTGGAGGAGAAGTAGTAGTACGCGTTGCCGACGGAGACCCCGGCCTCCTGCGCGATGACCCGCATCGTCGTCTTGTCGTACCCGCGTTCCTTGAACAGCCGGAGCGCGGTCTCCAGGATGAGCGCGCGGGTCTGCTCGCTCTTGGGCGCCTTGGCGGGCTTCTCCGCCGCCTGCCCGCCCACGGGCCTGCCCTGCTTCTCTTCACTCGCGTCCGTCACAGGGCCTGAGCCTAGTCGGCCGTACCGGAAGCCCCGAACCGGCGTACGCCCGGCACGAGCCCGGTCCCCAGACAGCACCCGCCGACCACCACGGCGGCGGCCAGCAGCGGGACCTCCGGGCCCCAGGCGTCGGCGGCGAGCGGCGCGAGGGCGTACCCGAGCGGCATCGCGGCGAGCGAGAGGAGCCAGTCGTACGAGGTGACGCGGGCCAGCGCGTGGGCGGGCACCGCCCGTTGGACCGCCGTCTCCCAGATGGGGCCGAGGAAGCCGAGCCCGGCCTGGGCGAGCCCGTACGCGGCGATGGTGAGGGGCGCGGGGGCGGCCACCGCGAGGAGGACCAGGGGCAGCGCGTACGTGGCGAGGGCGAGGTTGGCGGTGAGGACCGGGCGCCGGGGCCGGAGCCGGTCGGCGACCACGGAGCCGAGGAGCAGTCCGACGGCGCCGACCTGGAGGAGCAGGACCCAGGCGGTCTTGCCGCCGAGCCGGTCGAGGGCGACGGCCGGGCCGAGGGTCATGAGGACGGCGGCGGCGCCGTTCCAGGCGCTGTGGCCGATGAGGCTGGTCCAGTACCAGTCGCGGGTGCGGACCTCGTGCCAGCCCTCCCTGAGGTCGGCGAGCAGCGCGCGGCGGGGGACGGTGACCCGTGCGACGCGTACGGCGCACAGCAGGGCGGCGCTGACGGCGAAGCTGGCCGCGTCCAGGACGAACGCCCAGCCGGGGCCGACGGTCCAGATCAGCGCGCCGGCGAGGGCGGGGCCGCCGACGCGGCTCGCGCTGTGGGCGATGCCCATGGCGGCGTTGGCCCGCTGGAGTGCCTCCGGGGCCACCGTGCCCTTGATGAGCGGCGCGCTGGTCGGCATCGCGAACGCCCCGGCGGCGCCGCCGGCCACCTCGACGGCGGCGATCACCCAGAGGGTGGGTGAGCCGCTCAACAGCTGGATGCCGACGAGGAGTTGGGTGGCGCAGCGGACGAGGTCCATGGCGAGGGCGACGGTGCGGGCGTCGAAGCGGTCGCCCACCACGCCGCCGAGCGGCAGCAGGAGCAGCTTGGGCACCATCGAGCAGGCGAGGACCAGGGCGAGGGCTGCGGTGGAGCCGGTGGCCTCCAGGACGGCGAGGGCGAGTGCGGCGGGGATGACGGCGTCGCCGAGGAGGGAGAGCGTGCGGCCGGCGAAGAGCAGCCGGAAGGAGCGGGTGCGCAGGGGGTGCGGGGCGGACGGGGTGGACGGGGTGGACGAGGGAGCGGGCGGGGCGGTGCTGGGCAGGGGCATGCCAGGCAGAGTATTTCGTCGCCGAATATTTCGTCAACGAAATACTTCGTCCGTCGGGTGTCCCGCCTCCGGACGTACGATCACCCCATGGCACCCACCGAGGAACCGCGCGACTGGACCGACGAGCACGTGGCCCGGTGGCAGCCCGTACTGCCCGACCTCGATCCGGTCGTCGAAGGCGCGGTCACCCGGATGAAGAAGCTCTCCGTCCACCTGCGCCGGGTCCGCGAGCAGTCCCTCGCCGACTTCGACCTCGAACGCCACGAGTTCGACACCCTCCACAAGCTGGCCGGCCGCGGCGGCAGCGCCGCCCCCTCCGAGCTCGCCCAGGACCTCGACCTGGCCCCCGCCTCCGTCACCGGCCGCCTCGACGCCCTGGAGAAGCGGGGCCTCGTCCGCCGCACCCAGTCCACGACCGACCGGCGCCGGGTCGTCGTCGAGCTCACCCCGGCCGGCCACGAGACCTGGCTCGGCGCCATGGACGTCCTGGGCCACGAGGAGTACCGCCTCCTCGGCACCCTCACCGCCGAGGAACGCACCCAGCTCAACGACCTGCTCCGCCGCGTCATGCTCGTCGCCGAGGAGAACGCCGGCGTGGAGCCCTGGCACGGCTAGACCGGAAGCCCGGCCGGGATCAGATGCTCAGCGAGCGCGCGTAGTTCAGCTGGCCCATGACCCAGTGGAGGGTCTCCGGGCCGGTCGCCGGGATCATCGTCGAGTGGTACCGGCCGCCGCTGGTCACCGTGACCTGGACGAAGCCGGTCGTCTGCTTCTCCTTCATCAGCAGGAACAGCAGGCCCAGGAAGCAGAAGACGAAGAACACCACCGCGAGGACGATGCCCGCGGTCGAGATCTTCTCCTCGGTCCGCGACATGTCCATCACGTTCCACGCCGCGCCCTTGAGCGGCATGGGCCCGGCCGGGGTGATGATCTGGTCCCCGACGACGGTGATGTCGCCCAGCGTGAGCTGCGGCCCCGGCGCGTGCTGCGGCGGCACCGGCGGTGGCACCGGCACCCCCGCCGGCAGCGTCGGCTGCTGCGGATACCCGTATCCCGGCGCCCCGGACTGCCCGCCGGGCCCCCACTCGTACTCCCCGGACTTGTAAGGGTTCGGCTCGCTCATCAGTCCCCGTCCTCCACACGCGAAAAAGCCCGCTCCTGCACGTCGCAGCGTACAGAAGCGGGCTCTCCCGCAGTGCGGGGACCAGGGGTCAGAAGCGGCGGGTGATGAGCGCGCGCTTCACTTCCTGGATCGCCTTCGTGACCTCGATGCCACGCGGGCAGGCGTCCGTGCAGTTGAACGTCGTGCGGCAGCGCCACACGCCGTCCTTGTCGTTCAGGATCTCCAGGCGCTGCTCGCCCGCCTCGTCACGCGAGTCGAAGATGAAGCGGTGCGCGTTGACGATCGCGGCCGGACCGAAGTACTGGCCGTCGTTCCAGAAGACCGGGCAGGACGACGTGCACGCGGCGCACAGGATGCACTTGGTGGTGTCGTCGAAGCGCTCGCGGTCCTCGGCGGACTGCAGGCGCTCGCGGGTCGGCTCGTTGCCCTTGGTGACCAGGAACGGCATGACGTCCCGGTACGCCTGGAAGAAGGGGTCCATGTCGACGACAAGGTCCTTCAGCACCGTCAGGCCCTTGATGGCCTCGACCGTGATCGGCTTCTCGGGGTTGATGTCCTTGATCAGCGTCTTGCAGGCGAGCCTGTTCTTGCCGTTGATCCGCATCGCGTCCGAGCCGCAGATGCCGTGCGCGCACGAGCGACGGAAGGTCAGCGTGCCGTCGACGTCCCACTTGATCTTGTGAAGGGCGTCGAGCACACGCTCCTTCGGGTCGATCTCGATCTGGAAGTCCTCCCAGACCGCGGCGTCCGACACCTCGGGGTTGAAGCGGCGGATCCGCATCGTGACCGTGATGTACGGGGAGGCGGCGGACTCCGCCTCGACCTTGTCCAGTACGGGGGTAGCCATCAGTACTTACGCTCCATCGGCTGGTAGCGGGTCTGGACGACCGGCTTGTAGTCGAGACGGACGGTCTCGGAGCCGTCCTCGCCGACCTCGCGGTACGCCATGGTGTGGCGCATGAAGTTGACGTCGTCGCGGTTCGGGTAGTCCTCGCGGTAGTGACCGCCGCGGGACTCCTTGCGCGCCAGGGCCGAGACGGCCATGACCTCGGCCAGTTCGAGCAGGTTGCCCAGCTCGATGGCCTCCAGCAGGTCCGTGTTGAAGCGCTTGCCCTTGTCCTGGATGGACACGTTCTCGTAGCGCTCGCGCAGCTCGGCGATCTTCTCGACGGCCGTCTTGATGGTCTGCTCCGTACGGAACACCATCACGTTGGCGTCCATCGTCTCCTGGAGCTCACGGCGGATGTCGGCGACCCGCTCGTGGCCCGTGGAGTTGCGCAGCTTCTCGATCTGCGCGACGACGAGGGCCTCGGGGTCCTCCGGCAGCTCGACGTAGTCGGCCTTGGCGGAGTACTCGGCGGCGGCGATGCCGGAGCGCTTGCCGAAGACGTTGATGTCGAGCAGCGAGTTGGTGCCCAGACGGTTGGCGCCGTGCACGGAGACGCAGGCGACCTCGCCGGCCGCGTACAGGCCCGGGACGACGGTGGTGTTGTCCGACAGGACCTCACCCTCGACGTTGGTCGGGATGCCGCCCATGGCGTAGTGCGCGGTGGGCTGGATCGGGATCGGGTCCGTGTAGGGCTCGATGCCGAGGTAGGTGCGCGCGAACTCCGTGATGTCGGGCAGCTTGGCGTCCAGCTGCTCCGGCGGGAGGTGCGTCAGGTCCAGGTAGACGTGGTCGCCCTCGGGACCGCAGCCGCGGCCCTCGCGGATCTCCGTGTAGATGGAGCGGGAGACGACGTCACGGGACGCGAGGTCCTTCATGACCGGCGCGTACTTCTCCATGAAGCGCTCGCCGTCCTTGTTGCGCAGGATGCCGCCCTCACCGCGGGCGCCCTCCGTGAGCAGGATGCCCATGCGCCAGATGCCCGTCGGGTGGAACTGGAAGAACTCCATGTCCTCCAGCGGCAGCCCGCGGCGGTAGCACGCGGCCTGGCCGTCACCGGTCAGGGTGTGGGCGTTGGACGTCACCTTGAAGAACTTGCCGGTGCCGCCGGAGGCGTAGATCACGGCCTTCGCCTGGAAGACGTGGATCTCGCCGGTGGCCAGCTCGTACGCGACGACGCCGGCCGACTTCTTGACCCCGTCCTCCTCGACGATGAGCTGGTCCAGGACGTAGAACTCGTTGAAGAACTCCACGCCCTCCTTGACGCAGTTCTGGTACAGCGTCTGGAGGATCATGTGGCCGGTGCGGTCCGCGGCGTAGCAGGACCGGCGGACCGGGGCCTCGCCGTGGTTGCGCGAGTGACCGCCGAAGCGGCGCTGGTCGATGGTGCCGTTCGGGGTGCGGTTGAACGGCAGGCCCATCTTCTCCAGGTCGAGGACGGCGTCGATGGCCTCCTTCGCCAGGATCTCGGCGGCGTCCTGGTCGACCAGGTAGTCACCGCCCTTGACCGTGTCGAAGGTGTGCCACTCCCAGTTGTCCTCCTCCACGTTCGCCAGCGCGGCGGCCATGCCGCCCTGCGCGGCGCCCGTGTGGGAGCGGGTGGGGTAGAGCTTCGTCAGCACGGCGGTGCGGCTGCGCTTCGTCGCCTCGATGGCGGCGCGCATGCCGGCGCCGCCGGCGCCGACGATGACGGTGTCGTACTTGTGGATCTTCATGACGTGGTTACCTCAGCCCCGTGCCTAGCGGATGTTCGGGTCGAAGGTGAAGATCACCAGCGTGCCCAGAAGGATGGTGAACACCGTGGCGGTGTACAGCAGGCCCTTCAGCCACAGACGCGTGTTGGCGCGCTCCGCGTAGTCGTTGATGACCGTGCGGAGGCCGTTGGCGCCGTGCAGCATCGCGAGCCACAGCATCAGCAGGTCCCAGACCTGCCAGAACGGGGACGCCCAGCGGCCGGCCACGAAGGCGAAGCCGATCTTGGAGACGCCGCCGTCCAGGAAGAGCTGGATCAGCAGGTGGCCGAGGACCAGGACGACGAGGACGACACCCGAGAGGCGCATGAAGAGCCACGCGGCCATCTCGAAGTTGCCCCGGGTCGCCCGCGGGGTCTTGCCCGTGCGCTTGCGGGGGGCCTCGATGTACGGGGCCGGGTTGTCCACGTCGTAGGCAGCGCCCTCGACGGGACCGATGGCGGAAGTGGTGTCAGCAGACATGTCTGGCGTCAGCTCCCGAACAGTTCACGTGCGGCGTGGCCGAGGACGGGGTACAGGGAGCCCGCCATCAGGACGACCCAGATGCCCACGACGGTCCAGAGCATCTGCTTCTGGTAGCGCGGGCCCTTGGACCAGAAGTCCACGGCGATGACACGGAGACCGTTCAGCGCGTGGAAGAGGATGGCGGCGACGAGGCCGTACTCGAGGAGTGCGACGATCGGCGTCTTGTACGTCGCCACGACATCGTCGTACGCCTCGGGGGAGACGCGGACGAGAGCGGTGTCAAGGACGTGTACGAACAGGAAGAAGAAGATGAGGACGCCGGTGACTCGATGAGCCACCCAGGACCACATTCCTTCCCGGCCGCGGTACAGCGTTCCAGCCGGCACGGAAAAACCCTCCGGGAGCGGGGATCGGGGCCGGCCGGCTTCTCTGTCGGTCTGGCCCGGCCGGGTACGGTCCACCGGCCCCGGTCATCGTAGCGACGACTTGTCGGTTCGCTCGCGCGGGGTCCATAGGTGTGATCAAACAGGCACGGACGGACTATCGCCCGAGCCGTCAGGCGGCCCCGTATCGCCGCATTTGGGGCGCTTGTGGAGGAATCGCGGGCCCCTCGCGGCCGGATCGCGGACGGAGTCAGCCGCCCAGGACCGAACGGGTGAGCCGGGAGCGGGCGAGCCGGCGCAGTTCCTCGGCGGCGACCACCCGCTCCTCCTCCCTTTCGTTGCCGAGACGTGACCGGATTCCGGCGAGGACCCGGTCCAGCCGCTCGCCGGCCGGGACCCCGTCCAGGCTGATCAGGAAGGCGTGCCCGAAGCCGCTCTCGTACGCGGCGTGCGCGGCCCGCAGCGCCGTCCGCGCGGCCGGCGGGGCGTCCGGGTGCGGCAGCGCCGCGGTCTCGTGGGAGAGCGCCTCGTCCAGGTCCGGCACCGACAGGTCGTATCCGGCCTCGTCGGCGGCGGCGAGCAGCGCGTCGAGGTCCGGGTACGGGCGGTGCGCGGCCACCCGTTCGGCCCAGCGCCGGCTGCCGCAGCAGCGCAGCAGCAGGGCCTCGGCGAGGGCGTGCGGGGCCGCGTTGAAGCCGGTGAGGCCCGCGGGGTGCCAGTGACGCGCCGCCTGGGCAGGTATGGCGGGGGAGCCCAGGGTCCGGGAGGGTGCGTGAGTGTCGCTGGTGCTGGTCAGCGGTGACTCCGGGAGCGAAAGCCGTGGGGTGGATGTGACGCCACGCTATCGGCGGGACGGGGGAAGTGTCCGACGGATGCGCGAATTTCACCTGGACGAGTGGTTTCGGGCCGGGCGGCGACAGAAGGCCCGGGATGCCATGAATCGCGTGGTGAGGGAGGATTCCGAGTGATGCGGTACTCCATACGGGGGCCCCTCCGGGGCCCCGCACTCCTGGCGGCCGCGGTGGCGCTGGCCACCGCGACGGCCTGCTCCGGCGGTTCCGGCGGCGGTCCGCCCGCCGCCTCCGGCACGGGCACCACGGCCTCCGCCGCCACCACGCCCCCGCCGCCCCCGCCGCCGAGCCCGACGCCCACGCGGACGTACCCGCTCTCCACGGCCCCGCTCACGATCCCGGCGGTCCGCTCCCACCAGGCGGCCCGCGGGCCCGGCTGGAAGCCCGGAGCGGACACCGGCGTCGTCGTCGCCGCGAAGGACGAGGGCGCCCTCGCCGACGAGGCCCGGCTGATCGCGGGCGAGCTGCGCGTCCCGTACCGCGGCACCGCCGCCGCCCGCCCCGGTGACGTGTCCCTCGCCCTCGGCGGGCAGGGCGCCGCCGAGTCGTACACCCTCGCCGTCCAGGGCGGCGGGGTCCGGATCACCGGACCCGACCAGGCGGGCGTGTTCTACGGCACCCGCACGCTCAAGCAGTCCGTCAGGTCCACCGGGGCGATACCCGAGGGCGTGATCACGGACGCCCCGGCGAAGCCGCAGCGCGGGCTGATGGTCGACATCGCCCGCAAGTACTTCTCGGCCGGCTGGATCGAGGCCCGGGTCCGCGAGATGGCCGACCTGAAGCTGAACCAGCTCGGGCTGCACTTCTCCGACGACCAGGGCTTCCGCATCGCCTCCGACAGCCACCCCGAGATCGTCTCGGCCAAGCACCTGAGCAAGGCCGAGGTGCGGCGGATCGTGGACCTCGCGGCGAGCCTGCACATCACCGTCGTCCCCGAGATCGACTCGCCCGGACACCTCGGCGCGGTCATCGACGCGCACCCGGACCTCCAGCTCGTCAGCGCCACCGGGCGCACCCCGCGCGGTGCCGTCGACATCTCGAAGCCGGCCGCCGCGCGGATCGTCGACGAGCTGCTGCGCGAGTACACCGGCCTCTTCCCCGGCGCCTACTGGCATCTGGGCGGCGACGAGTACGTGGCCCTGATGTCGAAGAACCCCGAGGCGAGCTACCCGCAGCTGGCCCGCGCCGCGACCGCGAGGTTCGGCGCCTCGGCCCGGGTCCAGGACCTCGCCACCGGCTGGCTGAACGACCGCGCGGCGGTGGTGCGGCCCACCGGAAAGGCCCTGCGCGCCTGGAACGACGGCTTCTACACCGGCGGGGTCGTCGCCGCCGACAAGGACCTCCAGGTCGCCTACTGGACGGGCAAGGAGATCGGTGCCCGCCCGCCCGTCCCGTATCTGAGCGCGGGCCGCAAGGTGCTCAACTACAACGACGAGTACCTCTATTACGTGCTCGGCCAGCCCAACGACTTCACGTACCCCACCGGCCGCCGCATCTACGAGCAGTGGACGCCGCTGGTGCTGCGCGGCACCGCGCCGGTGCCCGCCCGCTACGACCCGCAGATCCTCGGCGGCAGCTTCGCGGTCTGGTGCGACCTCGCGGGCGCGCAGACCCAGGCGCAGGTGGCCGACGGCATCCGGATGCCGCTGACGGCGACGGCGCAGAAGCTGTGGGACGCCCGGAAACCGGCGCTGACCTGGGACCGCTTCCAGGCGCTCGCGGGCCGGGTGCGCTGACGTACTCAGTCCCGACCAGGTGTTCTGCCCGTGGACGCCGGTCCGCCCGGTCACGTACGGTCCACCCGCTGCGGCCGTCCGGCCGCGCCGGCGTCTCGGGGAGGGGCGCCGCACGCCCCCGGGGGGATCCGCACACCCATGCTCCGCAATCCCAATGGTCTGTCCATCGCCGTCGTGTCGCTGCTCGGCGCCGCCGCCGTCGCCGACGTCGGCAGCCTGATCGCCACCTCCGCCATGCGCGCGGAGCTCACCGGCCCGCTGGCGGACCACCCCGACCCGGCGGGGTACGCGGGCACCCTGGGCGCGGCGGCCGTCTGGACGGCGCAGGGACTGCTGCTGCTCGCGACGGCGGTGGTCTTCATCGTGTGGATGTTCCGGGTACGGGGCAACGCCGACGTCTGGGCCCCGGACCTCCAGCGCCGTGCCAAGGGCTGGATGATCGCCGGCTGGGTCGTCCCGATCGTCTCGTTCTGGTTCCCGCGCGGGCTGATCGTGGACATCTGGCGGGCCAGCCGCGCCGAGCCGTACGGGCCGGACCGCCGGGGCGAGTTCGTCCTGATCAACCTCTGGTGGCTGTTCTTCCTGGTCGGGCGGATCACGGCCGAGGTCGGCGCCCGGATGTTCGACGGCCCCGCGACCGTGGACGCGCTCGTCGAGGCCACCGGGTGGATCCTCGCGGGCGACGCGCTCGACATCGTCGCCGCCGTCCTCGCGATCCTGCTCGTGCGACGTCTCACCTCTATGCAGCACCTCAAGGCGAATGGCATGATTCCGGCCGCGTAGTGACGGAAAAGCGCCGCACGACGCAGTAGGGGAAGTACTGCGTCCGCATCGGGTGGCGAGGAGGCGTCCATGACGTCGGCGACGAGCACGGGCCTGCTGGAACTGATCGGCCAGGCCGACGAACGCGGCCTGGCCGCCGCCGGTCTCGCCTGCCTGGACCGCTGCCTTCCGCTGCTCGCGCCCGAGGGCGCCGACGCGCTGCGGCCCGTCTGGGCCGCCGTCGCGCGCGGCGACGCCGGGGCGTGGGGCGAGGCGGTCGGCGGGGCCCGGACCGCGTTGAAGGACGCGGGCGGCGCGGAGGCGGACGCCGGCGGGATCGTCGCCATGGTCCGCGCGATGCTCGACGGCCTCCCCGAGGAGTGGGCCGCGGGGCCGCTGCGGGAATGGGCCGGACGCTGCTCCGCCGTCGCGCTGACCGTGCACCGGCTGCACGACGCGAACGACGACGGAGGCGGCCCGCTCCACGCGGGCGAACTCCGCCGCCAGCGGGCCGTCCTCGAATCCGTCGCCCACGGCCCGACCGGACTGCGCCGGGCGCGTGAGCTGTCGGCCGAGGGCGGCCGGGTGCTGCGGGCGGTCGTCGCGCGCCAGGCCCGTACCGTCTGAGCCGGCCCGGGCTACACCCCCTCGATCCGCACCGACGCGAGGGCCTCGGTGATCTGCCGCTCGGCCTCCGCCTTGTCGAGGCCGAGACCGGCGAGCGGGCCCTTGCCGTCCTCGAACTCCAGCAGCGCCAGCAGGATGTGCTCGGTGCCGACGTAGTTGTGGCCCAGTCGCAGGGCCTCCCGGAAGGTGAGCTCCAGGACCTTCTTGGCCTCGGCGTCGAACGGGATGAGCGCGGGCCGCTCCTCCGCCGCCGGCGGCAGCGTCGGGGTGAGGGCCGCGCGGAGCGCGTCGGGCGTGACGCCCTGGCGGGTGATCCAGACGGTGGCGAGGCCCTCGGGCTCGGCGAGCAGGCCGAGCGTGAGGTGGGCGGGGGTGATCCGGTCGTTGTGGGCGTTGTTGGCCTCGTTCTGGGAGCCCACCACGACGTTCCGGGCGCGGGGCGTGAAGCGGCTGAAGCCCGCGTTCGGGTCCATCGTGGCCGCGTCGCCCTCCTTGCCGTCCTTGGGGACGAAGCGCTTCTGGGCGGCCTGCCGGGTGACGCCCATGCTCTTGCCGATGTCGGTCCAGGAGGCGCCCGCGCGCCGGGCCTGGTCCACGAAGTGGCCGATGAGGTGGTCGGCGACCTCGCCGAGGTGGTCCGCCGCGATGACCGCTCCGGAGAGCTGGTCGAGGGCGTCCGGGTGGGACTTCTTGATCGCCGCGATCAGTTCGTCGAGTCGCACGGGGTTGTTCACGCCGAGTGGATTCGTCATGAGTGCAACCCTAGGTTGACAGTCCAGGGGGTGTCAACGGTCGGTTGACAGTCGATGGGTAAAGGAGTGGGCAAGGGGGGAGGGCGAGAGGCGGGGCGGGAGGCGCGGGCGGGAGGCCGCGGCCGGGAGGGACCGGCCGGGAAGGGCCGGCCGGGAAGGACCGGCCGGGAAGGACCGGCCGGGAAGGACCGGCCGGGAGGCGCGGGCGAAACGAAAAAGGCGCCCTCGAAGAGCGCCCGGATAGGAAGACGACCGGGGCCGCCACCCCCCACAGGAGAGGCCCCGGTCGTCGTCCGCGGAGCCGCAGCACGGCCCCGTACTCCTAACAGCGCCGCCCCCACGATTTCTGTCACACCCGGGGCGCGCTCCCCTCCGTATCCCCTCGCATCCCGGTCACACCCCGCCGTCTCCGACAGAAGTTGCAGGTTGTACAAAGAGCGGACCCGCGTGGACGCGGCGCCCGAAAAGGACGTAGCGTTCTGCTGCGCCCGGGCGGCGCGCGGCGACGACCAGCCGCGATGGCGCGACGACGAACAGGTGTGGGGAGTGCTGGGGGACGACGCGGAGCTGACCGCCGCAGTGCTCGCCGCGCAGGACGGCGACGAGGACGCCTTCCGCACCGTCTACCGCGCGGTGCACCCCCGGCTCCTCGGCTACATACGCACGCTGGTCGGCGAGGCCGACGCCGAGGACGTCGCCTCGGAGAGCTGGCTCCAGATATCCCGCGACCTCGACCGCTTCGGCGGCGACGCCGACCGCTTCCGGGGCTGGGCCGCCCGCATCGCCCGCAACCGCGCCCTCGACCACATCCGGATGCGCGGTCGCCGCCCCGCGATCGGCGGCGACGAGACCGAACTCGCCGACAAGCCCGCCGACTCCGACACCGCCGGCGAGGCCCTGGAAGCCCTGGCCACCGGCCGCACCATGGACCTCATCGCCCAGCTCCCGCAGGACCAGGCCGAGGCCGTCGTCCTGCGCGTCGTCGTCGGCCTGGACGCCAAGAGCGCCGCCGACACCCTCGGCAAGCGCCCCGGCGCCGTCCGCACCGCCGCCCACCGCGGCCTCAAGAAACTGGCCGAACTCCTCGGCGCGGCCGGTGCCGCGGACCCCGAGGACCCCGAGGCCGACCCCGCCGCCCCGCTGGACGGCGTCCCTCCGCAGCGCGGCCGGCGCCCGGGGGCGACGGCCCCCGGCGGTGTGACGCAATCGCGCGCGCGGACGCAGAAGGACATGTGATGGCCGACGAGCGGTACCAGTGGCTCGACCAGGAGGCCGCGGAGCGGCTGCTGCGCGGAGAGCCGGTCGATCCCGCCGACGACGCGGCCCGTGCGCACGCCCGGCTCCTCGCGCGGGCCCTCGAATCGGCCCGCACCCCCCTCGCCGTCCCCGGCCCGGACGGCGAACTCCCCGGCGAGGCCGCGGCCCTGGCCGCCTTCCGCAAGGACACCGCCGAGCGCGCCGCCGCGGCCACCGCCGCCCGCTTCGCGCCGGCCACCGGGCCCGCCGCCCCCGAACTCGGCACCCTGCGCATCGCCCCCGCCCCCTCCGGGCACCGCTGGGGCCGCTCCCTGCGCTACGGCCTGGCCGCCGCGCTCGCCGCCGTCACCGTCGGCGGGGTCGCCGTCGCCGCAGGCACGGGCATGCTGCCGCTCACCGGCGAGCCCGCGCCCGCCCGTTCCGTGAGCGCCGCCGGCACCCCGGAGGGCTCCAGTGCCACCGGGCCCGCCGTCCTCGGATCGCCCACCGGCGGCGCCGGCTCGGCGATCCCCTCCGTACCGCTGGATCGCGAGAGCGGCACCGCCACTCCCGGCGCGACCGGCGGCCCGGCGACCGCCACGGCCGGACCCGACGGCGGCTCCCCGTCCCCGGGCCGGACCACGGGCGGCCGGAGCGAGGACGAGGACAGCGAGCGCCGGAAGACCCTGAAGGCCTGCCGCGAGTTCCAGCAGGGCAAGCTGGCCGACAGCGGGCGGCAGCGGCTCCTCGGCGCGCTCAAGAACGGCGAGACCGTCAAGCGCTACTGCACCCGCGTCCTCTCCGGCGCCCCCGCCACCGGCACCACCCCCTCCGGCGACGGCGGCAACGGCGGCTCCGGCAACGGCGGCGATACGAACGGCGGCTCCGGCTCGGACGGCGACGACAACGGCGACCGAGGCGGCGACAAGCACCACCCCGACGCCCCGGGCAAGCCCGGCGGAAAGCCAGGAACGAAGCCCGGCGGAAAGCCCGGCGCGAAGCCCGGCGGCGACGGGAACGGCAACGGGAACGCCCACGGCGACGGCGACGGCAAGAGCGACGAGCGCGGCGACGGAAAGCCCGGCCGGCACGGCTAGCCCGACCGGGTGTGACACTTTTCGACCCGCCGGCGCTGTACTGAATGAGCCGACTGGTCATCGGCGAGCGCAACGAGCCGGGGTTCCCCCCGTACCTTCGGCTCAGCGCACCGGCGCGGGTGGGACACGTTCCCCCGGTCCCACCCGCGCCCCTTCCTCCTCAGCCCTCGGCTACCAGTGCACGACGACCTTGTCGCCCACCTTCACCTGGTCGAACAGCTCCGAGAGCTTCGCCTTGTCCCGCACGTTGACGCAGCCGTGCGAGGCGCCCGCGTAGCCCCGGGCGGCGAAGTCCGCCGAGTAGTGCACCGCCTGGCCCCGGCTGAAGAACATCGCGTACGGCATGGGCGTGTGGTAGATCGTCGACGTCCACTTCCGCGCCTTCCACTCGACCGTGAACAGGCCCTCGCGGGTCGGCGTGTTCTCCGAGCCGAAGCGCACGTCCATCGACGAGACGACCTTGCCGTCGATCATCCAGGCCAGCGTCCGGCTCTCCTTGCTGATGCACAGCACCCGCCCGGTCAGGCAGCGCGGGTCCGGGGCGTCCAGCTTGTTGGTGGTGGACGGCTTCAGCTCGTCGGCGGTCGGCTTGTGCGTCATCGCGAGCAGCTTCTGCCAGGTCGCCTCGTCGACCGAGCCGGTCTGCGGCAGCCCCCGCTTCTTCTGGAAGGCGGTCACCGCGCCCGCGGTCATCGTCCCGTAGAAGCCGGTGGGCGCCCGGTCGAAGTAGCCGGCCTGCCGCAGCCGCGCCTGGAGCTCGCGGACCTGCTCGTTCTCGTCACCGTCACCCATCAGCGCCTTCGGCGCGGGGGTCCCGTCGGTGGCGGAGGGGGACGAGGGCTTGCCGTCCGACGACGGGTCCGACGACGGCTTCGAGGACGGGTCCGAGGACGGGGCCGACGAGCTCGCCGGGGGAGTGTCCGTCACCGCGGCCGGCGGCGCCGCCGAGCCGCCGCCACCCCCGCCCGCACCCTGCGGCCCGCAGCCCGCGACGAGCGCGACGGCTGCCACGCCCAGCGCCACTCGGCGCAGCACCACACCGCGTATGACGGACGATCGCTTCATTGGAGCCCCCCGGGAAAGTCGTGTGTACCCAAGGGATGATTCCCAGCCGCGCGCGGTTGCGCACGTGACCGAATCGAGACGGGCATGCTGTGAGGAAGGTCCCAGCGGGCTGCTCTCCTCCCTGTCGTACGGCCGGGGTTACAGTCCGTCGCGTCGGGACCGTACCGCTGAGTAGCAAGCTGATCGGGAGGCACACCACATGGCGCGCGAGTCGGAGTCGGGGCTGCCCATCGAACCGGTCTACGGACCGGACGCCCTGGACGGATGGGACCCCGCCGAGAAGCTGGGCGAGCCGGGCGCCTACCCCTTCACCCGCGGCGTGTACCCCTCGATGTACACCGGGCGGCCCTGGACCATGCGCCAGTACGCCGGTTTCGGCACCGCCGTCGAGTCCAACGCCCGCTACAAGCAGCTCATCGCCAACGGCACGACGGGCCTGTCCGTCGCCTTCGACCTGCCCACCCAGATGGGCCACGACTCCGACGCGCCGCTGGCCCACGGCGAGGTCGGCAAGGTCGGCGTCGCCATCGACTCGATCGACGACATGCGGGTCCTCTTCGACGGCATCCCGCTCGACCAGGTCTCGACGTCGATGACCATCAACGCCCCCGCCGCGCTGCTGCTCGTGCTCTACCAGCTCGTCGGCGAGGAACAGGGCGTCCCGGCCGACCGGCTGACCGGCACCATCCAGAACGACGTGCTCAAGGAGTACATCGCCCGCGGCACGTACATCTTCCCGCCCAAGCCCTCGCTGCGGCTGATCGCGGACACCTTCCAGTACTGCAAGGCCGAGATCCCGAAGTGGAACACCATCTCGATCTCCGGCTACCACATGGCCGAGGCCGGCGCCTCGCCCGCGCAGGAGATCGCGTTCACGCTCGCCGACGGCATCGCGTACGTCCGCACCGCCGTCGCCGCCGGCATGGACGTGGACGACTTCGCCCCCCGGCTCTCCTTCTTCTTCGTCGCCCGGACGACGATCCTGGAGGAGGTCGCCAAGTTCCGCGCCGCCCGCCGGATCTGGGCCCGGGTGATGAAGGAGGAGTTCGGCGCGAAGAACCCCAAGTCGCTGATGCTCCGCTTCCACACCCAGACCGCCGGCGTGCAGCTCACCGCGCAGCAGCCCGAGGTCAACCTGGTCCGGGTCGCCGTCCAGGGCCTGGCCGCCGTCCTCGGCGGCACCCAGTCCCTGCACACCAACTCCTTCGACGAGGCCATCGCGCTGCCCACCGACAAGTCGGCCCGCCTCGCGCTGCGCACCCAGCAGGTCCTCGCGTACGAGACGGACGTCACCGCCACCGTCGACCCCTTCGCCGGCTCCTACGTCGTCGAGCGGATGACGGACGAGGTGGAGGCCGCGGCCCTGGAGCTGATGACGAAGGTGGAGGACCTGGGCGGCGCCGTCGAGGCGATCGAACGCGGCTTCCAGAAGGGCGAGATCGAGCGCTCCGCGTACCGGATCGCGCAGGAGACCGACAGCGGCGAGCGGGTCGTCGTCGGCGTCAACCGCTACACCGTCGAGGTCGAGGAGCCCTACGAGCCGCTGCGCGTCGACCCGGCGATCGAGGCCCAGCAGGCGGCCCGGCTGGCCCGGCTCCGCGCCGAGCGCGACCAGGCGGCCGTGGACGCGGCCCTGACCGAGCTGCGGAAGGCCGCCGAGGGGACGGACAACGTCCTCTACCCGATGCGGACCGCCCTGAAGGCGCGGGCCACCGTCGGCGAGGTCTGCGACGCGCTGCGCGCGGTCTGGGGCACGTACGTCCCCACCGACGCCTTCTGATCTTCCGGCATGCGGAACCCCGAGGCGGATCCTCGCACCCATGTGCGAGGATCCGCCTCATGCTGGGTGTCACCGATCTACCGACCTATCTCGCGGGTCTCGTCCTCATCATTCTCCTGCCGGGGCCGAACTCGCTGTACGTGCTGTCCGTCGCCGCCCGCAAGGGCACCCGGACCGGATACAAGGCCGCCGCCGGAGTCTTCACCGGCGACGCGGTCCTCATGACGCTGGCCGCCCTCGGCGCGGCCTCGCTGCTCCAGACCACGCCCCTGCTCTTCATGATCGTGAAGTACGCGGGCGCCGGCTACCTGGCGTGGATGGCGTACGGGATGCTGCGCTCCGCCCTCGCGATGTGGCGCACCCGGCACGAGACCGCCGCCGAGGCCGCCGCCGAGCCGGACGCGGGCCCGGCCGAGCGCCCGTACCGGAGGGCGCTGGTCATCAGCCTCCTCAACCCCAAGGCGATCCTCTTCCTGATCTCCTTCTTCGTGCAGTTCGTGGACCCGTCCTACGCCTACCCGGCGTTGTCCTTCCTGGTCCTCGGCACCCTGCTCCAGGCCGGCAGCTTCCTCTACCTGACCACCCTCATCTTCGGCGGCACCCGCCTGGCCGCCGCCTTCCGCCGCCGCAAGCGCCTTTCGGCCGGTGCCACGACCGCCGCGGGCGCCCTCTTCCTCGGCTTCGCGGTGAAGCTGTCGACGGCCGGCGCCTGACCACGGCTTGACCCTCACACCGTGTGAGGCCGTTCTCTCAGGGACATCATGTTCGCCATCGGAGACTTCGCCCGGCACGGGCGGGTGTCGGTCCGGATGCTGCGTCACTACGACGCCATCGGACTGCTGCACCCGGCCCGGGTCGACCCGCACAGCGGCTACCGCTTCTACGAGGCGGGGCAGCTCGCCCGGCTCAACCGCGTCATCGCGCTCAAGGACCTCGGCTTCACGCTCGACCAGGTGCAGTCGATCCTGGACGAGCAGGTGGGCGCGGAGGAGCTGCGCGGGATGCTGCGGCTGCGGCAGGCCGAGCTGGAAGCGGCCCTGGAGCAGGCGCGGGCCCGGCTCGCCCAGGTCGGATCGAGGCTCCGAGCCATCGAGAGCGAGGGACGCATGTCCACGCAGGACGTCGTCGTCAAGAAGGTCCCGGCCGTGCGGATCGCGGAGCTGAGCGCGGTCGCGGCCAGTTTCGAGCCGGAGCACATCACGCCCGTCATCGGGCCGCTGTACGAGGAGCTGTGCGGGCGGCTGGAGGGCGCCGGGGTCACCGGCTTCGGGCCCGGCATCGCCTACTACGAGGACGCAGGCCGGGGCGACGGCTCGGTCGTCGTGCACGCCGCGATGACGGTGCCGGAGGGCACCGCCGTCGACGGGGTGGAGGTGCTGGTGCTGCCCGGCATCGAGGAGGCGGCGACGGTCGTGCACCGGGGGCCGATGGAGAACCTGCTGCCGACCGTGCAGACCCTGGCCACCTGGATCGACACCCACGGCTACACCTCCACCGGCTACGCCCGCGAGCTGTACCTGGAGTCCCCGGAGGACCGCACGAAGTGGGTGACGGAGTTCCAGGAGCCGGTCGCCCGGGCCTGACCGGTGGCGGCGGGCCCCGGGCGGGCGGCTAGCCGCCCAGGGCCCGCCGCTTCAGCTTGAGGGCGCGGCGGGCCAGCCGGCGGATCTTCGGGTGGCGGGGGACCGGGAGGCCGCCCGGGAGGCCCAGGGAGGTGAGGCGGCGGCGGGTGAAGTGGTACCGGGTGCGGGCCGCCGACGGGCCCGACAGGTGCCGCACCGCCGCTTCCCGCAGGTCCGCCCGTACCTTCGGCTGCATCGCGAAGCCGACCGCGGCGACCAGGCCCGTCAGCTCCTCCGCGCTCAGCGGGGCGGTCTCCTCCCCGTCCTCCAGGGCTGGGACGAGCGCGTCCACCAGGGCCACCGGGATCCGGTTGCTGTTCTGGTACGGGGTGAGCCGGGCCAGCAGGGGCCGGGTGCCGACGCGGGCGGTGGGGATCCCGTAGAAGGCGCTCGCGGTGAGCAGCGCCGTCGAGAAGCAGCCCACCACCAGCGCGGGCCGCAGCTCCCGGTACAGCACCTCGGCGAGCACCGGCCGGTCCAGGACGGTCAGTTCGGCGCCGAGCGCCTCCGCCTCCCGGACCAGGGCCCGCGACCAGGCGTCGGGGGCCGTGGGGTGCGGCTTGAAGACGAGCCGCCGGTGGCCGAGGGCGACGGCGCCGCGCACCATCCGCAGGTGCAGCTCGCCCTCCTCCTCGGGGGTGAGGAGGGAGAGCGCCGCGAGGTACTGGCCGAGCAGCAGCGCGGGGCCCTCCTGGGCGGCGGCGGGCCCGGCCAGCTCCTCGACGACCTTGGTGAACGCCTCGGTCGGCACGGTCTCGGCGACGGCGCCGAACTCGGCGAGCAGCAGCGGGGCGAGGTCCGGCACCAGGTCGAGGTGGAGGAGCCGGCGCACCCGCTCGCCGACCAGCGGGTCGATCTTGTTGCGGGTCGGCCCGTAGCTCATCAGGCCGTCCGCGTAGACGTGGAGGGCGGCGTCCGGGAAGAGCTGGGCGATCGTCAGCGCGGGCGCCACCTGGAGGGACTCCAGGACGAGTTCGACCCGGTCGGTGCCGAGCCCCCACAGCAGCCGCAGGTGGCGCTGGAGCAGGGGCAGGTCGTCGGGGCGGGGCGTCCAGCCGCCGGGGTGCAGCGGCTCGATCGTCGCGTTCCAGTCCAGGACGGCGTCGAAACGGCCGCGCAGCCGCTCGAAGCCGGGCATCCGGTCGAGCGGGGTGGCGGTCTCGGGGACCGCGGCGTTGGTGGTGACCAGCAGCAGCCGCCGGTCGGCGGGGCGGAAGCAGCCGCTGTCGAGGGCGGCGGCGAGGGTGGCCGCGCCGTAGAGGGTGGAGGCACAGAAGATCTGGGTGGTACTCACGCGGCACCCGCCTCCTTCACGGCCGGGGCGGAGGGGGCGGAGGGGGCGGAGGGGGCGGCCGGGCTGGAGGGAGCGGCCGGGTCCGACGGGCGGCGGCGCTTCAGGCGGCGCAGGGCGCTCGCCCGGTCGTCGCCCATCGCGGTGAGCGCCTCGCCGAGGACGTCCTGGGGGAGGCGCCGCAGCGCCCCCGCGCTCATCGACCGCAATTTCCGCGCCACTTCCGGTTCGAATTTGGCCATGTTCCCGATGTGATGGGAAATCACCGCGCAATAGGTGCGGACAGCCTTCGGGAGAAGCCGGTCCGCATCCGGATCGCCCATTGTTTCCTCGATCACCTGGTCGAATGCGCGAATGAAATCGAGCTGCCGTACGTCGCCGATCTGAGTGAGCGAGGTGGCGACCCCACGCCGGTAGAAGATTCCCAGCTCACCGGTGACGGCGAAGGATTCCGCCGCACGGTGCAGCCGCCAGATCCACGGCCGGTCCTCGGCCGTCCGCAGCCCGTGCGTGAAGTGCAGCAGCCCCCGGTCGAGCAGCCGCCGGTGGTACATCCCGGCCCAGGCGTACGGGTAGTCCACCGAGGTCGTCCGGTCCGCCGGCAGGATCGCGTCCCGCGGCCGCAGCACCTCGCCGCGCCGCCCCACCGGCACCCGCCGCACCGACCGGTTCCGGCCGGTGACCCGGACGTGGTCGGTGCGCAGGAAGTCGCAGCCGAGCCCGTCCAGGGTGCCCACGAGCCGCTCGTAGCAGCCGGGGGCCACCCAGTCGTCACCGTCCAGGAAGGCCAGGTACTCGCCGCGGGCCGCGTCGAGTCCGGTGTTCCGGGCGGTCGCGAGACCCTCGTTGCGCGCGTGCCGGATCAGCACCGCCCCCGGGATCTCGCGCGCGGCCCGGTCCAGGAGCTCCGCGGTCCCGTCGGTCGAACAGTCGTCGACCAGCAGGAACTCGAAGTCCTCGCGGGCGTTGGCGCGCAGGCTTCTGAGGGCGTCGGGGGCATATGTCTGCACGTTGTAGAACGGCACGACGACGGAGAGCTTGACCACACGGCCGACGCTAGGCGCCGCCCCGGCATTCGTCCTGACCGCCAGAGGGATGCCCGGTGAACACAAAGCGGCGGGCCCCTTAACCACCCGGACCCGATCCCCTTTCTGTCCGTTTCCCGCAATGCGTCATGGTGCTGTTAACCATTTGTTGTGGCCCAGTTGGGCCGCGAATCCCCCGGCCCTCCTAGCGTCCTCGACGTGCCATCACGTACCGATCGAGCGGCGCGCGTCGCCGTACTCGCCGACTCCGACACCCGGTGGAAATGGGGCGTGCTCACCGCACGCAGAATCACCACCGGAAGCGCCGGGAACACCGCATCCGAAGGCCCCACGGGATTCGTCCTGCGCGGCAGGGCCACCCCCACCGCACGGCAGCTCGCCGAGACCGGTGTGTCGGACGTGGCCCCGCGCGAGGTCACCGGCGCGGAGTTCCTGCGCGAGGTGCGCGACGGCGCCTACGACGTGGTCGTCCTCGCCCTCGTCGGCGGCACCGTCCGGGCCGTGCTCCAGGGCCTCGCGGAACTCTCCCCGGCCCGCCGCCCGGTCATCGTCACCGGCTATGTCGGGGTCGTCTACGAGAAGCTGGCCGACGGACTGCTGCTGCGCCACGGCGCCGACGTCGTCCTCGCCAACTCCCGGCACGACGCCGAGCGCTTCCGCGCCGTGTACGAGGGGGTCGGCGCCGACCCGGGCTCGGTCGTGGAGGCCGCCCTGCCCTTCCTCGGCGGCGCCCCGTACGCCCCCGAGCCCGGCCGCGACACCCTGGTCTTCGCCGCCCAGCCCTCCGTGCCCGTCACCAAGGCCGAACGCGCCTACGTGCTGCGCCGGCTCGTCGAGCACGCCCGGCTGCACCCGGACCGCGAGGTGCTCCTGAAGCTGCGCTCCAAGCCCGGCGAACACACCACGCACCTGGAGGAGTTCCCGTACCAGAAGCTGGTGCGCGAGCTGTCCGTGCCGGCCAACTTCCGCCTCGTGTACGGGCACATGGGCGAGGTCCTGGACCGCACCGACCTGCTGGTCACCGTCTCCTCGACGGCCGCCCTCGAAGCCCTGCACCGGCGGATCCCCACCGCGATCCTCACCGACCTCGGCGTGCGCGAGGCGCTCGGCAACCACCACTTCATCGGCTCGGGCCTGCTCAGCTCCTTCGACCGCCTCGACGCCCGGGCCGTACCGCGCCCCGACGAGAAGTGGCTGGCCCGCCAGGGCGTCGCCGCCGACGCCCCGTACGAGAGGGCCTTCGACGCCGCCCGCGCCCGGGTCGCCGAACTGCTCGACGGGCCCCCGCTGCCGCCGCCCGCCCCGTATTACACGCCCGAGACCGCGGGCGGCTACCTGCCGACCGTCCTCGCCCGCCACCGGCTCGACCTCACCGCGCCCGAGCCCCGCGAGAGCGGGGTGCGCCGGATCGTCCGCGAGGCCGCGCGCGGCGCCTACCGCCACGGCGTGCAGCGCGTGGCCCCCGTCATCCGCCGTCTGGGAGAGATCTGATGACACCGCCGACGCCGACCGTCCTCGCCGTGATCCCCGCCCGGGGCGGCTCCAAGGGCGTCCCCGGCAAGAACCTGGCCACCGTCGCGGGACTGCCGCTGGTCGCCCGCGCCGTCCGCGCCTGCCTCGCCGCCCCCCGCGTCACCGACGTCGTCGTCTCCACCGACGACCCGGGCATCGCCGACGCCGCCCGCTCCTTCGGCGCGGAGGCGGTGCGCCGCCCCGCCGCCCTCTCCGACGACACCGCCACCAGCGAATCGGCCGTCCTGCACGCCATGGACGCCTTCGAGGCCACCACCGGCCGCCGCCCCGACGTCGTCCTGCTCGTCCAGTGCACGAGCCCCTTCCTCACCCCGGACGAGGTCGACGGCACGGCCGCGAGGATCACCTCCGGCGCGGCCGACACGGCCTTCACCGCCGCCCCCTCGCACGGCTTCCTGTGGCGGGAGGAGCCGGAGGGCCCCGACGGCGCGACCGCCACCGGCGTCAACCACGACAAGGCGCACCGCCCCCGCCGCCAGGACCGCACGCCCGAGTACCTGGAGACCGGCGCCGTGTACGCGATGGCCGCCGAGGGCTTCCGCACCCACCGGCACCGCTTCTTCGGCCGCACCGCCCTCGTCGTCGCCGACCCCGCCCGGGTCCTGGAGATCGACGACCCGCACGACCTGGCCCGCGCCCGCGCCCTCGCCGCGCTCCTCGACACCACGGCCGCCCCGACCTTCGACGACGTCGACGCGGTGGTCCTCGACTTCGACGGCACCCAGACCGACGACCGCGTCCACATCGACGCCGACGGACGCGAGTTCGTCTCCGTCCACCGCGGCGACGGCCTCGGCATCGCCGCCCTGCGCCGGGCCGGCCTCCCGCTGCTCATCCTGTCCAGCGAGCAGAACCCCGTCGTCGCCGCCCGCGCCCGCAAGCTGCGCGTCCCCGTGCTGCACGGCGTGGACCGCAAGGACCTCGCCCTCAAGCAGTGGTGCGACGAGCAGGGCATCGACCCGCAGCGGGTGCTCTACGCCGGCAACGACGTCAACGACCTGCCCTGCTTCCACCTCGTCGGCTGGCCCGTCGCGGTGGGCAGCGCCCACGACTCCGTACGGGCCGCCGCCCGCGCGGTCACCGAGACCCCCGGCGGCTTCGGAGCGATCCGCGAGATCGCCGCCTGGCTCCTCGGACCCGAGCTCCACACCCCCGCACGCTGATCCCCCCGATCCCCCGATCCCCCGATCACCCGATCACCCGAAGGAACCCTCATGAGCACCCGCCTCCGCACCCTCGGCAGCAAGACCGCCGGCCCGGGCCACTCCGTCTACATCACGGGCGAGATCGGCATCAACCACAACGGCGACCTGAACAACGCCTTCGCGCTCATCGACGCGGCCGCCGAGGCCGGCTGCGACGCCGTCAAGTTCCAGAAGCGCACCCCCGAGATCTGCACACCGCGCGACCAGTGGGACATCGAGCGCGACACCCCCTGGGGCCGGATGACCTACATCGACTACCGCCACCGCGTGGAGTTCGGCGAGGACGAGTACCGCGCCATCGACGAGCACTGCGAGAAGCGCGGCATCGAGTGGTTCGCCTCCCCGTGGGACACCGAGGCCGTCGCCTTCCTGGAGAAGTTCGACGTCCCCGCCCACAAGGTGGCCTCCGCCTCCCTCACCGACGACGAGCTGCTGCGCGAACTGCGCGCCACCGGCCGCACGGTGATCCTCTCCACCGGCATGTCCACCCCGAAGCAGATCCGGCACGCCGTCGAGGTCCTGGGCAGCGACAACATCCTGCTCTGCCACGCCACCTCGACCTACCCGGCCAAGGCCGAGGAGCTCAACCTGCGCGTCATCCAGACGCTCCAGGAGGAGTACCCCAACGTCCCGATCGGCTACTCCGGCCACGAGACCGGCCTCCAGACCACGCTCGCCGCGGTCGCCCTCGGCGCCACCTTCGTCGAGCGCCACATCACCCTCGACCGCGCCATGTGGGGCTCCGACCAGGCCGCCTCCGTCGAGCCGCAGGGCCTCCAGCGCCTGGTCCGCGACATCCGCACCATCGAGGCCGCCCTCGGCGACGGCGTCAAGAAGGTCTACGAGTCGGAGCTCGGCCCGATGAAGAAGCTCCGCCGGGTCCAGGGGCTCGTCGCCGCATGACCGGGCAGCTGGCGTTCGTCGAGAGCCCGGTCCAGCTTCTGAACGTCCTGGAATGGGCCCACACCGCGGCCCTCCAGGACCCGCCCCGCCTCCAGGCGGTGCCACCCCAGCCGACCCGCCGCGCCCCCGTGCCGGCGACCGGCGACCGGGACGGCACCCGGCCCGGCGGCCAGGACGGCGGCCGGGCCGGTGCGCCCGTCCCGCCCGTCCCGGCCGCCGGTCCGGGCCGCACCGGCCCCGGCGACCTCACCGTCGTCGTCCTCTCACCCACCGACCCCATGTCCCGCGGCCAGTTGCGCCGGATGGCCCAGCTCGCCCGGGACGAGGGCATCACCGTGAAGTGGCAGGACGCCCGCCAGGGCCGGGGGGCCGTCGTCCGGACGCTCCGGGAGCTCGCCGGGCCGCTGCGCTCGGCGGACCGGGTGATCATCGGGGACCCGTTCTCGCGCTACGTCCAGCTGCTGCTCACCCTCTTCGGCCCCCGCCGGGTCACCGTCGTCGACGACGGCACCGCCACCATGGAGTTCGCCGCCCAACTGGCGCGCGGCGAACGCCTGGTGCGCTGGCACCGGCGGGGCAGCCGGGGCCCGCGCGAACTGGTGCTCGCCCCGGTGACCTCGATGGCCCGCCGCAAGCTGGCCCCCGGCCGGCACCGCACGGTGGAGATCTTCACCTCGCTGCCGGTCGAGCCGCCGCCGGGCACCACCGTGCTCGCCAACGACTTCTCCTGGACCCGGTCCCGGTTCGGCCCGCCCCGGCTGACCCGCGGCGCCGACCTGGTCGGCACCTCGCTCGTGGAGACCGGCGTCGTCGACCCCGACGAGTACCTGCGGGCCGTGACCGTGCTGGCCCGCACCCACGGCGCCACCCGCTACTTCGCGCACCGCCGCGAGAGCGCCGAGAAGCTGCACCGGGTCGCGGTGGAGACCGGCCTGGAGGTGGTCCGCCCCGATCTGCCGCTGGAACTGATCGCGCGTCGCGGCCCCATCGGGCGTACGGTCGTCAGCTTCCCGTCCACGGTCGTGCACACCCTGCCGCTGGCCCTGGCCGGCACGGGGGTGAAGGTGGCCGTCTGCGAGATCGCCCCCGAGTGGCTGCGGGAGAACGCCTCACCGCGCGCCCAGGGCTTCCTCGCGGGGGTCGCCGGGACCGCGACCCGCACCGAAAGGCTCGAATTCGGGTAAGCGTACCCACAGAGGGTGACCACCATGCCTGCGGAACCGGGATTCTTTCCCCTAACGGGCTGAACTTTTCGTGATCAACGGGCAGTTGATCTTTCTTGGGGCCTATCCTTCAAAAGGTGAACCAGTTGAAGTCCCGTGAGCCCGGCCCCGACGCGGCGCCCGCAACGCTGCCCGGAACGCTGTCCGACCCCCTGCGCGGCGAACTGATCGCGTTCCGCAGGGACTTGCACATGCACCCCGAGCTCGGCAAACAGGAGTTCCGGACCACCGCGGCGATCAAGGAGCGCCTGGAGGCGGCCGGCCTCGCGCCACGGGTGCTGGCCACCGGCACCGGCCTGATCTGCGACATCGGCACCCCGGGTCCGGGGCGGGCCATGCTGGCGATCCGCGCCGACATCGACGCGCTCCCCATCCCCGACACCAAGTCCGTGGCCTACCGCTCCACCGTGCCCGACCGCGCCCACGCCTGCGGCCACGACGTCCACACCACCGCCGTCCTGGGCGCCGGACTCGTCCTTGCCGAGCTGGACCGGCAGGGCCGCCTCCCGGCCCCCGTGCGGCTGATCTTCCAGCCCGCCGAGGAGGTCCTGCCCGGCGGCGCCGCCGACGCGATCGACTGCGGCGTCCTGGACGGCGTCGGCCGGATCATCGCCGTGCACTGCGACCCGAGGGTCGACGCCGGACGGATCGGGCTGCGCGCCGGGCCCATCACCTCCGCCTGCGACCGCCTGGAGGTCACCCTCGACGGCCCCGGCGGCCACACCGCCCGCCCGCACCTGACCACCGACCTGGTCACCGCCGTCGCCCGGGTCGCCGCCGACGTGCCCGCGGTGCTCGCCCGCCGGGTCGACGCCCGCTCCGGCCTCTCCCTCACCTGGGGCCGCATCGAGGCCGGCCACGCCCCCAACGTCATCCCGCAGCACGCCGAGCTCTCCGGCACCGTCCGCTGCCTCGACCTGCCGTCCTGGCGGGACGCCCCGGACCTGGTGCACGCGGCGATCGACGAGGTCGCGACCCTGCACCGGGCCAAGTCGAGCGTCGAGTACGTCCGCGGCGTCCCCCCGGTCGTCAATGACGTGATCGTCACCGAACTGCTCCGCGACGCCATGGCCGCCCGGCTCGGCCCGTCCTCGGTCGAGGACACCGAGCAGTCCCTCGGCGGCGAGGACTTCTCCTGGTACCTGGAGCACGTCCCCGGCGCCATGGCCCGGCTCGGCGTCCGGGTCCCCGGCGACACCCGGGTGCGCGACCTGCACGCCGGCGACTTCGACGTGGACGAGCGGGCCATCACGGTCGGGGTGGAGCTCTTCACGGCGGCGGCCCTGCTCGACGCGGACACCCGGAGCTGACGCCCGCGTCCGAGCCGACACCCGATGTTCACAGAAGCGCCGAATACCGGACTTTAAGTACGACTTAATGGCCGGCCGGACGTCGTTCCTCCGTCCGGCCGAGTCCTCGGCGTGTCGATCCGGGGCCCGGCCCGCATACTCGTACCAGCGTGTATGACGGGCCGTATCGGGCCGGATGCCGGGGGTTGCGAGTTGGCCGGTTCGCGTCGATCCGATAACGACTCATGAACGGGTCTTTAACTGACATCTACGCGCGTTACGATCGCCGCGAAACCAGCGCCGGAAGAGGCGCTTTCGGTCAGTCTCGAAGGGACCCTCCTCTTGCGCCGGATCACCAGGATCACCACGGTAGGCATCGCCTCCGCGGCCCTCGCCCTGTCCGCCACCGCCTGTGGCAAGTCGTCGACGGACGCCGGTTCGAGCCCCAGCTCCTCCGCCGGTGCCACCAAGGCCGCCATCGCGTACGACATCGGCGGCCGCGGTGACCAGTCCTTCAACGACGCCGCCTACGAGGGCCTGAAGAAGGCCGAGAGCGAGCTCGGCGTCAAGGGTGCCGAGGCCGAGCCGTCCGAGGGCGAGGGCGACGCCGACAAGGTGCAGCGCCTGACCGCTCTGGCCCGCGCCGGGAACAACCCGGTCATCGGCGTCGGCTTCGCCTACGCCCCGGCCATCGAGAAGGTCGCCAAGGCCTACCCGAAGACCACCTTCGGCCTCATCGACGACACGTCGAAGACCGGCCCGAACATCGCCAACCTCGTCTTCAACGAGGAGCAGGGCTCCTACCTGGCCGGCGTCGCCGCCGCCAAGGCGTCCAAGACCGGCAAGGTCGGCTTCATCGGCGGTGTCGAGGTTCCGCTGATCAAGAAGTTCGAGGCGGGCTTCGTCCAGGGCGTCAAGGCCACCAACCCCAAGGCCACGGTGCTCACCCAGTACCTGACCCAGCCGCCGAACTTCGACGGCTTCTCGAAGCCCGACCTCGGCAAGGCCGCCGCGCAGGGCCAGCTCGACAAGGGCGCCGACGTGATCTACGCGGCCGCCGGTCTCGCCGGCTCCGGCGCGATCGAGGCCACCTCGAAGGCCGGCAAGTGGGCCATCGGCGTCGACTCCGACCAGTACAACCAGAAGGGTCTGGCCGCCTACAAGGACAGCATCCTCACCTCGGTCACCAAGGACGTCTCGGACTCCGTCTTCAACCTGATCAAGTCGGTCAAGGACGGCAAGCCGCAGACCGGTGAGATCCGCTACGGCCTCGCCACGGACGGCGTCGGCCTGGCCGACTCCAACCCGGCCTACAAGAAGATGACCGACCTCATCGCCGCTGTCGACCAGGCGAAGAAGGACATCGTCGACGGCAAGATCACGGTCAAGACCACGCCGTAACGGCACCCAGGTCACGACCTGAGTCCGCGGGCCCGGTCCCAGTGGCATCCCACTGGGACCGGGCCTCGGGCCCTGCCGCCGAGGTGGCGTCTGCCGCGCGGCGCCTGGCACGCGCATCTGCCGCGTTGGAGGCGACAGCCATGGCTCCGCCATTGTCTGTCGCCTCCGCCTTGCAGCTGCACGCGCCAGACACCGCGCGGCCCGCCCTCCGGGCGGACGACGCCACCTCGGCGGCAGGACCCGCCCCATTCCCGTACGGGTTTTCAATTTTCGGCAGCGCTACGCGTGTAGATGTCACACCGGCACGATAACTTCGCCCCGCCCTGCCCCTCCGCTCCCGCTCCTTCCGGCCAAGGAGAGTGCGCCATCAACGCGTCCAGCCCCCCTGCCGTAGAACTCCACGGCATCACCAAGCGGTTCCCCGGCGTCGTCGCCAACAAGGACATCGCCATCACCGTCCGCAAGGGCACCGTGCATGCCCTCATCGGCGAGAACGGTGCCGGCAAGTCCACCCTGATGAAGATCCTCTACGGCATGCAGAAGCCGGACGAGGGCACCATCGCCATCGATGGCGAGCAGGTCTCGTTCGCGAGCCCCGCCGACGCCATCGCGCGCGGCATCGGCATGGTGCACCAGCACTTCATGCTCGCCGACAACCTCACGGTCCTGGAGAACGTCGTCCTCGGCGGCGAGAAGCTCTACGGCATCGGCGCCAAGGCCCGCCGGAAGATCCAGGAGATCTCCGACGCGTACGGCCTCGGCGTCCGCCCCGACGTGCTCGTCGAGGACCTCGGTGTCGCCGACCGCCAGCGCGTGGAGATCCTCAAGGTCCTCTACCGAGGCGCCAAGATCCTCATCCTCGACGAGCCGACCGCGGTCCTCGTGCCGCAGGAGGTCGACGCGCTCTTCGACAACCTGCGCGAGCTCAAGTCCGAGGGCCTCACCGTCATCTTCATCTCGCACAAGCTGGGCGAGGTCCTGAAGGTCGCGGACGACATCACCGTCATCCGCCGCGGCACCACGGTCGGCACCGCCGACCCGAAGACCGCCACCACCAAGCAGCTCGCCGAGCTGATGGTCGGCACCGAGCTGCCCTCGCCGGAGACCCGCGAGTCGACGGTGACGGACGTGCCGATGCTGCGGGTGGAGGGGCTGACCCTGGTCGAGACCGGTGTCACGATCGTCCCGCAGGAGTCCTCCGCCCGGATCATCTCGCCGCTCGACACCTACGTGCACGAGACGGCCGAGGTCGGCCGCAAGCTGCTCGACGACGTCTCGCTGACCATCCACAAGGGCGAGATCCTGGGCATCGCCGGCGTCGAGGGCAACGGCCAGACCGAGCTCATCGAGGCCCTGATGGGCATGAACAGCCCCGACGCGGGCGTCATCAGCCTCGACGGGACCGACATCTCCAAGGTCTCGGTGCGCAAGCGCCGCGAGGGCGGCATCGGCTACATCCCCGAGGACCGGCACCGTCACGGCCTGCTCCTGGAGGCCCCGCTCTGGGAGAACCGGATCCTCGGTCACGTCTCCGAGGCGCCCAACTCCAAGCGCGGCATCCTCGACCCGAAGGCCGCCCGCAAGGACACCGAGCGGATCGTGCGCGAGTACGACGTGCGCACCCCGGGCATCGAGGTCACCGCGGCCTCCCTCTCCGGCGGCAACCAGCAGAAGCTGATCGTCGGCCGCGAGATGAGCCACAACCCCAAGTTCCTGATCGCCGCCCACCCCACCCGCGGTGTGGACGTCGGCGCCCAGGCGCAGATCTGGGACGCGATCCGCGACGCCCGCCGCGAGGGCCTGGCGGTGCTGCTGATCTCCGCCGACCTGGACGAGCTGATCGGCCTGTCCGACACGCTCCGCGTCATGTACCGCGGCAAGCTGGTCGCCGACGCCGACCCCGCCACCATCACGCCCGAGGAGCTGGGGTCCGCCATGACCGGCGCGGCCACCGGCCACCTCGAAGGCGCCGAAGAGCACCCCGAAGACGGTGACGCCCGATGATGAAAATCGACAAGGACAAGCTGATCATCGGGGCCGCGGGCCCCGTGCTCGCCCTGGTCACCTCGTTCGTCCTCACCGTGCTGGTGCTGCTCGCCACGGGCCTCGACCCGATCGAGCCGATCCGGCTGATGATCGAGAACGCCGGGTACTCGGACATCCAGGTCCTGATCGTCAACCAGACGGGGATCTACTACCTGGCGGCCCTGGCGGTGGCCGTCGGCTTCCGGATGAACCTCTTCAACATCGGCGTCGACGGGCAGTACCGCCTCGCCGCGATGGTGTCCGCCGTGGTCGGCGCCTCCATCGAGCTGCCCGGCCCGCTGCACATCCTGGTGATCGTGCTGGTCGCGGCCCTCACGGGTGCTGCCTGGGCCGGTATCGCGGGCATCCTGAAGACCACCCGCGGGGTCTCCGAGGTCGTCTCGACGATCATGCTCAACGCGATCACCACCGCCCTGGTGGCCTGGCTGATCCTGCCGAAGAACTTCGGCGTCCAGCCGGCCGGCTCCAACAACCTCACCACCGGTGACATCGCCGAGTCCGGCTGGTTCCCGGGCATCGACATGGGCGAGGGCAACGGCACGATCTACGGCTTCACCTTCGTCGCGCTCGCGCTCGGCGTCGTCTACTGGTTCGCGCTCAACCGCACCAAGTTCGGCTTCGACCTGCGCGCCACCGGCGCCAGCGAGTCCGCCGCGCAGGCCAGCGGCGTCGACGCCAAGAAGATGATCCTCACCACGATGCTGATCTCGGGCGGTCTGGCCGGTCTGTCCGGCATGCCGACGCTGCTCGGCGAGACCCACACGTACAGCCTCGACTTCCCGGTCGGCGTCGGCTTCACCGCCATCGCCATCGCCCTGCTCGGCCGCAACCACCCGGTCGGCATCCTCTTCGCGGCCCTCCTGTTCGCGTTCCTGGACAAGGCGTCGAGCTCGCTCGACACCGCCGGGTTCCCGAAGGAGATCACCCAGATCATGCAGGGCATCATCGTGATCGCCGTGGTCGTCTCCTACGAGCTCGTCCGCCGTTACGGCCTCCGCCGCCAGCAGCAGAAGGTCGGCGAGCAGCTCGCCGCCGGCGGTGCCATCAAGACCGACAAGGAGGTGGCGGCATGAGCACCGGCACCGTTGCCAAGCCGAGCGCCGCGCCCCGCAGCGCCGGGCGCCGCAAGCTGACCTGGCCCTGGATCCTGCTGATCGTCGCGGGCGGTCTCGCCCTCTTCTCGCTGGTCCGGGTCATCTCCGGGGCCGACGACCTGACCTCCGTCGGCCAGGTCTCCGGCGCGCTCCAGCTCGCCGTGCCGATCGGTCTCGCCGGTCTCGGCGGTCTGTGGGCCGAGCGCGCGGGCGTCGTCAACATCGGTCTCGAAGGCATGATGATCCTGGGCACCTGGTTCGGTGCCTGGGCCGGCTACCAGTGGGGTCCGTGGACCGGCGTCCTCGTCGGCGTCCTCGGCGGCGCCATCGGCGGCCTGCTGCACGCGATCATCACCGTGACGTTCAACGTCAACCACATCGTCTCCGGTGTGGCGATCAACATCCTCGCGGTGGGCTTCACCCGCTACCTGTCGAACTTCACGTTCGCCGAGGCCGAGGGCGGCTCCTCCAAGCAGTCCCCGCGCATCGACCAGATCACCCAGATCACGATCCCAGGGTTGTCGGACTGGCTGCAGGACCTCCAGCAGAAGCACTGGTTCCTGATCTCCGACATCGCCGGCATCCTCGGCGGTCTGGTCACCAACCTGTCGCTGCTGACCGTGGTCGCCATCCTGCTGATCCCGGCCACCTGGTGGCTGCTGTGGCGCACCTCCTTCGGCCTGCGCCTGCGCTCCTGCGGTGAGAACCCGGTCGCGGCGGAGTCGCTGGGCGTCAACGTCTACAAGTACAAGTACATCGCCGTCACCGTCTCCGGCGGTCTGGCCGGCCTCGGCGGCGCGTTCCTCGCGATCGTCGCCACCGGCATCTACCAGGAGGGCCAGACCGGCGGCCGCGGTTACATCGGTCTCGCCGCGATGATCTTCGGCAACTGGATGCCGGGCGGCATGGCGATGGGTGCCGGCCTGTTCGGCTTCACCGACAGCCTCAAGCTGCGCGGCGGCGCCGAGAACGTCCACGCGCTGCTGCTGCTGGTCGCGCTGCTCCTGGTGATCGCCATGCTGTGGCAGCTGTACAAGAAGAAGTACGTGGTCGCGGCGATCTCCGCCGCCTTCGCCGCCGGCTTCTTCCTCTGGTACGCGCTCACCGACGAGGTCCCGAGCCAGTTCGTGGACGCCGCGCCGTACGTCACCACGCTGCTCGTGCTGGCCCTGTCGGCACAGCGGCTGCGGATGCCCAAGGCGGACGGTCTGCCGTACCGGAAGGGCCAGGGCAAGTGACGCCCGTCCTCCCGGAGGCCGACTGGGAGGCCCTGCGGGTGGTCGCCCGCGAGGCGATGTCCCGGGCGTACGCCCCGTACTCGGGCTACCCGGTCGGTGCGGCGGCGCTCGTGGACGACGGGCGGGTGGTCTCCGGCTGCAACGTGGAGAACGCCTCGTTCGGTCTCGGGCTGTGCGCCGAGTGCGGCCTGGTGTCGCAGCTCCAGGCGACCGGGGGCGGCCGGCTGACGCACTTCGTGTGCGTGGACGGCAGCGGCGGCCCGCTGGTGCCGTGCGGTCGCTGCCGGCAGCTGCTGTACGAGTTCGGGGGACCCGAACTCGTCCTGGAGACGCCCGCCGGCCTCACCACGCTGGCGGAGATGCTGCCGCAGGCCTTCGGCCCGGACCACCTGAGCAAGTAGTACGACGGAGCGGCCCTTCCGCCACCATGGAGGGGCCGCTCCGGCCTTCCCACCCGTATCACCTTCTATGCGCGTAGAAAGAGGCTCCACCATGGACGTCATCTCCGTCATCCGCACGAAGCGGGACAAGGGCGAGCTGAGCCCCGAGCAGATCGACTGGGTCATCGACGCCTACACCCGCGGTGAGGTCGCCGACGAGCAGATGTCCGCCCTGGCCATGGCCATCCTGCTCAACGGCATGAACCGGGACGAGATCGCCCGCTGGACCGCGGCGATGATCGCCAGCGGCGAGCGCATGGAGTTCTCCGCCCTCTCCCGGCCCACCGCCGACAAGCACTCCACCGGCGGCGTCGGCGACAAGATCACCCTGCCGCTGGCCCCGCTGGTCGCCGCCTGCGGCGCGGCCGTGCCGCAGCTCTCCGGCCGGGGCCTCGGCCACACCGGCGGCACCCTCGACAAGCTGGAGTCCATCCCGGGCTGGCGGGCGCTGCTCTCCAACGAGGAGATGCTGCACGTCCTCGACACCACCGGCGCGGTCATCTGCGCGGCGGGCGACGGCCTGGCCCCCGCGGACAAGAAGCTCTACGCGCTCCGCGACGTGACCGGCACGGTGGAGGCCATCCCGCTGATCGCCTCCTCGATCATGTCGAAGAAGATCGCCGAGGGCACCGGCTCCCTCGTCCTCGACGTGAAGGTCGGCACCGGCGCCTTCATGAAGAACATCGAGGACGCCCGTGAGCTGGCCTCCACGATGGTGCAGCTCGGCACCGACAGCGGCGTGCGGACGGTCGCGCTGCTCACCGACATGTCGACCCCGCTCGGCCTCACCGCGGGCAACGCCCTGGAGGTCCGCGAGTCCGTCGAGGTCCTCGCCGGCGGCGGCCCCCGGGACGTCGTCGACCTCACCCTCGCCCTCGCCCGCGAGATGCTGACCGCGGCCGGCATCAAGGACGCCGACCCGGCGAAGGCCCTCGCGGACGGCTCCGCGATGGACGTCTGGCGCCGCATGATCGCCGCCCAGGGCGGCGACCCGGACGCGACCCTCCCGGTCGCCCGCGAGCAGCACGTCGTCACCGCCCCGTCCTCCGGCGTCCTGACCCGTCTCGACGCCTACGACATCGGCATCGCCGCCTGGCGCCTGGGCGCCGGCCGCGCCCGCAAGGAGGACCCGGTGCAGGCCGGCGCGGGCGTCGAGCTCCACGCCAAGCCGGGCGACACGGTCACGGCGGGCCAGCCCCTGCTGACCCTCCACACGGACACCCCGGAGAAGTTCGACTACGCCCTGAAGTCCCTGACCGCCGCCTGGGACATCGCCCCGACCGGCACCCCGTTCACGGCGAACCCGATCGTGCTGGACCGCATCGCGTAACCAGGAGATCGCCTCTGGCATGTGCCAGCGACACCTTCGGGTGAACGGGACCGGTGGACCCCCGCCGGTCCCGTTCGGCATGCTGGGATCGGTGACGACCGATTGAGGAGCACACCGTGAGCGCACTCGCCGTTGATGCCGGGCAGGGCTGGGACGATGTCCTCCGCCTCTGGCACGAGATGGACTGGCCCGAGGGCTGCAAGGTGGAGATCATCGAGGGGATCATCACCGTGGCACCGTCACCCGCCAACCATCACAACAGCATCGCCGACAAAATCCAGCGGCGCTTGTACGGCGTGATTCCCGAGGACTGGGGCATCTACCAGACCCTGGCGGTCGCCGTCCCCGCCCGGTCGGGAATGTACGTCCCCGACCTGCTGGTGGCGCCCGAGGCCGTTCTGAGCGAGCCCGGCCACTACATCCCGGCCGCGTCGGCCGAGCTCGTCGTCGAGATCACCTCGCAGTCGAACGCCAATCACGACCGCGTCGCGAAGGCCGCGGGCTACGCGACGGCCGGAGTGCCGTTCTACCTGCTGGTTGACCGGTGGGCACCCGGCGGTCCGACCGTCACGCTCTACGGGGAGCCGAAGGGCGACGTCTACCGCATCCTGCGCGCGGTCCCGTTCGGCGAGGAGATCCGTCTCCCCGCCCCCTTCGGCCTCACCCTCGACACCTCCGACTTCCCCGTCAGCTGAACAGCAGCCCCGGCAGCTTCCGCATGTCGTCGAAGACGACCGTGCCCGGGCCCGTCAGGCGGTCGGGGCGGGTGAGGCCGCCGGCGTAGCCGAAGGCGCGCATGCCGGCGGCGCGGGCGGCCTGGACGCCGTACGGGCTGTCCTCGACGACGGCGCAGCGCTCGGGCGGGACGCCCATGGTGGTGGCGGCGTGCAGGAAGAGGTCGGGGGCCGGCTTCGGGTGGGGGACGTGGCGGGCGCTGAAGAGGCGGTCCTCGAAGCGGTCGAGGAGGCCGGTGCGGGTGAGGTTGGCGCGGATGCTCTCGGGGCTGCCGTTGGAGGCGAGGCAGAACGGGACGTCGAGGGCGTCCAGGACGTCCGTGATGCCCTCGACCAGGGTCAGCTCCGCGTCCAGCGCCTCCTCGTAGCGGTGCCGGAAGGCGTGCTGCCAGTCCGGGGCCAGGGTGCGGCCGGCCCGCTCCTCGACGAGCGCGGTGAGGCCCTTGTGGGAGACGCCGATGAACAGGTCCGCCATCTCGGTCTCGGTGAACTCCGCGCCCACCTCGGCGAAGACCTCCCGGTCCACCCGGCAGTAGACGCGCTCGCTGTCGACCAGAACGCCGTCACAGTCGAAGATCACCAGTTCGACACGATCATGAGTCATGGGCCGACCCTAAGGGGCGGCGCGATGAGTTCCGGCGGTGGCGGCGGTCTGCCTGGTGTGGACATCCCTCGCACTCTCGAACTGCGGCTCACGGCGCGCACCGATCCGGACGAGCTCGGGCGGCTCTGCGCCCTGCTTGCCGCCGCTGCGCCCACCGACGTGGTCTGCGAGCTCGGCGGCCTCGGCCGCCGGGCCGACCTCGGCGTCGTCGACGTCCTGGCCCGGCTGCGGCTGGCCGCCCGGCGGCACGGGCACCGGCTCACCTTCCGGGGAGCCGGGCCCGAGCTGCGCTCCGTACTCGGCCTGGTCGGCCTCGGCGGGCTGCTGTGAGGGCTAGCCCTCCAGCCGCGGCGGCAGGTCGAACAGCGGGAACCAGCGCTTGGTGTCCAGGAAGAAGTCCATCCCGCCGATCTTCCCGTCGTGCAGCTGGAGCACGATCAGCGCCCACGGGGCGAAACCGCCCTCCGGGTCCGGGTGGTAGTGCGCGAAGGCCGGCGAGCCGTTCGCCACGGTCGCCACCAGCTTCGAGCCCCGGCAGACCTCGCCGACCCCGAGCATCCAGCCCACGATGTCCTCGTGGCCGCGCAGCCACAGGTCGTAGGGCGGCATGGACATCGTCGCGTCCTCGTGGAGGAGCGCGGTCAGCGCCTGCATGTCGTAGCCCTCGAAGGCCGCCACGTACCGGTCCAGGAGCGCCTTCTGCTCCTCGTCCAGCGGATCCGCCGCGTCCGAGGTGGCCGGCGCCTGCTCGGCCAGCGTCGCCCGGGCCCGCTGGAGCGCGCTGTTGACCGAGGCGACGCTCGTGTCGAGCAGCTCGGACACCTCGCTCGCCTTCCACGCGAGGACCTCGCGCAGGATCAGCACCGCCCGCTGCTTCGGCGGCAGGTGCTGGAGCGCCGCCACGAACGCGAGCCGCACGGTCTCCCGGGAGACCGCGGTCTCCGCCGGGTCGGCCACCGAGGGCAGCACCCGCCCGTCCGGCACCGGCTCCAGCCAGGTGATCTCGGGGCGCTCGTTGAGCCGGGCCTGTGCCACCGGCGTCGGATCCGTCAGGTCCATCGGACGGGCCCGGCGGTTGCCCGCGTTGAGGGAGTCGAGGCAGACGTTGGTGGCGATCCGGTAGAGCCAGGAGCGCAGCGAGGAACGCCCCTCGAAGGAGTCGAGCGCGCGCCAGGCGCGCACCATGGTGTCCTGCACCGCGTCCTCGGCCTCGAAGGCGGAGCCCAGCATCCGGTAGCAGTAACCCGTCAGCTCCGTACGGTACTTCTCCAGGTCATCGGTCAGCACGTCCATCGGATCCACCCCACTCGCCCCTCACCGGCCGCCGGGTTTCGGGACCGATGAGGGGAAGCTATCGCAGGGCACCGACAACGCGCGGGCCTTCCGGGGTCACGTGCCCGGCTTGCGCCCGTACACGTACACGTCGTCGCCGTTCCTGAGCAGGCTCCAGTACGCCTTGGCGTCGGCGGTCCGCATGTTCACGCAGCCGCCCGAACCCGGCGGGTTCCACATGGACTTGGTGGTCGAGTGGAAGGCCTGCCCGCCGTCGAAGAACTGGGCGTACGGCATCGACACGTTGTAGAGCGTCGACCAGTGGTTGACGCTGCGCCAGTAGATCTTCTTCGCGCCGGTACGGGTCGGCGTGCTCGCCTTGCCGGTGCGCACGGGCACCGGGCCGTACTTCAGCCGGGCGCCGTCCTGGATCCAGGTGAGCTGCCGGGTCAGGTCGACGCAGGCGATCCGGCCCTTGTTCGTCGGACAGGCGCGGTCCTTGTTGGGATTGGTCCCGGCCGCGCGCTGCGCCAGCATGGTCGACATCGTGCGCCAGGTGACCGTCCCGGCGTACCCCTGCGCCGGGGTGATCCCGTGCTTGGCCTGGAAGGACTGGGTCGCCTTGCAGTCGGCGAGCGACTGGCGCCCGTCGACCGGCCGGCCCAGGAACTTCTCCACCTGCTTCTGGTACGGGCCGGTCGTCACGTTGCAGGACGCCGCCGCCGCGGGCGCGGTGCCGAGCGCCACCGTGGTGGGCACCACCAGCGCCGTGACCGCCAGGCCGATGCCGGCCCTTCTCCGTATCGTGCTCATGATCGTCAACTCCCCCTCGAGTCCTGTCCTTTACGACGCTCGGGGGAGTCGAACAGTTGCAGCGGGGTCAGCAGGCGACGCGCAGCCGGCCGGCCTCGATCCGGCGGGCCTCGACGCGCGCGCTGTGCGAGCCGTAGAGGGTGACCGACACGACGCCGAGCACCGCCACCAGACCGATCAGGACCGTCCCGGCCCAGCCGCCCGCGTGGAAGGCGATCGCGCCGAGCGTGCCGCCCACGCTGCTGCCGAGGTAGTACGCGGACTGGTAGAGCGCCGAGGCCTGCGCGCGGCCCGTCTTCGCCGTGCGGCTCACCGAGGAGGAGGCGACCGCGTGCCCGGCAAAGAATCCGGCGGTGATCAGCACCAGGCCCGCGAGGACGGCGGGCAGCGCGTCGGCGAGCGAGAGCAGCAGCCCCGCCGCCGTGGTGGAGACGGCCAGGTACAGCGCCCCGCGGCGGCCCATCCGGCCGACCAGCCGGCCCGCGGCGGCCGAGGAGACCGTGCCGACCAGGTAGACCAGGAAGATCGAGCCGATCACGCCCTGCGGGAGCGAGAACGGCGCCTCGACCAGCCGGTAGCCGATCACCGTGTACACGGCGCCGAACACCGTCATGAACAGCGCGCCGATGACGTAGAGCCGCATCAGCAGCGGGTCCGCGAGGTGCCCCCGGACGGTCCGGCCGAGCGCCCTCGGGTTCAGCGAACCGGGGCTGAAGTGCCGGGCCTTGGGCAGCAGCGCCCGGAAGGCGATCGCGCAGACCACGGCCAGCAGGCCGACGGCCGCCAGACCGGCCCGCCAGCCCCACATCTGCGCGACCCAGCCGGTGACGATCCGCCCGCTCATGCCGCCGATGGAGTTGCCCGCCACGAACAGGCCGATCGCGGCGATCAGTGCCTTCGGCCGCACCTCCTCGGCGAGGAAGGCCATCGCCGAGGCCGGCACGCCGGCCAGCGCCGCGCCCTGCACCGCGCGCAGCGCGACCAGGCTCTCCAGGCTGGGGGCGAGCGGGACGAGGAGTCCGACGACGACGGCGACCGCGAGCGAGGCCGTCATCATCGAGCGCCGCCCGAAGCGCTCGGACAGGGCGCTGAGGGGGAGGACGCACAGGGCGAGCGCGCCGGTCGCGGCGGAGACCGTCCAGGAGGCGGCCGACGCGGTGGCGCCGAACTCGGCCGAGACGGCCGGGAGGAGGGCCTGGGTGGAGTAGAGGAGGGCGAAGGTGGCCACTCCCGCGGCGAACAGCGCGAGGCTCATCCGGCGGTAGCCGGGGGCACCGGGGGAGAGGCGGGTATCGGCGGCCGGGCTGGTGGCGGCCGCCTTGGTACTGGCGGAAGGCATGCCTCGAACGTAGGACGCCCCGGTTCATGCGTCCAATGCACGGAACTGCTGTAATCGTTCCCATGCTGCATGAGTACAGGTCACAGCCTCGCCTGTCACCGAACAGTAACGAAGAAGACATGGGACTGCTGCTCGCGCCGCGGCTCGCGTACTTCGCCGCCGTCGCCCGGCACGAGCACGTGACCCGGGCCGCCGCCGAGATGGGCGTCCCCCAGTCGACCCTGTCCCGGGCGGTGGTCCGGCTGGAGGAGGACCTCGGGGTCGCGCTGTTCGCCCGCCGCGGGCGCACGGTCTCGCTCACCCCGGCCGGCCGCCGCTTCCTCGCCTCCGCCGAGCGGGCCCTCGCCGAGGTCGAGAAGGCCGCCGACTCGGTACGGGCCGACGCCGACCCCACCGCCGGGCGGGTCGCCTTCGGCTTCCTGCACACCATGGGCTCCGAGACCGTGCCCGGCCTCCTGCGCGCCTTCCGGGTCGACCACCCCCGGGTCCGCTTCACCCTGGTGCAGAACTACGGCGAGGCGATGCTCGAACGGCTCCGCGCCGGCGAGCTCGACCTGTGCCTGACCTCGCCCGTGCCGGACGCGCCCGACCTGGTCGGCCGTCGCCTCGACGAGCAGCGGCTGCGGCTCGTCGTCCCCGACGACCACCGCCTCGCGGGCCGCAAGCGCATCCGCCTGGCCGAGGCCGCCGACGAGACCTTCGTGACCCTGGAACCCGGGTACGGGCTGCGCCGCATCACCGACGACCTGTGCGCCCAGGCCGGGTTCACGCCCCGGATCGCCTTCGAGGGCGAGGAGGCCGAGACCCTGCGCGGTCTGGTCGCCGCGGGCCTCGGCGTCGCCCTGCTGCCGCCGCCGGCGGTCGCCCGCCCGGGCGTCGTCGAGCTGGGCGTGACCTCCCCGCGGGCGGTCCGCGAGATCGGCGTGGCCTGGCTCGACGGCCACCCGGACACGCCGCCGGTGGCCGCCTTCAAGAAGTTCCTGCTGAGCCAGCGGGGCAGCCTGCTGCCCGAGTGACGGCGGGGGCGGGGCAGCGGGGCGGCGGCCCGGACGGGCCGGGGCCGCCCGGCGGGCCCTACCGCAGCGAGCGTCCGAAGCCCGCCGCCAGCGGCATCCGCAGCCCCAGCGGCGGCGGCGCGGCCATCGCGTCCGCGAGCGGCCGGCTCTGCGGGTGCGCGAAGAGCGTGGACAGGACGAAGTCGGTTGCCAGGGCGCCGACTTCGTCGTGGTACTGGCGCAGCGCGTGCCCGTCGGCGTGCACCTCGAAGCGGCAGGTGTCCCGGTTGGACTTCTTGGCCCGCTCGGCGAAGCGGTAGGACAGCTCGGGGTCGGTCCGGGCGTCGTTCGTCCCGTGCACGATCAGCACCCGCCGCCCGACGAGCTGCCGCACCGGCTCCGGCTCGGCCGCCCGGTCCTCCTCGGGCAGCCAGGGCGCGAGCGCCAGGACCGCCGTCACCGCCGTGTGCCCGGCCGCGCGCAGGGCCGCCCGGGCCCCCATCCCGCGGCCCAGGAGGCAGACCGGGACGTCGCCGTAGCGCCGTACCGCCTCGGACACCGCCCAGGAGGCGTCCTCGGCCAGCTGGGCGTCCGTGCCGTTCCAGCCGCGGCCCCGGTAGCGGACCACGTGCGCGACCAGGCCGTCGGCCCGGCCCGCGCGGGCCAGCCGGCGGGCCAGCGGCAGTGCCGTCGCGTGGGCGAGGGGCGAGGGGCCCCGTGCGGAGGAGGTCTCGCCGTCCGGGAGCAGCAGGACCACCCCGCCGGCCTCGGTGACCGGGGTCGTCGCTCCTGCGGGCCGCCCGAGCCGGGGTCTCCGGGAGCCGGCCGTCCCTACGAGTGCGTAGTGCGCCATGGCAGAACAGTCTCAGAAGCCGAGGTGTACGCCATCCGTACGCGCGGTCACTGTTACGTATCGTCCGGCGTGCCCTCCCGGGCGAACGGGCGCCCGCCTCACGTCCGTTCGAAGCAGTGCACGCTGCCGACCGGCACGAAGCCGCGCCGCGCGTACCAGTGGCGCGGCCAGTCGTCGGCCAGCGCGACGAGGAAGGTGGTGGTGCAGCCGGCCTCGGCGCCCATCCGCAGCGCGGTGTCCAGGACGACGCCCGCGTGGCCCTGCCCCAGGTGGGCGGCGGCCGTCACCAGGTCCTCGATCTGGGCGACGCCGACGGCCGGGTCCAGATACAGGTCGGCCCAGGAGGCCGGCTCGCCGAACTCGTCGTGCGAGGCGAGGAATCGCACGTCGGGGGCGCCCCGGCGGCGGGCCGCGCGCCGCTCCACCAGGGTGTGGATCACCTCGTCCGGGACGTCCGGCAGGAACCGCCGCTGGCTCTCGGTGAGCGCCCCGCGCAGCGCCGGAAGCTCCACCTCGCGGGCCCCGCCGCGCTCGGGCGGCGGGCCGGTGTGCCGCATCACGACCGTGCGGGTGAGGGTGTACCCGGCCCGGGTCAGCGGCGGCGCGCACGCGTCCCCGGTCGCCGCGTCCAGCACGTACACCGCCCGGTGCGCGAGCGGGGCCAGGGCCGCGTCCACGTGCCCGGGCAGCGCCTCGGGGTCGGTCGGGCCGTCGATCAGGACGTGGTTGTTGCCGTAGGACAGCGCGTACGTGTCGTCGAGCGCGGCGAAGCCGCCGGGCACCGGCAGGGTCCGCTCGGCCTGCCGCCGGGTGAACGCGGACAGGAAGGCGTGGATCCGGCGCAGTTCGGCGGCGGCGTCGGCGGTGTCGGCCGCCTCGGAGTCGGGGGTCCCGGGTGCGGGCGCTTCGGCTGGCATACCGCCAGGCTAGGCGGCCGGGCCGCCCTTCCGCACCGGAAATTCGGGCCGGGCGAAAGGCGCGGAAGGGGCGCGCTCTACGCGCGTAGGCGCTACAGTGCGGAAATGACGAGCCAGATCCCCAGTACCCCCGCCGCGGACCAGATCCGCCGTGCCCCGAAGGTGCTTCTCCACGACCACCTCGACGGTGGTCTGCGCCCCGGCACGATCATCGAACTCGCCCGCGCCCAGGGCTACGAGAGCCTTCCCGAGACCGAGCCCGACAAGCTGGGCGTCTGGTTCCGGGAGGCCGCCGACTCCGGCTCCCTGGAGCGCTACCTGGAGACCTTCGCGCACACCTGCGCCGTCATGCAGACCCGCGAGGCCCTGGTCCGCGTGGCCGCCGAGTGCGCCGTCGACCTCGCCGAGGACGGCGTCGTCTACGCCGAGGTCCGCTACGCCCCCGAGCAGCACCTGGAGGGCGGTCTCACCCTCGAAGAGGTCGTCGAGGCGGTCAACGAGGGCTTCCGCGAGGGTGAGCGCCTGGCCAGGGAGAACGGGCACCGCATCCGCGTCGGCGCCCTGCTCACCGCGATGCGGCACGCCGCCCGCGCCCTGGAGATCGCCGAACTCGCCAACCGCTACCGGGACACCGGGGTCGTCGGCTTCGACATCGCGGGCGCCGAGGCGGGCTTCCCGCCCACCCGGCACCTCGACGCCTTCGAGTACCTGAAGCGGGAGAACAACCACTTCACCATCCACGCGGGCGAGGCGTTCGGGCTGCCGTCGATCTGGCAGGCCCTCCAGTGGTGCGGCGCCGACCGGCTCGGCCACGGGGTGCGGATCATCGACGACATCGAGGTCGCCGAGGACGGCTCGGTCACCCTCGGCCGGCTCGCCGCGTACGTGCGGGACAAGCGCATCCCGCTGGAGATGTGCCCCACGTCCAACCTGCAGACCGGCGCCGCCGACTCGTACAAGGAGCACCCCATCGGGCTGCTCCGCAAGCTGCACTTCCGGGCCACCGTCAACACCGACAACCGCCTGATGAGCGGCACCAGCATGAGCCGGGAATTCGAATTCCTTGTCGAGGCATTCGACTACACGCTCGACGACATGCAGTGGTTCACGGTCAATGCGATGAAATCAGCGTTCATTCCTTTCGATGAACGCCTCGCAATGATCAACGACGTGATCAAGCCCGGTTACGCCGAGCTGAAGTCCGAATGGCTGTTCCAGCAGACGGCCACGACCAGCGAGTCTTCCCGCCAGGCGAGCTGAACGCTTTCCCCAGGATGATCATCGGAGCGGCCGGGCCCACCACGCCCGGCCGCCTTTCGGTGTTTGCGGCCGGGGCTTTCGCTGATTAGTTTGCGTAGCCACTCTGCATTCCCCACTGAGATTCCTGAGGAAGATTTTCTGATGAAGCAGTCTGCCGCCAAGACGCTCGGTGTCGCCGCTCTCGGTGCCGCTTTCGCCGCTGCCGCCGCCGGCACGGCCTCCGCCGCGCCCTCGCTGCCGCTCGGCACCGACGCGCTCGGCACGGTCACCAGCATCGTGCCGCTCGGCGAAGACGTGACCGACCTCCCCTCCGGCGTCGCCGAGACCCTCGGGGCCGGCCAGGGCGCCCTCAACGTCGGTGCCGAGCAGGGTGTCGGGACGCTCCCGCAGATCACCGACCAGGCCGGCAAGGCCCTCCCGCCGGTCACCGAGCAGGCCACCAAGGTCCCCATGGACGGGGTGCAGACCGGCCTCGCCCACACCCCCGCCGGCCAGCTCACCGGCCTCCTCGGCGGCCTCCCGGTCGGCCAGCTCACCGGCGGTCTGCCCACCGGCGGTCTGCCCACCGGTGCCCTCGGCCTGCCGGTCTGATCCCTCCCGGATCACCCCGTACGACGCCAGAGGGCGCCCCTCCCGGACCGGGAGGGGCGCCCTCAGGCGTATCAGGCGATCCGCCTACCAGGCGGTGCTCGGCGACTTCTCCGCCGGCAGCAGCACCCACAGCGCCAGGTAGAGCAGGAACTGCGGGCCGGGCAGCAGGCACGACACCAGGAAGATCAGGCGCATCGTTCCCGAGGAGATGCCGAAGCGCCGTGCCAGCGCCGCGCACACTCCGCCGATCATGCGTCCGTCTCGGGGGCGGACAAGTGCGGCCATGGTGGGCTCCTTCGGAGTCTCGCGGGGGCCGTTTCGTCGGGCCCCCGATGTGACTCCATCCTCGCCCGGGGCCCGGGGACAAAGCGTCGGTCTACGGGGCGATCCCGACCCTGGGAATCGTCGGGGTCGCCCCCTGGGGGGAACGCCCCCGTCTCCTCCCGGAGGAGGACCGCGCCCCCGACCTGCGGCGGAGACGGGCCCGCCCGGCCGGGACCACGAGCAGATGGGCCAGCGCCACGCCCGCGGTGTTCAGGAGCACCGAGTCCACGTCCACGACCTGCCCCGGCACCGCCGTCTGCAACAGCTCGATCGCCGTCGACAGGAGCGCCCCCGCCGCCGTCGTACGCGTCAGCGACGCCCACGGGGACACGGAGAGCCGCCCGTCGGCCATCGGCAGCAGCACCCCGAGCGGGGCCAGGAGCAGCAGCCCCCCGGCGATCCGCCGGGCCGCCTCGGCCGGGCCGAGCGCCAGATCGATCCTGATCCCGGCCAGTGGGGTCAGGTTCGGCGCGGTCACCCAGGCCACGTCGCGTGGGCGGAGCGCCACCCAGGCGACGAAGAGCAGATGAGCGAGGAGGAGGGCGAACCCCGCCGCACGCACGACCACGGCGGCACTGCCGCCCGAACTGTCGGAATCAACCGAACCTTGACGCTGCACGCCCCCCAAGACGCGCACCCCGGCGGAATCGGTTCCGCCACCCCGAAGACCGAGGTCAGGGACGCACCGGAGCCCGATGAGGAAGCCGGGGCCGGGAGCGGGCTCAGGAAGCGGTCGGGACCGGCGTCCCAGAAGGACCCGTCGGCCCGGACGGCAGCGTCGGCACCGTCGAGTCCGGGCGTTCCTTCAGCTCCTGGGTGCACCGGTAGCGGCGCGGCTCGTACGCGCCGGGGCCGCCGAGCACCACCGTGTCGCCGCCCGCGCCCGCCGCGCTCTCCGCGAAGGTGCACACGATCTGCGCGAACGCCGTCGGCGGCAGGTCCTCGGGCTGGCGGCTCAGCCGCAGGGCGCCCTTCGGGTCGCCCCGGTGGCCGGCGGTCACCTGGAGCGGGCCCTTCACGGCCGTGGCGAACCCGGCCTGCCGCTCGTCGTCCGACGGCTCGCTCTCCAGCTGGGCGAGGAGCGCCGAGGCCGTGCGGACGGGATCGCCGACGGCCTTCTCCTCCGGCAGCGGCGAGCGGCGGTCCACCCGCTCCAGCTGCGCCCCGCACAGCAGGTACACGCGCAGCGGCACGCCCTGCGTGCCCGCCACCCGCGTCTCACCGCGCACGTCGCACGGCACCCGCGAGGGCGCCGCGCCCGCGTCGACCGGCACCGAGGTCGTCCGGATCCCGCAGCCGGACATGAGCCCGGCGGCCACGGCCACGCCCGCCGCTATCAGGGCACCCGTACGGTGACGTCTCAACGCTCCTCCACCTCGCCCTGGCTGCTGCGGGTCTGCAGCTCGCGCGCGATCCCGGAGCCGTCCCGGGGCAGCCGCAGCACGAACACCGCGCCGTCCACCCGGCCTTCCTCGTCCGTCGAGTTGGCGGCGCTGATCGAACCGCCGTGGATCAGCGCGTTCTCCATGGCGATCGACAGGCCGAGGCCACTGCCCTCGGACCGCGGCCGGGAGGCGCTCGCCTTGTAGAAGCGGTCGAAGACGTGCGGCAGGACCTCCACGGGGATGCCGGGCCCGTGGTCGCGCACCGCGATCACCAGGTCCTCACCGGGCTCGCCACGCTCGCCGTCCTCGTCCCAGTCGTCCCTGTCGTCCCTGTCGCCCCTGCCGTCCCTGTGGTCCCGACCGTCCCTACCGTCGCCCTCGCGGTCCCCGGCGGTCCCGGCGCCCCCACCGGCCGGGCCGGCCCCGCCGTCCTCGCCGTGCTCGGGCACCTCGGTCCGCACCGAGACCCGCACCGGCGAACCGCCGTGCTTGAGCGCGTTGCCGATCAGGTTGGCCAGGATCACGTCGAGCCGGCGCGGGTCGAGCCGCGCCACGATCCCGCGCTCGGCGTCCAGGTCCACCGCGTCCAGCCAGGCCCGCGCGTCGATGCACGCGGTGATCTGGTCGGCGATGTCCACGTCGTCGAGGACGAGCCGCGCGGTGCCCGCGTCGAAGCGGGTCACCTCCATCAGGTTCTCCACCAGGTCGTTCAGCCGCCGGGTCTCGCTGACCACCAGCGCCACCGCCGGGGCGATCATCGGGTCGAGGGTGTCCTGCTCGTCCTCCAGGACCTCGGTGACGGCCGTCAGCGCGGTCAGCGGGGTGCGCAGCTCGTGCGACATGTCGGCGACGAAGCGCCGGCTCGCCTCGTCCCGGGCGCTCATGTCCGCGACCCGCTTCTGCAGCGATTCGGCGGCGCCGTTGAACGTACGCGAGAGATCGGCCAGTTCGTCGGTGCCGGAGACCTGGAGGCGGGTGTCGAGCTTGCCCTCGCCGAGCTGCCGGGCGGCCTCGCCGAGCCGCTGCACCGGCCGCAGCACGGTCGCGGCGGCGACCTGCGCGAGCAGCACCGAGCCGATCACCGCGAGTCCGGTGGCGATCCCGAGGGACCAGGACAGGGAGTTGAGGTCGGCCTTCTCCGCGGCGAGCGACTTGAACATGTAGCCGGTCGGCCCGCCGCCGTCGATCTTCGTCCCGCCGACCAGGAACGGCGTCGAGCCGCGCTGCGTCCGCTGCCAGAACAGGTGGTACGGGAAGTCGTTGACGTCCGTCACCGGCCGCTTGGTCTCCACCGCGGTCTGCAGCGGACGCGGCACGTCGGCGAGGGTGAACGCGTCCGGGTCGGAGGCGCCGACGATCGGCTTGCCCGCGTCGCGCTCCCCGATGAGCAGCACGCTGTAGCCGGCGCTGCCGCTCGCCATCTGCTCGGCGGTGCGCCGCAGCTCCTCCTCGGTGGGCCGGGTCGGCAGCGTCGCTGCCCGGTTCTGCATCTCCTGGCGGAAGTCGTTGAGCGCCCCGTTCTGGGTGCGCGTGAGCACCGCCTCGCGGTTCAGCCAGTACGCGATGCCGGAGGCGGCCGCGGCGGCGGTGAGCGCGACGAGGGCGAACACGACGACGAGCCGGAGCCGCAGGCTGGTGAGCCGGAGCCCCGCGATGATCCCCTTGCTCACGCAGGGACGTCCAGCCGGTACCCGACGCCCCGCACCGTGCGGATCAGGGTCGGCGAGGACGGCACGTCCTCGACCTTGGCGCGCAGCCGCTGCACACAGGCGTCCACCAGGCGCGAGTCGCCGAGGTAGTCGTGCTCCCACACGAGCCGCAGCAACTGCTGGCGCGACAGGGCCTGTCCGGGCCGCCGGCTCAGCTCCAGGAGCAGCCGCAGCTCGGTCGGGGTGAGCTGGAGGTCCTCGCCGTTCTTCGTGACGGTCATCGCCGAGCGGTCGATGACCAGCGAGCCGAAGCTGGCCGAGTCGGTGGACTCCCGCTCGCCGCGCCGCAGCACGGCCCGGATCCGGGCGTCGAGCACCCGGCCCTGGACGGGCTTCACCACGTAGTCGTCGGCTCCGGACTCCAGGCCCACGACCACGTCGATGTCGTCGCTGCGGGCCGTGAGCAGGATGATCGGCAGCTGGTCCGTCCGCCGGATCCGGCGGCACACCTCGAAACCGTCGATGCCGGGCAGCATCACGTCCAGCACGACCAGGTCGGGCCGCTGTTCCTTCAGCAGCTTCAGACCGTCCTCTCCCGTCGCCGCGGTGGCCACACGGTGGCCCTGGCGGGACAGGGAGAGTTCGAGGGCCGTGCGGATGGCGTCGTCGTCCTCGATCAGCAACAGGAAAGGCACGGACTCATTCTGTCCCATCGGCCGTCCGAGTTCGACCGTCCGGCCGGGCCGCCGTGCGACCCCCCGCCTGTGACACGCCTGTGACAGTCGGGGGACACCGCGATGAAGTGGGCCGGGCAGGCTTTTCCCCATCAAGGACCTACGGACTCCGAACGACGGGGGGCGCGGAATGAACGCACTGCACAGCACCACCTCAAGCGCAGTTGTCACGCGCCTCCACGACGTCACGCGGAGCACCGAGAAGTCCGGCGCGGTGAACGGACGGGGGTGCGTTCGCAGCGTCGGGCGTCAGCACAAGGCGCCGTACATGGTCGCCGTGGCTGACGGGGCAGCGGTGTACGGGGAGGTCACGGGGGAGCGCTCCGGCTGTTCGGAGGCCGAGTTCACGGCCTACGTCCAGGAGCGCCGGGCCTCCCTGTACGCCACCGCCTACCACCTGACCGGTGACCGGTTCGAGGCCGAGGACCTGCTGCAGAGCGCGCTGTTCTCCACGTACCGGGCCTGGGACCGGATCAGCGACAAGGCCGCGGTCGGCGGCTACCTGCGGCGCACCATGACCAACCTGCACATCAGCGCCTGGCGCCGGCGCAAGCTCAACGAGTACCCGACCGAGGAGCTCCCGGAGACGGTGGGCGAGACGGACGCGATGCGGGGCACCGAGCTGCGCGCGGTCCTGTGGCAGGCCCTGGCCCGGCTGCCCGAGCTCCAGCGCACGATGCTGGTGCTGCGCTACTACGAGGGCCGCACGGATCCGGAGATCGCGGCGATCCTGGACATCAGTGTCGGCACGGTGAAGTCGAGCATCTGGCGCTCGCTGCGAAGGCTGCGCGAGGACGAGGTGCTGAGCTTCGGCCGTGACGAGGAGGAGTCCTTCGGGCAGCTTGTCGCCTGAAGGCGGTACGGGGGACCACGGGGGAGAACGGGGGACCGTACGGGGGTGACCGGGCAACCGGGCAACGGGGTAACGGGGGAAATACGGCGAGGGCCGGACAGGATCGGGGGATCCTGTCCGGCCCTCGGCGCGTTCGGGACGCGGGCGACCGGGCGACCGGGCCGACTCGGCCGACCGGTCAGCGGGTCGCGGGGGTGCGGCAGCGGCCGGCCGCTGCGGCGGCCAGGCGGCCCAGGGCCTCGTCCTTGCCGCAGGGGTGGGCGCCCAGGGAGGTCTGGCGGGCGACGATCGCGCGTTCGGCGCGCATCAGGCGCCAGCCGCGGCGCAGCAGGAAGGGCACCGACTTGCGGCCCTCCCTCAGGTCGCGCAGCAGCCGGCGGCGGAAGGTGGTCGACGGACGGCCGCGCAGGCAGAGCGCGTCGGCGAGGACGCCGAGTTCCCGGCAGCGCTCCACGATGTCGGCGGCGAAGATCCCCTCCGCGACGAACAGCGGGGTCCGCTCGATGTCCAGCGTCTCGTGGTCCACGCGCGAGCTGGTGGCGATGTCGTACACCGGGACGGCGGTCCGGCCGCTGCGGCAGAGCTCGACGATCGCGGCGACCGCCGCGTCCCCGTCCCAGGAGCGTGGGGAGTCCCAGTCGATGTCCGTGCTGTCCTCGACCAGCGGCAGCGTGGGGTCGTCGGCCTCCTTGTAGAAGTCGTCGAGGCGCAGCACCGGCAGGCCGGTGAGGGCGGCGAGGGACGACTTGCCGGAGCCTGAGGGGCCCGTGAGCAGGACGACACGGGTCGGGATCGGTTGGGAACTCACGGGACACCAGTGTGAACCATTACCCCGTAAAGGGGACCACCGAGGCGGCCCGTTGGTATCGAGCATCACACCTCCACTACTGTCTGTGCCCGCGCGATCACTCCACGGAAGGATCTTCATGGCACGCCACGCAGAACCCAGGACCTCCCGCCGCAGCGCCCTGCTGAGGGCCGGACTCACCGTCACGGCGGCCGGCGCGGCGGTGCTCGGCGCCGGCGCCGCGGGGGCCCAGGCCGCGGCCCCGCTGCCGCTCCCGGTCGACTCGCTGAGCCGGACGGACCTCGCGGCCGCCGGGTCGGGCGCCGTCGAGGGCGTCGGCCAGGGCCTCGCCCCGCTGACCCGCCTCCAGCTCGACCCGCTCGCCAACACCGGCGTCGACCCGCTCGACAACGGACTCGGCACCCAGGTCGCCGACTTCAAGCCGGTCGGCACCAACCTGCTCACCGACCACGTCACGAAGGGCGGGGCGGTGGCCGACCTCCCGGCCGTCGGGCCGCTGACCCAGGGGCTGCTTCCGTAGCGACCGGTCCGGCGGGCCCGGCGGACCCGGCGGGTCCCACGGGCGCCTCGGGCGCGGCCTCGGGGGCCGCGCGGGGGCGACCCGGCGGGACCCGGCGGGATCTCCCGTACGGGACGCCGGTCCGGGTACGGCGACGGCCCCCGGGGTGTCCCCGGGGGCCGTCGCGCGCGGTGCGGGCCGTGCCTGGCGGCCGTGCCTAGTACGCGGAGCCGCTCGCGCCCAGCGAACCCGTCGGGTGCCAGACGGTCTTCGTCTCCAGGAACGCGGTCATGCGGTCCGTGCCCGGGGACGCGGTGAAGTCCTCGGTGCGCGGGCGCAGGACGCGCTTCAGGTTGTCCGCCGCCGCGATCTCCAGCTCCACGGCCAGCCCGGCGTCCGCGCCGGTCAGGTCGATCGCGTTGACGTCCTGGTGGGCCGCCAGGTGCGGGCCCATCTCGGCGGCCCTGCCGGAGAGCAGGTTGACCACGCCGCCCGGCAGGTCGGAGGTGGCCAGCACCTCGCCCAGGGACAGCGCGGGCAGCGGGGCCTTCTCGCTGGTGACGACGACCGCCGTGTTGCCGGTCGCGATGACCGGGGCGATCACCGAGACCAGGCCGAGGAAGGACGACTCCTGCGGGGCGATCACGGTGACGACACCGGTCGGCTCCGGGGTCGACAGGTTGAAGTACGGGCCCGCCACCGGGTTGGCGCCGCCGACGACCTGGGCGATCTTGTCGGTCCAGCCCGCGTACCAGACCCAGCGGTCGATCGCCGCGTCCACGACGGCCGCGGCCTTCGACTTGGACAGGCCCTCGGCCTCGCCGACCTCGCGCGCGAACTGGTCCCGGCGGCCCTCCAGCATCTCGGCCACGCGGTACAGGATCTGGCCCCGGTTGTAGGCCGTCGCGCCCGCCCAGCCGCCGAAGGCCTTGCGGGCGGCGACGACCGCGTCACGGGCGTCCTTGCGGGAGGAGAGCGGCGCGTTGGCCACCCAGTTGCCCTTGGAGTCCGACACCTCGTACACCCGGCCGCTCTCGGAACGGGGGAACTTGCCCCCGACGTACAGCTTGTAGGTCTTGAAGACGCTCAGCCGCGTCGACGACTCAGACATCGAGGTAGGCCTCCAGACCGTGACGGCCGCCCTCGCGGCCGAAGCCCGACTCCTTGTAGCCGCCGAAGGGCGAGGTCGGGTCGAACTTGTTGAACGTGTTGGCCCAGACGACCCCGGCGCGGAGCTTGTTGGCGACCGCGAGGATCCGCGAGCCCTTCTCCGTCCAGATGCCCGCCGACAGGCCGTACTGGCTGTTGTTGGCCTTGGCGACGGCCTCGTCGGGGGTGCGGAAGGTCAGCACCGACAGGACCGGGCCGAAGATCTCGTCGCGGGCCACCGTGTGCGCCTGCGTGACGCCGGTGAAGAGCGTCGGGGCGAACCAGTAGCCGGCCGACGGGATCTCGCAGGCGGCGGACCAGCGCTCGGCGCCCTCCGCCTCGCCGCGCTCGACGAGCGAGGTGATCCGGGCCAGCTGCTCCGCGGAGTTGATCGCGCCGATGTCGGTGTTCTTGTCGAGCGGGTCGCCGAGGCGCAGGGTGCTCAGGCGCCGCTTGAGCGAGTCCAGCAGCTCGTCGTGGATCGACTCCTGGACCAGCAGGCGGGAGCCTGCGCAGCAGACCTGGCCCTGGTTGAAGAAGATGCCGTTGACGATGCCCTCGACGGCCTGGTCGATCGGGGCGTCGTCGAAGACGATGTTGGCGCCCTTGCCGCCCAGCTCCAGGGTGAGCTTCTTGTCCGTGCCCGCCACCGACTTGGCGATGGCCCGGCCGACCGCGGTCGAACCGGTGAAGGCGACCTTGTTCACGTCCGGGTGCTCGACCAGGGCCGCGCCCGTGTCGCCGTACCCGGGAAGGATGTTGACGACGCCCTTGGGCAGGCCCGCCTGGCGGCAGATGTCCGCGAAGAACAGGGCGGACAGCGGGGTCGTCTCGGCCGGCTTCAGGACGACCGTGTTGCCGGTCGCGAGGGCCGGGGCGATCTTCCACGCCAGCATGAGCAGCGGGAAGTTCCACGGGATGACCTGGCCGGCCACGCCCAGCGGGCGCGGGTCCGCGCCGTAGCCGGCGTGGTCCAGCTTGTCGGCCCAGCCCGCGTAGTAGAAGAAGTGCGCGGCGACCAGAGGGAGGTCCGCGTCGCGGGTCTCCTTGATCGGCTTGCCGTTGTCCAGGGTCTCCAGGACGGCCAGCTCGCGGCTGCGCTCCTGGATGATCCGGGCGATCCGGAAGAGGTACTTGGCGCGCTCGGAGCCGGGCAGCGCCGACCACTTCTCGAAGGCCTTCCGCGCCGCCTTCACCGCGCGGTCCACGTCCGCGGCGCCCGCCTGGGCGACCTCGGACAGGACCTCCTCGGTGGACGGGGAGACGGTCTTGAAGACCCTGCCGTCGGCCGCCTCGACGAACTCGCCGTCGATGAAGAGGCCGTAGGAGGGCGCGATGTCGACGACGGACCGGGACTCGGGCGCCGGCGCGTACTCGAATGCAGATGCCATGTTGATCAGTCCACCGTCACGTAATCGGGGCCGGAGTAGCGGCCGGTCGCCAGCTTCTGACGCTGCATCAGCAGGTCGTTCAGCAGGCTGGAGGCACCGAAGCGGAACCAGTGGTTGTCCAGCCAGTCCTCGCCGACGGTCTCGTTGACCAGGACCAGGAACTTGATGGCTTCCTTCGTGTTGCGGATGCCGCCCGCGGGCTTCACGCCGATCTGGACGCCGGTCTGCGCGCGGAAGTCGCGCACGGCCTCCAGCATCAGGAGCGTGTTGGCGGGGGTGGCGTTGACCGCGACCTTGCCGGTCGAGGTCTTGATGAAGTCCGCGCCGGCCATCATGCCGAGCCAGGAGGCGCGGCGGATGTTGTCGTACGTGGAGAGCTCGCCCGTCTCGAAGATCACCTTCAGGCGCGCGCGGTCGCCGCACTCCGCCTTGATCGCGGCGATCTGCTCGTAGACCTTCAGGTAGTGGCCGGCGAGGAAGGCGCCACGGTCGATGACCATGTCGATCTCGTCGGCGCCCGCGGCGATGGCGTCGGCCGTGTCGGCCAGCTTCACCGGCAGCGCGGCGCGCCCGGCCGGGAAGGCGGTGGCGACCGAGGCGACCTTGACGCCGGAGCCCGCGACGGCGGCCTTGGCGGTGGCCACCATGTCGGGGTAGACGCAGACGGCGGCCGTCGTCGGGGTGCCGCGGTCGGTCGGATCGGGGTTGACGGCCTTGGCGGCGAGCGCCCGGACCTTGCCCGGGGTGTCCGCGCCTTCGAGCGTCGTCAGGTCGATCATGGAGATGGCCAGGTCGATGGCGTAGGCCTTGGCCGTGGTCTTGATCGAGCGGGTACCGAGGGACGCGGCGCGCGCCTCCAGGCCGACGGCGTCGACGCCGGGCAGCCCGTGGAGGAAACGGCGCAGCGTGCTGTCGGACGCGGTCACGTCGGCGAAAGCGTGTGCTGCGGTTGCAGTGGTGGGCATGGTCACCAGTCGAGCATATCTACGCGCGTAGCGGCCTGTACAGGGGGCCGCTCGGACGAGCGTGCGAAAGCGCAGGTGGGTGCGGGGGAGGGGTGGGGCGGGTGAGGTCTGTCACATGCCTGTGACATGGAGCGGACAAGTCCAGAACCGCAGGTCAATAGCGTTTCTTCCGCAGCCAGCGAGAACTCAACGGACACCCGAACGAGACGTCAGCGGCATGCGGCTCTTCCCACCCGACCTGTTCTGACTTCACGGGAGTCGTTATGCGCACCGCCCTCCGCACCGCCGTCGCCACCGCCCTCCTCACGGGCCTGGCGATCACCCCGGCCCTCGCCGCCGGGACCGCCTTCGCCGCGGACGGCCCCGCGGCCACCGCGGAGAGCGGGACGCTCGTCCGGACCGAGACCCTCGCCGACGGCACCGTCGTCAAGATCTACAAGCTGGGCCCGGCGCGGTACCGCGCCGACAGCTCCGTGCGCGGCGAGTCGGTCGGCTCCGTGCACGCCGACGGGCGCCCGGGCGCGGGCAACAACAACGGCGCGTTCCTCGTCCTCTTCGAGGACGGCCGCACGCTCTCGTGGGCGGGCGACAACGCCTACAGCACCCCGCTCGGCCTGTACCGGCTGGCCGACGGCACCGTCCTGGAGCTCGGCAAGAACCCGAAGGACGGGCGCCTGGGCCTCCAGCTGATCGAGAACGGCAAGGGCCGCGGCTTCACCTACACCCACGACCCGGTCCGCACGGTGTGGACGTACGGGAAGGCCGTCGTCGTCCTCGGGACCGGCGGCGGCGAGTTCGCCGCGTACATCCCGGGTTCGGCCAAGCAGGCCGCCCCGGTCTACCTCGGCGCCACGACCGACCCGAAGCCCAACCCCACCCCGCCGCCGGCCGAGATCGTCAGCGGGCCGACCCTCACCTCGATCTGCACCATGACGGAGGACATCCGCTCCTCCTTCGGCAACGGCTGGCGCGTCACCCTCACCAACGACTCCACGAAGGGCCCCACGGCCGTCCTCAAGGACGCCAAGGGCAAGACCGTCGCCAAGGTCGACCGCGCGCACCCCCTCGACACCGTCAACGGCCTGAAGATCGAGCGCGGCGGCACCCTCACCCCGCGCTTCGGGCAGCGGACCCAGGGCGGCGACATGCCGTACCGCTGGAACGACTTCCCGAAGGTCCCCAAGGGCTGCGTGCAGCCGACCTCCGGGGCCAAGCCCACCCCCACCCCCGCGCCCACGCACGCGGCGGGCACGGGCACGGGCACCCAGGGGGGTCAGACCTCCGTCGTGCCCAAGGGCGGGGTCGCCGCCGGTGCCGAGATCGGCAGCGTCGAGCAGGCCAACGACACCGCGCTGCTCGCCTCCGGCGCCGGTGCCGCCGTGGTCGTCGCCGGGCTCGGCCTCACCGTCCTGCGCCGCCGCGCCATCACCCGCGGCTGACCCGGTCCGTACACCCCACTCCGTCCACCTCACCCCGTACACCCCACACCCCTCGGCGGGCCGCCCCTCCTCCTCGGCGGCCCGCCGCACCCCGCTCCCGGAGCACGCCCATGAACCGCCGCCCCCTCCTGCTGACCCTCGCCGTGGCCGCCGCCGCGCTCGCGGGCTGTGCCGCGCCCGCCGGGGCGCCCCAGGGGCCCGTCGTCCCGGCCCCGCGGGTCACCGCGACCGCCGCGCCCGCGCCGGCCGCGCAGCTCGCCACCGCTCCGATGCCCCGCTCCGAGCCCGTACGGGTACGGGTGCCCGCCGCCGGCGTCGACGCCGGGCCGCTGCTGAGCCTCGGCCTCAACCCGGACGGCACGGTCCAGGTGCCCTCGGTCGCCCAGGCCGACCGGATCGGCTGGTACGACAAGGGCGTCACGCCCGGCGAGACCGGCCCCGCCGTCCTGATCGGCCACTTCGACACCGCCGAGGGGCCCGCCGTGCTCCAGGACGTGGCGAGGATCCGCGTCGGCGACCGCATCACCGTCACCCGCGCCGACGGCACCGACGCCGTCTTCCGGGTGCGCGAGCTGGAGCAGGTCGACAAGCGGGCCTTCCCGACCCGGAAGGTGTACGGGGACACCCGGCGGCCCGAGCTTCGGCTGATCACCTGCGGCGGCGAGCTGGTCGACGGGCACCGCCCCGACAACATCGTCGTGTACGCCGATCTGCTCACCCGAGCCGCGTGAGCCGAACGGGGACCGCTGAGGCAGAATCGGCCCCATGACGACCCCCGAGCCGCCTGCCGAGCCCTCCTCCGAGCCCGCCCACGCCGACCGCGTCTTCCGGTCCTCCCTGGGCATCGCGGGCGGGGTCACCCTGCTCGTCCTCGCCGCGCTCCTCGGCGGCGACTCGCTGTTCCGCGGCGAGGGCCGCGTCCCGTGGATGGCGCTCGCCGGGCTGGTGCTGGTGGTCCCGCTGATCGTCGCCTTCACGATCCGGCCGGCCGTCTTCGCCAACGACGAGCGGCTGCGGATCCGCAACCCGTTCCGGACCATCGTGCTGCCCTGGGGCGCGGTCGCCGACATCCGCGCCAGCTACTCCAGCGAGGTCTTCACGCAGGACGGCGACAAGTACCAGCTGTGGGCCATCCCCGTCTCCCTGCGCCAGCGCAAGCGCGCCGCCCGCCAGGCCGCCCGCGCCTCCCAGGACGACCCGCACGGCCGCTCGTCGGTCACCGCCGACGTCACCGACTCCAAGGCGCGGGTCGCCCCCGCCGACCAGACCGTCGCCGACCTGCGCGAGCTGGCCGAGCGCCGCGGCGGGAGCCCCGAGGCGCAGGGCGAGCCGCAGGTCCGCTGGGCGTACGAGATCCTCGCGCCCGCGGCGGCCGGACTCGTGCTGCTCGTCGTGCTGTCCGTGACCGGCTGAGACCGCGTTCGGCGGATCCGTACACCCGAACGGCCGAGGGCCGGGTGCGCACCTCACGGTGCGCACCCGGCCCTCGGGTCTTTCCCACGGCCGCTGGGATCAGGGGCCGTAGTACCCGGCGACGTCGGCGAGGAGGTCGACGCTGCCGTTGCGGTTGTAGAAGGTGACCTTGCCGTCCTGGACGGGGACCACGACGAGGTTCGGGACCGTCTGTCCGGCGACCACGTTCAGGTTCGACGCGCTGGTGCGGGTCGTGCCGTACGGGTAGACGGAGACGAAGGTCGACGCCGTCGGGTTGGTGGCCGTGACGTTGAGGACGACGGCCGTGACGCCGGTGGCGGGGACGCCGCCCTTGCCCGCGACCGTCAGGGTGACCGTCTTGTCCGCGCCGACCTTCGCCTTGGCGACGCCGGTGCCGTTGCGGGTGTCCATCAGCCGGGCCGGGGTCACCGGCTCGTAGAGGGAGCCCGTGGTGCCGCTGGTGTAGTACCCGGCGACGTCGGCGAGGAGGTCGACGCTGCCGTTGCGGTTGTAGAAGGTGACCTTGCCGTCCTGGACGGGGACCACGACGAGGTTCGGGACCGTCTGTCCGGCGACCACGTTCAGGTTCGACGCGCTGGTGCGGGTCGTCCCGTACGGGTAGACGGAGACGAACGTCGACGCCGTCGGGTTCGTCGCCGTCACGTTGAGGACGACGGCGGTCACGCCCTCGGCGGGGACGCCGCCCCGGCCCGCGACCGTCAGGGAGACGGTCTTGTCCGCGCCGACCTTCGCCCTGGCGACGCCGGTGCCGTCGCGGGTGTCCATCAGGCGGGTCGGCGTCACCGGCTCGTACAGCGAGCCCTTGCCCGACAGCGTGTAGTACCCGGCGACGTCGGCCAGCAGGTCGAGCGAGCCGTTGCGGTTGTAGAAGGTGACCTTGCCGTCCTTGACGGGGACCACGACCAGGTTCGGGACGGTCCGGCCGGCGACCACGTTCAGGTTCGACGCGCTGGTGCGGGTCGTCCCGTACGGGTACGCCGAGACGAACGTCGACGCCGTGGCGTTGGTCGCCGTCACGTTGAGGACCACGGCCGAGACGCCCTTCGCGGGCACCCCGCCCCGGCCCGCGACCGTCAGGGTGACCGTCTTGCCCGCGCCGACCTTCGCCTTGGCGACACCGGTGCCGGAGCGGGTGTCCATCACGCGCGTCGGCGTCACCGGCTCGTACCGCCCGGTGGCCAGCGTGGACTGCCCGCGCACGAGCGCCACGTCGCCGGTCCGGGTGAGCGCCGGGCCCACGCCGTCCGCCGGGGCGGCCGTCAGGGTCCAGGCGTACAGGCCGTCCGGCAGCGCGTTCCCGGCCGTGTCCTTCCCGTCCCAGTCGGGCTTCACGAGGCCGCGGGTCTCGCCGCCCTCAAGGGTGCGCACGACCGTGCCGGCGCTGTCGCGGAGCTCCGTCCGCCAGGAGGCGGCGGGCTTGTTCAGCCACCACTTCGCGGCCCAGGTCGGCTTGGCCGCCCTGCGGTCCACGAGCGTGGTCTCCTCGGCGTCCAGGAGCCGCAGCGGCGAGGCCGGGACGCCGGTCGGCACGACGTGGATGGCCTGCTCGGCGTCCACGAGGCTCACGTGGCCGCCGAAGCGGTCGACCGTCCAGCCGTAGTCCGGCCGGGAGTCGGCCACGGTCCCGACCGCGCGGGTCGCGCCGCCGCCGCGCAGCGGGGTGACGGAGACCGTGCCGCCCTTCTCGTGGGCGAGGTAGCCGTCGCCGAGCAGGGCGTTGGTGTGCGCGGGCAGGGAGACGTTCGCGAGGGTGTCCAGGTTCTTCACGCCGGAGCTCGCCGCGCACTTCCAGTACGCGAAGGAGCCCACGACCTGGAGCCCGGTGAGGTCGCAGCCGGCCAGCTTCACCGGGGGGCGCTTCGTCGTACCGGTGCGCACGTCGACCGCGTCGACGGTGCCCGTGGCGGTCGACTCGGTCCACAGGGTGTCGCCGTCCAGCGCGGTCCGCCGGTCGCCCAGCGCGCGGCTGAACACCACCTTGTCGGCGTCGACGTCGAGCACCTGGCGCAGCACCGAAGGGCCCGTGTTCGCGCGCTGGAGGTACGAGATGTAGCGGCCCGAGACCTGGTACTCGCTGTTCCAGGCGGGGCTGGCCCGGGTCCACTGGCGCTCGTCCATGCCCTGGTCCTCGGAGACCGTGTACAGGTCGCCGGGGTACGCGAAGAAGACGAGCCGCCCGTCGCCGCTGGGCGTCACGGGGACGCACCCGGGCAGGCACATGCCCGGGACCGGGCTCTCGTGCTCGAATCCCCGGTCGGTCTTCGGGCCCGCGGCGAGCTCGCCGCTCAGGGTGAGGCTCCGGCTGGTCACCCGGCCGTACATGTCGTCGAGGCCGGAGTTCTCGGCGGCGTACAGCCGGCCCTGGGCGACGGCGAGCCGCCGGGTCTGGTCGATCCGGTCCGGGGTGGCGTACACCCGGGTGAGGACCGGCGCCGCCCCGCCCCCGGGGAAGGCGACCTTGTGGACCGCGGGCTGCTTGTCCGCGCCCGTGACCGTGGCGAGGACGCCGCCGTCCGGGGTGGCGGCGACCTCGGCCGCGTCGAAGGCCGGCCGGGGCTCGCCGCCCGCGATCGGGTACAGCGCGTACGGGTCGTCGCCGTCCTGGTGCTTCGTCGGCACCAGGAAGTCCTGGCCCACCAGGGCCGCGGGCGCCTCGGGCACCGCGGTCTCCGCGGTGGGCGCGGTGAGGCCGCCGGTCAGGTCCCAGACGCTCGCCCGCTTGGTGCCCGCGTCGTAGCTGACGGCGCGGGTCCCGTAGACGTCCGGCGCGTAGCCGGTGACGTTGTACGGGATCGAGGTGGGCCGCACGACCGGGTCGGCGAACGGGACCCAGCCGAGGCGCGTCGTGCCGTTCAGGGAGTAGGCCACGAAGAAGCCCTGCCCGTTGCCGCCCCGGCCGGCCCGGAGCGAGACGGTGGAGATCCAGGCCGAGCCCGCCGGGGCGAGCACCTTCACGTCCTTCTGGACGCCGTTCTCGACCGACAGGACGTGGATGGCCTTGTCCTCGCCGTTGGTGAGGACCCTGCCGCCCTGGACGCTCGCGACGTACTGCCGCTGCGGGATGGTCACGGTCCGCTCGGGGCCGCCGGGCCCGTCCTGGAGCACGACCCTGTCGTTGTACTGGCGCGCGATGATGTCGCCGCCGCCGCCCTGCAGGGCGTACGAGCGGTCGGCGGGGAAGCGGGTGGCCTTCCCGCCCGCGTACGGCACCCAGGCGAAGCCGGTGGAGTCCTCGTGGAGGAATCCGGTGGTCCCGGCGTAGCGCAGCTTGCCCGGGTTCGCGGAGTGCTCCGCCGGAATGGTCAGCGGTGCCTGTGCCGTGGGTGCCTCCGCCGCGACCGCCGTCCCCCCGGCGAGCGGTGCGAGCGAGGCGACGGCCGCCGTCACGGCGACCGCGGTCGCCGTCAGACGTCTGCCGCCGGCGGTCCCTCGGGACCGTCCTGATCGTGTGTCACGCAAAGTGTCCCCCCTCAGAGTCACTAGTGGTTCACGTGTCAACCTCCCGAGGTTAAAACCTCCTTCTCCGTTCGAACCCCAGGGCGATCGTCACAACCTCGTCCCTGTTCGTCACAGTTCTGTGACAGGCCCGCGCGGGGGCTCGCGGTGGCGCTCCGGGGCCCGTACCTCACGGCGGACCCGGCCACACCAGCAGCATGTAGCCCCCCAGCCACGCCGAGGACAGGGCCGCTCCCGTCAGCACCAGGACCGCCGCCGTGCGCCGCGCGCGGGCCAGCGCCAGGGCCACCGGCAGGAGCAGCGGGAAACCCGGCAGGAGGAAGCGGGCGCGCGGGAAATAGACACCGCCGCTCCCCAGGACGACCAGCAGCAGCACCCCCGAGAAGACCAGCAGCGGCAGCGGCTGCCGGTCCGCCACGCACAGCAGGAACAGGCCCGCCGACCCCACCAGGACCAGCGAGACCACCACCAGGAACAGCTGCGGATGACGGGAGTAGACCAGCAGCCCGCGCAGCTCCCGCAGGGTGCCCGCGCCGCCGTCCCACTCGTTCGTCCACAGCCGCTGCACCGCGAAGTACCCGTCCCAGCGGCCCAGCCGCACCCCGACCCAGGCCACGTAGCCGAGCCAGCCCAGCGGAGCCGCGAGGGCGGCCGGCAGCGCCCGGCGCTCACCGCCCCGGACCGAGAGCAGCGCCGCCGCCGACACCGCCGCCGCCACCGCGACCCCGGTCGGCCGGGTCAGCCCCGCCGCCACCGCGAGCCCCGCCGCCCAAGCCCAGCGGCCGGTCAGGACGGCGTACAGCGCCCAGGCCGCGAGCGCCGTGAACAGCGACTCGGTGTAGCCCATCCACTGCACCACCGCGACCGGCAGTGCCCCCCACAGCACCGCCAGGACCGTGCCCGCGCGGCGCCCGTGCAGCCGGTCGCCGACGGCGAACACCCCCCAGGCGGCGACCAGCGAGAACCCCCACGCCAGCAGCAGCCCGACGGAGGCGCGCGAGCCCGGGGTGACCCCCGCGACGGCCTTGATCAGCAGCGGGAACAGCGGGAAGAACGCCAGGTTGTTGTGGTTGGTACGGGTGCCGAGCTCGGCGTCGTAGCCGTGGTCGGCGATCCCCAGGTACCAGTGCGAATCCCAGGAGGTCGCCAGCGTCGGCCACACCCCGTGCCCCTTGAGGTGCGCCCAGCGGGCCAGCACCAGCAGGCCGAGCAGCCGCACGGCCAGGTAGCCGAGCAGCGCCGGGGCCGCGCGCCGCAGCAGACCGGGCAGCCGCCCGCCCGGCACGGGAGCCGGGCCGCGCGCGGCGGGGACGGTACGGCGGGGGCGGGGGCGGGAGCCCAGCTGGGACGGCAGGGGGGACACCGGGTCACCCTCGCCCCGGGCGCCCGGACCCGGAACAGGCGTTACGTCACCTGCCGTACCCGGTTCACCCGAAGGGGGAGTCACCGCGCGCTCCCCCCCGGGGGAACGCCGGAGGGCCCGTACGGAAACGATTCCGTACGGGCCCTCCCCATGCTGCCGCGAGGCGCCGGGCCGCTACAGGCCGGCGGCCTCCGCCAGGTCCTTCTTGATCGCGGCCAGCACGTCGGCGCCGGTCGCGCGGGCCGCCGCGAGACCGCTCGCGTCGGCGACCGGGACCACGACCTCCAGGTAGCACTTGATCTTCGGCTCGGTGCCGGACGGGCGGACGATCACCCGGGCCTTGTAGTCGCCCTCCAGGTGGTAGCGCAGACCGTCGGTCGGCGGCAGCGCCTCCGTGCCCTTCGTCAGGTCCTCCGCCGACACCACCGTCAGGCCCGCGAGGCGCACCGGCGGCTTCGCGCGCAGCGCCGCCATCGCGTCGGCGATGACGCTCAGGTCCTCCACGCGCACCGACAGCTGGTCCGTGGCGTGCAGCCCGTGGGCCACCGCCAGGTCGTCCAGCAGGTCGGTCAGCGTGCGGTCCCGCTCCTTGAGCTCCGAGGCCAGCTCGGCGACGAGCAGCGCCGCCGTGATGCCGTCCTTGTCGCGGACGCCCTCCGGGTCGACGCAGTAGCCCAGCGCCTCCTCGTACCCGTACCGCAGGCCCTCGACGCGGGCGATCCACTTGAAGCCGGTCAGCGTCTCCTCGTACCCGACGCCCGCCGCCTCCGCGATCCGGCCCAGCAGCGAGGACGACACGATCGACTCGGCGAACACGCCCGTGGCGCCCTTGTGCACCAGGTGCGCCGCGAGCAGCGAGCCCACCTCGTCGCCGCGCAGCATCCGCCAGCCGCCCTCGACGGACGCGTCCGGCACGGCCACCGCGCAGCGGTCGGCGTCCGGGTCGTTGGCGATCACGATGTCGGGGTCCACGGCCCGGGCCGCCTCGAAGGCGAGGTCCATGGCACCCGGCTCCTCCGGGTTGGGGAACGCGACCGTCGGGAACGCCGGGTCCGGCTCCGCCTGCGCCGCGACCAGCGCCGGCGGCGGGAAGCCGTGCCGGGCGAAGGCCGCCGTCAGGACGTCCTTGCCGACGCCGTGCATGGCCGTGTAGACGGTCCGCACGGTACGGGGGGAGCCGGGGGTCAGCACGGCGTCGGTACGCGCCAGGTACGCCTCCAGGACCTCGTCGCCGAGGGTCTCCCAGCCGTCCTCCGGACGGGGCACGTCGGCCAGCGCGCGCACCGCGTCGATCTCGGCGGCGATCTCCACGTCGGCGGGCGGCGTGATCTGCGAGCCGTCGCCCAGGTACACCTTGTAGCCGTTGTCGCGCGGCGGGTTGTGGCTCGCGGTCACCTCGACACCCGCGACGGCGCCCAGATGCCTTATCGCGTACGCCAGGACGGGCGTCGGCAGCGGGCGCGGCAGCAGCGCGGCGCGCAGCCCGGCGCCGGTCATCACGGCGGCCGTGTCGCGGGCGAAGTCGGCGGACTTGTACCGGGCGTCGTAGCCGACGACGACGAGGCCGCCGCTCTCCCCCTTCGCCTTGAGGTACGCGGCGAGTCCGGCGGCCGCGCGGATGACCACGGCGCGGTTCATCCGCATCGGGCCGGCGCCCAGCTCGCCGCGGAGGCCGGCGGTGCCGAACTGGAGCCGGCCGGCGAAGCGCTCGGTGAGCTCGTCGACGGCCCCGCGCTCCAGGAGGGCGCCGAGCTCCTCACGGGTCTCCGGGTCGGGGTCCTCGGCGAGCCACGCCTGGGCCCGGGCGAGGAGGTCGTCCTGCGTCGTCACGGTGGTGTGCCTTTCGGAGGTGTGCGGCGGGGCGGAGGGGCGGGCGGTTCCCTTCCCCACCCCGCCCCTTCCCGAACTCGGGCCGGCCTCCGGGGCGGGGCCCCGGTCCGGGAAGCGGCGGGTCGGGGACGAACTCAGATCCGGTCCAGGACCCGCGTCAGCAGCTCGCCCATGCGGGCGGCCGAGTCGCGCCCCGCCTGGAGTACTTCCTCGTGGTTCAGCGGCTCGCCCGAGAGGCCCGCGGCCAGGTTGGTGACCAGGGAGATGCCCAGGACCTCGGCGCCGGCCTCACGGGCCGCGATGGCCTCCAGGACGGTGGACATGCCGACCAGGTCGCCGCCCATGACGCGGACCATGTTGATCTCGGCCGGGGTCTCGTAGTGCGGGCCGGGGAACTGGACGTAGACGCCCTCCTCCAGCGTCTCGTCGACCTCCTTGCACAGCGCGCGCAGCCGCGGCGAGTACAGGTCGGTGAGGTCGACGAAGTTCGCGCCGACGATCGGCGAGGCGGCCGTCAGGTTGAGGTGGTCGCTGATCAGGACCGGCTGGCCGGGGCGCATGCCCTCGCGCAGACCGCCGCAGCCGTTGGTCAGGACGACGGTCTTGCAGCCCGCGGCGACGGCGGTGCGGACGCCGTGGACGACCGAGGCGACGCCGCGGCCCTCGTAGTAGTGGGTGCGGCCGAGGAAGACCAGGACGCGCTTCTCGCCGATCTTGTACGAGCGGACCTTGCCGCCGTGGCCCTCGACGGCCGGCGGCGGGAAGCCGGGCAGCTCGGTGACGGGGAACTCGGCCTCGGGGGCGCCCAGCGCGTCGACGGCCGGCGCCCAGCCGGAGCCCATGACCAGGACGACGTCGTGGTTCTCGACTCCGGTCAGCTCGCGAAGGCGCGTGGCAGCGGCCTCGGCGGCCTCGTACGGGGTGGCAGTTGCGTTCACTGGCTCTCTCGCCTCGGGGAGGGGGGTCCGAGGGGAGCCCCGGACGGATTTGCTACGCGCAGCAGCCTAGCCGGAGAATCCCTACGCGCGTAGATGACGTTGCGGACGGACCTGCGATCGTTGTCTTGTCGTTTCCGACGAACGTCTTTCGGCCCGCGCGCCCGCGAAGCTCCGAGGAACCGCCCCGCGGCGGCGCCGGGCGCCCCGCGCCGCCGGGCCTCAGCACGGGCGCTTGCGCAGCTCCATCACGTAGTCGTGCGGCGCGCCGGCCGACTCCGCCGCGTCGGCGACCTCGCCCAGGTAGCGGGCGGACGGCAGCCCGCCCTCGTACGCGTTGAGCACGTACACCCAGGCCGGCTCCTCGCCGTCCAGGGTGTGCACCCGCACCCGCATCCGCCGGTAGATGTCGAGGCCGACGCCCTCCCAGCGGTCCAGCGAGTCCTCGTCCATGGGCGCGATGTCGTACAGGGCGACGAAGACCTGAGAGCGCGGCGCCTCCACGATCGTGGCCAGCGCACCCTCCCAGCCCATCTGCTCCCCGCCGAAGGTCAGACGCCAGCCGTTCAGCCAGCCGGTGCCGCGCAGCGGCGAGTGCGGTGCGCGGCGCGTCATGAGCCGCGCGTCGAGGTTGCCGGCGTAGGCGGCGTAGAGCGACATGGGACCGAGGGTACGGGAGGGGGCGGGGTGGATGACGAAGTCCGTGGTAGGGGCCCTGCCCGGGTGGGCTTCCGGCGGCGCCAGGAGGTGCGCCGGGGGCGCGACGACCCGCCGGTACGCCCCCGGCGCGTGGCTCCCCGTCGCGTACGGGACAATGGGGTACGCACTTGAAGCGTGCGGGACAATGGCGTACGCACTGCAGCCCAGCGGGGGACCCCCCGGCAGAACGAGAGCGCGAGGCGTAGATCCCAGTGACCCGGATCGTGATCATCGGCGGCGGACCCGGCGGCTACGAGGCAGCTCTCGTGGGCGCCCAACTCGGCGCGGAGGTGACCGTCGTCGACTGCGACGGTCTCGGCGGCGCGTCGGTCCTCACCGACTGCGTCCCCTCCAAGACCCTGATCGCCACCGCGGAGGTGATGACGACCTTCGACTCCTCGTACGAGGAGCTGGGCATCATCGTCGCGGACGACACCCCGCACCTGGAGCAGGCGGCCCGGGTGGTCGGCGTCGACCTGGGGAAGGTCAACCGACGGGTGAAGCGCCTCGCGCTCGCCCAGTCGCACGACATCACCGCCTCCGTGACCCGGGCCGGCGCCCGGGTGCTGCGCGGTCGCGGCCGGCTCTCCGGCCGGCAGGCCATGGACGGCTCCCGCCAGGTGATCGTGACCGCCGCCGACGGCAGCGAGGAGACGATCACCGCCGACGCGGTCCTGATCGCCACCGGCGGCCACCCGCGCGAGCTGCCCGACGCCAAGCCGGACGGCGAGCGGATCCTGAACTGGACCCAGGTCTACGACCTCAAGGAGCTCCCCGAGGAGCTGATCGTGGTCGGCTCCGGCGTCACCGGCGCCGAGTTCGCCGGCGCCTACCAGGCGCTCGGCTCCCGGGTCACCCTGGTCTCCTCCCGCGACCGCGTGCTGCCGGGCGAGGACCCCGACGCCGCCGCCGTCCTGGAGGACGTGTTCCGCCGCCGCGGCATGAACGTCATGGCCCGCTCCCGCGCGGAGTCCGCCAAGCGGGTCGGCGACCGCGTCGAGGTCACCCTCTCGGACGGCCGGGTCATCTCCGGCACGCACTGCCTCATGGCCGTCGGCGCCATCCCGAACTCGGCCGGAATGGGCCTGGAGGAGGCCGGCGTCCGGCTCAAGGACTCCGGCCACATCTGGACCGACAAGGTCTCCCGCACCTCCGCCCCCGGCGTGTACGCGGCCGGCGACGTCACCGGCGTCTTCGCGCTCGCCTCGGTCGCCGCCATGCAGGGCCGCATCGCCATGTACCACTTCCTGGGCGACGCGGTGGCCCCGCTCAACCTGAAGACGGTCTCCTCGAACGTCTTCACCGACCCGGAGATCGCCACCGTCGGCTACACCCAGGCCGACGTGGACGCGGGCAAGATCGACGCCCGGGCCGTCAAGCTGCCGCTGCTGCGCAACCCCCGCGCGAAGATGCAGGGCATCCGGGACGGCTTCGTCAAGATCTTCTGCCGTCCGGGCACCGGCATCGTGGTCGGCGGCTGTGTCGTCGCGCCCCGTGCGAGCGAGCTGATCCACCCGATCTCGATCGCGGTCGACAACAATCTGACCGTCGAACAGATCGCAAATGCTTTCACCGTGTACCCCTCCCTGTCGGGCTCGATCGCGGAAGTGGCACGGCAGTTGCACACCCGAAAGACGGCGGGCGAGGCGTAACACCCCCTCGCCGGTCCGCTCCGGCACGCTCCGGCACCGCTCCCGCCTGCGGGAACGGTTCGCCGAGTCGGACAACCCCCGGCAAGGCGGGGCATAGCCCAGACATAAAGCTGATCAACGGCGGGGCCTCCCATACCACTTGGAGGCCCCGCTTGTGTGCATCTTCTGCAATTCGGCGCATACTGCTGAAAAGTATCGGCCGCTCACGTTACTGTCAGTTTCGTGTTCGCTGCAGAACGTCGCCAGTTGATCCTCGAAATGGTGCGGGCCAATGGAGCCGTGTCGCTCCGTGAGCTCGCCCGCGTCGTCCAGACCTCAGAAGTGACCGTACGGCGAGACGTGCGGGCATTGGAGGCAGAAGGACTCCTCGACCGCCGCCACGGCGGTGCGGTGCTGCCGGGCGGATTCACGCGCGAATCCGGCTTCCCGCAGAAATCCCATCTCGCGACCGCCGAGAAGACCGCCATCGCCGACATGGCGGCGAGCCTCGTCGACGAGGGCGAGGCCATCGTCGTCGGAGCGGGAACCACCACCCAGGAGCTGGCCCGCCGGCTCGCCCGGGTGCCCGGGCTCACCGTCGTCACCAACTCGCTGCTCGTCGCCCAGGCCCTCGCCCACGCCAACCGGGTGGAGGTCGTCATGACCGGCGGCACCCTGCGCGGCTCCAACTACGCGCTCGTGGGCAGCGGGGCCGAGCAGTCGCTCCAGGGGCTGCGGGTCTCCCGCGCCTTCCTGTCCGGAAGCGGGCTGACCGCCGAGCGCGGCCTGTCCACCTCCAACATGCTCTCCGCGAGCGTGGACCGGGCGCTGGTGCAGGCGGCGGCGGAGGTGGTGGTCCTCGCCGACCACACCAAGCTGGGCACCGACACCATGTTCCAGACGGTGCCGACCGACGTGATCACCCGCCTGGTCACCGACGAGCCCCCCGCCCACGACGAGCGGGCCGCCACCGAGCTCCAGGCCCTGGCCGACCAGGGCGTGCAGATCGCGGTGGCCGGCACGGGCGCGGCGCACGGGGGCGACCAGCACCCCCCGGGCGGTCGCCCGCGCCGTGACGTCCCGCTCCCGGGGCAGCGCGGCCGGGTGCCGGCGGGGCAGTTCCGGGGCGGTCCCGGTGGCCCGGGCGGTCCCGGCGGTCTCGGGGGCGAGGTGCTCGCGCCGGAACGGCCGGTGCGGGTCGCGGACCTGCGGCGGCGCTGAGCGGGGCGGGGTCCGCGAGGGCCCCGGCCGCCCCGTACCGCTCAGCTCCTGATGCCCCGCAGCGTCAGCGTGAGCAGCCGGTCCGCCAACTCCGGATCCTCCGGCGAGCGTTCGGCGGCCAGGGCGATGGCGTTGGTGAGCTGCATCAGGTCGCCGACCGACACGTCCGCGCGCACCACGTCCGCCTCCTGTGCGCGGGCGAGCAGGCGCAGGCCCGCCGCCCGGAGCGGCTCGCTGCACTCGGCGAGCGCCGAACTCCGGTCCTGTGACGCGGACATGAGCGCGATCGCCAGGCCGCGGTACTCGCCCGCGTGGGCGATCAGGGCGCGCAGCCAGGCCACCAGCGCCGTGCCCGGCTCGGGGGCGTCGGCGAGGTCCGCCGAGTGGCGCAGGAGGGCGGCCAGGGCGTCCTGGAAGACGGCGCCGAGCAGCGCCTCCCGGTTGGGGAAGTGCCGGTACAGGGTGCCGATGCCGACCCCGGCGCGGCGGGCGATGTCCTCCAGGGACGCGTCCGTCCCGTGTGCGGCGAACGCGGCGCGGGCCTCGGCGAGCAGCCGCTCGTGGTTCCGGCGCGCGTCGGCACGCATCCGTACTCCTCACTGCCTGGGGACCGGGTCGCGAAGGGCCCGCAGGCGGTCGACGCCTGCGGGCCCTTCGTACCGTACCCCGGTGTCCGGGGCCCCGGTTCAGTCCTTGATCTCGCAGATCGCGGCGCCGGAGGTGATCGAGGCGCCGACCTCGGCGGCCAGGCCCTTGACGGTGCCGGAGCGGTGCGCGTTCAGCGGCTGCTCCATCTTCATGGCCTCCAGGACGACGATCAGGTCGCCCTCCTTGACCTCCTGGCCCTCCTCGACGGCCACCTTGACGATGGTGCCCTGCATCGGGGACGCGAGGGTGTCGCCGGAGGCGGTCGGGCCGGACTTCTTCGCGGCGCGGCGCTTCGGCTTGGCGCCGGCGGCGAGACCGGTGCGGGCCAGCGTCATGCCGAGCGAGGACGGCAGGGAGACCTCGAGACGCTTGCCGCCGACCTCGACGACGATCGTCTCGCGACCGCTCTCGTCCTCGTCGGCCTCGGCGCCCGCCGGGGCGAAGGGCTTGATCTCGTTGACGAACTCGGTCTCGATCCACCGGGTGTGGATGCGGAACGGGTCGGCGGTGAACGCCGGGTCGACCACGACGGCCCGGTGGAACGGGATGGCGGTCGCCATGCCCTCCACCTTGAACTCGGCGAGCGCGCGGGCGGCGCGCTGGAGCGCCTGCTCGCGGGTGGCGCCGGTGACGATCAGCTTCGCGAGCAGCGAGTCCCACGCCGGGCCGATGACCGAGCCGGACTCGACACCGGCGTCCAGCCGGACGCCCGGGCCGGTGGGCGCGGCGAAGGTGGTGACGGTGCCGGGGGCCGGGAGGAAGTTGCGGCCCGGGTCCTCGCCGTTGATGCGGAACTCGAAGGAGTGACCGCGGATCTCCGGGTCGCCGTAACCGAGCTCCTCGCCGTCGGCGATCCGGAACATCTCGCGGACCAGGTCGAGACCGGTGACCTCTTCGGTGACCGGGTGTTCGACCTGGAGGCGGGTGTTGACCTCCAGGAAGGAGATCGTGCCGTCGACGCCGACCAGGAACTCGACCGTGCCGGCGCCGACGTAGCCGGCCTCCTTCAGGATGGCCTTGGACGCCGCGTACAGCTCGGCGTTCTGAGCCTCCGACAGGAACGGGGCCGGGGCCTCCTCGACCAGCTTCTGGTGCCGGCGCTGGAGGGAGCAGTCACGGGTCGAGACGACGACCACGTTGCCGTGCGAGTCGGCGAGGCACTGGGTCTCGACGTGCCGCGGCTTGTCCAGGTAGCGCTCGACGAAGCACTCGCCGCGCCCGAAGGCGGCGACGGCCTCGCGGACGGCGGAGTCGTAGAGCTCCGGCACCTCTTCGAGGGTGCGGGCGACCTTCAGACCGCGGCCACCGCCACCGAAGGCGGCCTTGATCGCGATCGGCAGGCCGTGCTCCCGGGCGAAGGCGACGACCTCGTCGGCGCCCGAGACCGGGTCCGGGGTGCCGGCGACCAGCGGGGCACCGGCGCGCTGCGCGATGTGGCGCGCCGCGACCTTGTCGCCGAGGTCGCGGATGGCCTGCGGCGGCGGGCCGATCCAGATGAGGCCGGCGTCGAGGACGGCCTGGGCGAACTCGGCGTTCTCGGAAAGGAATCCGTAGCCCGGGTGGATCGCGTCGGCGCCGGAGTCCGCGGCCGCCTGGAGCACCTTGCCCATGTCCAGGTAACTGGTGGCCGGGGTGTCACCGCCCAGGGCGAACGCCTCGTCGGCCGCGCGGACGTGCAGAGCGTCCCGGTCCGGATCGGCGTAGACGGCTACGCTGGCGATCCCGGCGTCCCGGCAGGCCCGGGCGACGCGGACAGCGATTTCGCCACGGTTGGCGATGAGCACCTTGCGCACGATGGCTCCCTCCTTGAAACAAGCTGAGTTTAGGGACTGCCGACACGGCCTTTCGACCCGTCCCCAGTGGTGAGCTTGCCCACACGGAGCGTGATACGGGGCCTGCTCGGGTCGTGAAATCCCTTGTCGCACCACGGTACGCAGGGTTTCTTTACGGCACAGTAGCTCCGAGGTGTGGCGCAGGTCTCTGTTCGCCCGACCAGTCGCCAAATGGGTTTCTTTGTGGAGTCCCTACGAATGGCTCCCTCATTCTTTGCCGGCGCGCCGCCGTTCCGCTCCACGGCACGAACCCTTGTCCAGGGTTTTACCGGCCAGTAGCCTTCGCTCTGTCGTACGTACCGGAGGTAACAGCCGTACTCAGGGGGTGGCCGAGGTGGCCCGCAGACCGATAGCGCTCGTGACGGCCGCGGTGCTCTTCCTCGAAGCACCCGGAATCGTCGCCTTCAACGCCGTGATGGCCCGTTTCGTGAAAGCCCAGTCGATGTCCCTCGACGGGCTGCATCCGGACGCGATGTACGCCGGCACCTGGGCCCTCGGCCTCGGCTCCGGCGCCCTCCTCGTCCTCTGCGGCCTCGTCCCCCTCGTCGCCGCGATCCGCGACCGCCGCCCCGGCCGCGCGGGCCGCGCCCTGCTCATCGGCTGCGCGGTCGTCCACGGCGTCCTCGGCGCGGTGACGGTCGGTCTCATGGGCTGGCTCGCCTTCGCCTTCATGATGCTGGTCGTCGCCCTGATCGTGCTCACGCTGGTGGCGTACGGGGAGCCCAGGGCGGCCGAGGAGGGGGCGCCGGCTCCCGCGTGAGGACGAGGACGTCGCCGCTCATGCCGACGAGGAGCTCGTCGTCGTGGACGGCGAGCGCCTCGGCCGGGACCGGCAGGCTGATCGTCTCGACGAGGTGTCCGGTCGTCAGGTCGTGGATCCGCACCGTCCGCTGCCACGTGGCGACCAGGGCGTGCGGCCGGCCGTCGAGGGCGGCGCAGCGCACGAGGCTCACGTGCGGACCGTGCCCCAGGCGCAGGACCTCGGTCCGGGTCGTCAGGTCCCAGACGCGCACGGCACCCGCGGCGTCCCCTACGACGGCGACCGGACGCCCGCCGAGCTCGGCGCAGTCGACCGCCGTCACCCGCGCGTGGTGCCCGGTCAGCCTGCCCAGCCGCCGCTCGGTCCGCGCGTCGCTCAGGGTGAGCGAACCGTCCCGCTCCCCGGCGACCAGCACCTGACGTCCGCCCAGGGAGGTCAGGGCCAGCGCCCGATGGGCGACGTCGGGGCCATGCGCGGAGAGCACGCGCTTCCCGGCCCGGTCGAGGTCCCACCGGATCACCCGGTCGGCGCCGACGACCGCGTGGAGCCCGTCGCCCGTCCGGAACGCCACGAGCCCGCTCAGCAGGCCGTCCTCGTCGCTGCGCCCGCCGGCCGTCACCTCCCCGCGTCCCGCCAGGTCCCACAGGGTCACTCCGCCGTCCGCCGAAGCGGTCACCATCCGGGCCGGTGAACCCGGCACGGGCGCGAGCGCGGTGAACGCCGTGTGGGTGCCCGTCAGCACCCCGCGAGGGGTGCCCTCCCGGAGGTCCCACAGGCGCACGCTCCCCTCGTAGCCGGCGGTCACGGCGCAGGAGGCGCCGTCCAGTTCGGTGACGGCGGCCCCGTACACCGTGTACCGGTGTCCGGCCGGGGCGGTTCCGTGCCGCGGCCGGTCGTCCAGGTCCCAGACCCGCAGGTTCGTGTCGGTCAGGGACACCGCGTGGGGCCGCCCGTCCACGGTGTGGCACGAGACCTGCTCGGCCAGGCCCGCGTGGCCCGTCAGCCGGAGGTGCTCCGTGCCGTCCGCCAGGTCCCAGACGCGCACCGTCTGGTCGTCGCAGGCGGCCACCAGGTGAGGGCGCCCGCGCAGGTCCGTCGTGGTCAGACCGAAGATCTGGTCGTACGCGGGAACCGTCAGGGAGCGCCGTGAGCCCTCGTCGAGGTCCCAGACCGTGAGCGTGTTCCCGGCGTCCCGGCTCACCAGGTGGGGCCGTCCGTCGAGCGTCGGGCAGGTGACGGCGAAGACCGCCGCGCCCGCGCGCAGGGGCGGGCGCCGCCGGCCGGTGACGAGGTCGACCAGGGTGATCACACCACTCCTGATCGGGACCAGCACGACGTGCGGACGCCCGTCCAGGACGGTCCACGCCCGGACCTGGACGTCGACGTCCTCGGGCTCCCGGGGGTACCGCACGAGCGTGTGCGCCCCCGACGCCAGATCGACGACGACCAGCTCGCCCGGGTCCCGCACGCCCACGAGGTGCGCCCGGCCCTCGTGTTCGACGCACAGGACCTCGCGGCCCGACAGGCCGGGCACGTCCGGGAACCGGCGCGCGGTGAGCGTGGTCAGGTCCCACAGGACGAGGCCGCCGGAGCGGTCCGCCGCCACCGCGCGGGCGCGGCCGTCGAGCTCGCAGAACGCGGCCAGCGACGCGGCGCCCTCGGAGGGCACCGTCCGGTGCGCACCCGTGCCCAGGTTCCACAGGTGGAGCTCGCCCGGGGTGGTGACGCCCACGGCGTGCCACTGCCCGTCGATCTCCACGCAGCTCGTCGCCTCCAGCGTGGCCTGCGTGTGGAACGACCCCACCAACGCCGTGTGCACCTCCGACCCGGTGGCCCACCGGGGCCGCCACGTCCGTGTCCGCGCCAGCTCGCCCGCCGCCTCGCGCTCCCCGAAGCGGGCCGCGTCCACCGCGAGGACGTCCCGGCGGCCCGGCTCGTCCAGGAGGCGGTGGACGTCGGACGAGGCGCGGTACACCGAGCGCCACAGCCGGCCCCGCGGGGTCCGTACGGAGGCCAGCGCGCGGAGCAGTTCGGGCGGGTGGGCGTGGACCAGGTACTCGGGGTCGGCGAGGAGGCCGTCCAGGGAGCCGCCCGCCGCCGCGTGGGTCGCGAGGTGCTCGCGGACGTACGGGTGGGCCGCCGGCCAGTCGCGCAGGCCGGTGAGCGGGTCGTCCGGCACGCCCGCGAGGAGCGCGGCGGCGAGGGCGCGGTGGGCGTCGGCGCCGGGGCCCGCCTCGGCGCGCAGCCATTCGGCCATCGTCTCGTGGAAGAGGCGGTACGCGGAGCCCGCCGGGGTGGCCGTCTCCACGAGGTAGGCGCCCGCGTGCGCGTGCAGCCAGCGCAGGTCGTCCTGGGCGCAGGGCAGCCCCGACAGGGCCTCGGCCAGCGGGGCCCACAGCGTGGACCAGGGCAGGCCCGCGCCCTGCGCGTACGCGAGCGGGCGCAGCAGCCGTTCGACGCGCGGCCGGTCCGGGCCGAAGCGGGCCAGGTACGCGGCGAAGGCCTGCCCGGCCTCGTCGGGCAGCTCCCGCTCCCAGCCGGGGCCCGAGGTGTCGGCCGCGAGCTGGCCGTCGACGAGGGCGCGGGCGGTCATCCGGGCCACCAGGAACGAGTGGCCGGCGCGCGCCGCGATGCCCCGGGCCACCGTGGCGGCCTCGTCCGGGCGGTCCCGGTAGGGGGAGCGGGTGTCCGGGTCGCCCTCGGCGAGCAGCAGCTTGGCCGCGTAGGTGGCGACGTCCTCGGGGGTGGTGAACGCGGGCGCGTCGAGGTCGATCACCTCGACCGCGGGGCCGAGCGCGGCCAGCAGCGGGCGGCGGGTGCCGACGACGAGCCGGACGGCGGGCAGCGAGCTCAGGGGGCGCAGCAGCTCCCGGGCGATCCGCAGGCCCTCGTCGGCGTGGCCCGCCGGGCCGGCCTCGTCGAGGGCGTCGACCAGGACGGTGACGGGCACGGTGCGCCGGCCGAGGGCCCCCAGGACCTCGTCGCGGCCGGTGCCGGGCAGGCGGAGCGCGGCGGCGAGGTCGGCGCTCAGGTCTTCGAGGGCGGCGCGGCGGGCGTGCAGGGGCACGAGCGCGCCGTGTTCCTCGGCGCGCAGCAGCCGGCCGAGGAGGGCGGACTTGCCGGAGCCGGGGTCGCCGGTGACGACGCGGGCCCGCCGGTCGTGCGCGTCGGCGGTCAGCCAGGAGGTGAGGGCGGTCAGGGCCCGGGTGCGGCCGGTGAAGTGGTCGCCGGGTTCGCCGGTGTGCTCGACGCCCCGGCCGCGGGCCTCGAAGTGTCCGTGGGTCGCGCGGCGCAGCCGGTCCAGGGTCTCGACGTCGAGCGCGTCGGCCGGCAGGCCCGCGATGTGGGCCCGGTTGCGGAAGAAGGGGTCGTGGCCGTCGCTGTCGACGGTGGAGTGGCTGACGCGTTGCGGCACCCGGCGCTCGGCGAGGTGCCGGTTGACGCGTTCGGTGACCTCGCGGACGCCCAGGAACTCCTGGTGGGCGCCGGCCCGGGGGTGGTTCAGGACGGTGGCGAGGGCGTCGACGAAGACGTTCTCGCGGGCGCGTTCCTTGCCGCGGGCGGTGGCGAGCATCCAGCGGCCGGCCGGTCCCCGCCGGGTGTGGGCGAGTTCGGTGGCGAGGGCGGCGATCTCGCTCGCGCCGGCCCCGGCGAAGCAGGTGTCGAGGACGACGAGGACGTGTCCGGCCTCGCCGAGCAGCAGGGGGCGGGCCAGGTCCTCGGCGGCGAGCGCGGCCGAGTAGCGGCCGGGCCGGGCGGTGGAGCCGAGCAGGTAGTGGCGGTCGGCGGCCTTGGCGCCGTGCCCGGCGAAGTAGACGACCACGATGTCCTCGGGGCCCGGATCGGTGTCGTGCGCCCAGTCCTCGACGGCCTCCTGGATCGCGGCGGCGGTCGGGTCGGCGGCGAGCGGGTCGAGCGCCGTCTCGTACCCCATGGGCAGCAGCAGTTCCCGGAGCCGCCGTACGTCCTCGGGGACGCCCGGCAGGTCGGGGATGCCGGGGTCGGCGTACGCGGAGACGCCGATGGTGAGGAGGAAGCGCCGGCCCCCGGGGGCCACGCTCACCCGAGCCCTCGTGCGATCGCCGTGCCCGTCCTCGGCGCCGACAGGTAGCGGGCCAGGTCGTGCATCCGGGTGCCGTTGTCGATCCGCTGGTCGGACACGCCGGGGCCGAAGCGGGGCGCGAGGCGGTCGGGGAGGGCGACGAGGTCGCCGCGGTCGGCGAGGTTGGTCCAGCGGCGGATCCCGCCGGGCCATCCGGCGGTGCCGTCCACCGGTGCCGGGACCAGCCGGTCGAAGACGATCCCGCGCAGGCCGAGCGGGGAGCCGAGGGTGACGAGGTCGGTGACGGGCAGGTCCGGGCGGGCGCACAGCGTCTCGTACGCGACGACCGAGCCGAGCGAGTGGGCGACGAGGACCCGGGTGTCGGGGCCGACGGCGGCGGCGACCCGGTCCTGGGCCGCCGCCCGCAGCGCGGGCTCGGTGAGGTAGCGGCGGACCTGCCGCAGAGCGAGGACGAGCAGCCGGTCGGAGACCCGGCCGAAGAAGCGGGTGCCGGCGAGGGCGTCGAGGGCGGCCCGGACCCGCTCGACGCGCAGCGCGCGGGAGGCGACGTGGCCGAGCACGCCGCGCGTCCCGGCGGGTTCCCCGGCGCCTGCCGCGCGCTCCTCGCCGTCCGCGTCCGTGTCTTCTGCGGCCTCCGCGGCCTGTCGCCACGCGTCGAGCAGTTCGGCCTCCAGCCCCTCCTCGACGTCCCACTCGTCCCAGGGCGGCAGGTCGTCGGAGCGGGTGCCCGGCTCGGTGAACAGGTCGCCGTAGAAGGCGCAGGCGATGTCCTCGGCGGTCGGCGCCGGGGAGCCGGCGAGCAGGACGCCGTCCCGGAGCGCGGGCACGACGTCCCGGCGCATCTGTTCGGGACCCAGGAACTCCTGGCCTATCCCGTGGACCACGACGACCCGCGCCATGTCGGCTCCCCCCCTGCTCGCGGGCTCAGGCCCAGAGATCGGTGATCGAGACGTCCAGCTTGCCGAGCAGGGTGCGCAGCAGGGGCAGGGACAGGCCGATCACGTTGCCGGGGTCGCCGTCGATGCCGTCGATGAAGGGGGCCGAGCGGCCGTCGAGGGTGAACGCGCCCGCCACGTGCAGGGGTTCGCCGCTGGCGACGTACGCGGCGATCTCCTCGTCGCTCGGGTTCCCGAAGCGGACGACGGTGGAGGCGGTGGCCGACTCGTAGCGCTTGGTCGTCGTGTCGTACACGCAGTGGCCGGTCTGGAGGATGCCGACCCGGCCGCGCATCGCCTTCCAGCGGGCGGTGGCCTCCTCGGCGTCGGCGGGCTTGCCGAGGGCCCGGTCGTCCAGCTCCAGGACCGAGTCGCAGCCGATCACGAGCGCGCCGGCGGCCTCGGGGCGGGCGGCGACGTGGGCGGCCTTGGCCTCGGCGAGGGCGAGGGCCAGCTCGGCCGGGGTCGGGGCGTGCGTCTTGTCCTCGTCGACGCCGCTCACGATCACCTCGGGGGCGAGCCCGGCCTGGCGGAGCAGCCCCAGGCGGGCGGGGGAGGCGGAGGCGAGGACGACACGGCGGCGTTCAGCAGTCATGGGGGCAGCGTATCGAGCGCTCTCAGCGGGCGCCGAGCACGAACATCAGCAGCACCATCGCGAGCCCGAGCAGCACGCCGGCGCGGCGGAGCATGGCCTGCATGTCGCGCATGTCCTTCGGCGGCTCGTTCTTCGGGTCGGACCAGAGCATGGTCCCGATCCTGCGGCCCGCGGGGCCTGGGCGCCTGAGTACGGGTACTCAAGCGCCCCGCGTCGAAGGACTAGTCCGTGCCGGGGCCGGTGGTGGCCCGCGCGGTGAAGACGCCGGCCGCCGCCGCGGCGAGGGCCGCCGCGACCGCCCGCTCCGCGTCGGCCCCGGTGAGCTCCTCGCGGGTGACGGCGAAGCGGTAGTAGAGCGGGGCGGAGACGGCGCGGAGGAGTTCCGGGGCGTCGGTGTCCGGCGGGAGTTCACCGCGCTCCTGCGCCCGCGTCACGACCGGCGCCCAGTCCGCGAGCCGGGTGCGGTAGAAGCCGTTGAGGGCCCGCGCGCACTCCTCGTCGCAGGCCGCCGCGGCGATCACGGCGCGGAAGACGGCGCCCATCCGCGGGTCGGTGAGGGTGCGGTGCACGAGCTCCGCGTTGGCCCGCAGGTCGCCCGCGAGGCCGCCGGTGTCGGCGGCGGGCACGGACCGCTCGGCCATGTCGTGCAGGAGGTCGGCGACGAGGCCGACGGGGGAGCCCCAGCGGCGGTAGACGGTGGTCTTGCCGACGCCGGCGCTCGCCGCGATCTGGTCCATGTTCAGGGTGTGGAAGGCGGCGCCCGCGAGGGCGTCCTCGGTGGCGTCGAGGACCGCGCGGCGCACCTTCGCGGTACGGCCTCCGGGGCGCACGGTGCCGGGCACGGCCGACGGGCTCTCGCTCAAACGGGTCTCCTGTTCCATTAACGCTTTCGACTCTGCTAGTGTCGCCCACATCTTAACGGAACTGTCATCCCATTAAGGGGTCCCCGGTCATGGTTTCCCTCGACAGCCCTGCCTCCGCTCCCGCCCCCGCCTCTGCTCCTGGCGCCGTCGCCGCCCCGGGGGAGCGCCGCATGGACGGGCGGATGCGGCTCGTCCTCCTCGTGCTCCTGGTCTCCCAGTTCATGCTGGCCGTCGACTTCTCGATCCTGAACGTCGCCCTGCCCGTCATCGGCCAGGGGCTCGGCTTCAGCCTCGGCGGCCTCCAGTGGATCGCCACCGCCTTCGCCCTCGCCGCCGCCGGGTTCACCCTCCTGTTCGGGCGCGTCGCCGACCTCGTCGGCCGCCGCCGGGTCTTCCTCGGCGGCATGGGCGTCCTCGGGATCGCCTCCCTGGCCGGCGGGCTCGCCACCGGCCCCGAGGTCCTGATGGCCGCCCGCGTCGCCCAGGGGCTCGCCACCGCCGCCGTCACCCCGGCCGGGCTCTCGCTGCTGACCTCCTCGTTCCCCGAAGGGCCGCTGCGCGCCAAGGCGCTCGGCCTCAACGGGGCCCTCATGTCCGCGGGGTTCACCACCGGTGCCGTCCTCGGCGGGGTCCTCACCGACCTGCTCTCCTGGCGCTGGGCCTTCTTCGTCAACGTGCCCGTCGCCCTCGCCGTGCTGCTCGTCGCCCCCGCCGTCCTCAAGGAGAGCCGCCCGGCCGCCCGGCCCCGGCTCGACGTGCCCGGCGCGATCACCGTCACCGGCGGACTCCTCGCCCTCGTCTACGGGCTCACCGCCGCCGGCGAGCACGGCTGGAGCGACCCGGCCGTCCTTGCCGCCCTCGCCGCCGCCCTCGTCCTGCTGGCCGCCTTCCCGCTGGTGGAGCGGCGGGCCGCCGCTCCCCTCGTGCCCGTCCGGGTGCTCGGGCGCCGCACCGTCGTCTGGGGCAACCTCGCCGGACTCGTCGCCTTCGCCACCGAGACCTCGCTGGTCTTCCTGATGACCCTGCACCTCCAGGACGTCCTGGGCTTCTCCCCGCTCGCCGCGGGCCTCTCCTTCGGCGTGCTGGGCGCGGGCACGGTGCTCGGCGGACTGTTCGCCGCCCGCTTCATCGGCCGCTGGTCCGCCCGTACCGCGCTGATCGCCGGCGGGGTGCTCCAGGCCGCCGCGACCCTCTCGCTCGTGGCGCTCGGCGACGACCGGGGCATGTACGGGCTGCTGCTCGCCGGCACCTTCGCCGGCGGCGTCGGCAACATGCTCGCCATCGTCGGCTTCATGGTCACCGCCACCTCCGGACTGCCCGACGCCGAACAGGGCATGGCCACCGGCATCGCCACCATGACCCAGCAGGTCGGCATCACGCTCGGCACCCCCGTCATGAGCGCCGTCGTCGTCACCTCGGCCGCCCTCCCCGACGGCATCGGGCGGGCCGTCCTCGTCAACGCGGCCGTGGTCCTCGCCGGGGCGCTCGCCTCGGCACTGTTCCTGCGGCGCCGGTCGTAGGGCCCGCCGCCGCCCGCGCACGGCGAAGGCCGGACCTCCACCTCGGAGGTCCGGCCCAGGCCGTACATGCATGCATGTATGTGTATATGTACGCGTGTGTACCTATGTGTACGTATATCCCCGGGTCCGGCTGTCAGACCGGCCAGTAGGACCGCGCCCACGAGCGCGGGCCCGGCCGGTGGCGCACGCCGAGGGCGATGCGCGCCGGGTCCGACCAGCCCTCCGGGGCTCCCGGGCCGCCGCCCGCGGCGGCGGCCGCCGCCGTGGCCGCGGCCCGGGCCTGGACCACCGCCAGTGCGGCGGCCAGCTCCTCGGGTGTCGGATTGCCTCGTACGACCTTGATCATCGTCTTGTCCCTCCCAGCGCCTAGAGCGGGATGTTGCCGTGCTTCTTCGGGGGCAGGGATTCCCGCTTCGTCCGCAGCTGACGCAGACCCTTCACGATCTGCGGGCGCGTGTCGGACGGCAGGATCACCCCGTCGATGTAACCGCGCTCGGCGGCGATGTACGGGTTGAGCAGCGCGTCCTCGTACTCCTGGATCAGTCGCGCCCGCTCCGCGTCCGCCGTGCCGGCCTGCTCGGCCTCGGCGATCGTGCGGCGGTGCAGGATGTTGACCGCGCCCTGCGCGCCCATGACGGCGATCTGCGCGGTCGGCCAGGCCAGGTTGAGGTCGGCGCCCAGGTGCTTGGAGCCCATGACGTCGTACGCGCCGCCGAAGGCCTTGCGGGTGATGACGGTGATCAGCGGCACGGTCGCCTCGGCGTACGCGTAGATCAGCTTCGCGCCGCGCCGGATGATGCCGCCGTACTCCTGGTCCACGCCCGGCAGGAAGCCCGGCACGTCGACGAAGGTCAGCACCGGGATGTTGAAGGCGTCGCAGGTGCGCACGAAGCGCGCGGCCTTCTCGCTCGCGTTGATGTCGAGGCAACCGGCGAACTGCATCGGCTGGTTGGCGACCACGCCGACCGGGAAGCCCTCGACGCGGCCGAAGCCGGTCAGGATGTTCGGCGCGAACAGCGCCTGGGTCTCCAGGAACTCGCCGTCGTCGAGGACGTGCTCGATCACCGTGTGCATGTCGTACGGCTGGTTCGCCGAGTCCGGGATGAGGGTGTCGAGCGCGCGGTCCTCGTCCGTGGCCTCGGTCTCCGCGGTCTCCGGGAAGGCCGGCGCCTCGGAGAGGTTGTTCGAAGGGAGGTAGGACAGAAGGGACTTGACGTACTCGATCGCGTCCTTCTCGTCGCCCGCCATGTGGTGCGCGACGCCCGAGGTGGTGTTGTGGGTGCGGGCGCCGCCCAGCTCCTCGAAGCCGACGTCCTCGCCGGTCACCGTCTTGATGACGTCCGGGCCCGTGATGAACATGTGCGAGGTCTGGTCCACCATCACCGTGAAGTCGGTGATCGCGGGCGAGTAGACCGCGCCGCCCGCGCACGGGCCGACGACCAGCGAGATCTGCGGGATCACACCGGAGGCGTGCGTGTTGCGGCGGAAGATCTCGCCGTACATGCCGAGCGCGCTCACCCCCTCCTGGATGCGGGCGCCGCCGGAGTCGTTGATGCCGATGACCGGGCAGCCGGTCTTCAGCGCGAAGTCCATCACCTTGATGATCTTCTGGCCGTAGACCTCGCCGAGGGCGCCGCCGAAGACGGTGAAGTCCTGCGAGAACACGGCCACCGGACGCCCGTCGACCGTGCCGTAGCCGGTCACGACGCCGTCACCGTACGGACGGTTCTTCTCCAGGCCGAAGTTGGTGGAGCGGTGCCGGGCCAGCTCGTCCAGCTCCACGAACGAACCTTCGTCGAGCAGCAGTGCGATCCGCTCGCGCGCGGTCAGCTTTCCCTTCGCGTGCTGCTTCTCGACCGCCCGTTCGGAACCGGCGTGGGTGGCCTCGCCTGTCCGGCGCTTCAGGTCCGCGATCTTGCCCGCGGTCGTGTGAATGTCGATCTGGTCGTGCTCTGCCGGCTCGGACATCGGGATGCGGCTCCCTGCCTGGTCACGGGGGGTTCGTTGACTACGAATGGGCTACTGCTGGGCTACTGACCCGTAGCGTATCGGCGCCGATACGGTTCGGCAGTGCGGCGTTTGCCACACCTACGCTGGCTTGCATGACGTCCTCCCAAGGCTCCGCGGGACGCTGGTCCGACCTCGACCGGCCGCCGCTCAACGCGCCCGCCCTGCGCCACGCGCTCGTCCTCCCCGACGGGCTGTGGACCTCCCTCGACGTGGTCGAGTCCACCGGCTCCACCAACTCCGACCTCGCCGCCCGCGCCGACGAACTCCCCGAAGGCGCGGTCCTCGTCGCCGAGGAACAGACCTCCGGCCGCGGCCGGCTCGACCGCAGCTGGACCGCCCCCGCCCGCTCCGGCCTCTTCTTCTCCGTGCTGCTCAAGCCGGACGTGCCCGTGCACCGCTGGGGCTGGCTCCCGCTGCTCACCGGTGTCGCCGCCGCGAGCGGCCTCGGCAAGGCCGCCGGCGCGGACCTGACCCTCAAGTGGCCCAACGACCTGCTGGTGCGCGTCGCGGGGGAGGAGCGCAAGACCGGCGGCATCCTCGCCGAGCGGGCCGGCGCGGACGGCGTCGTCATCGGCCTCGGCGTCAACGTCAGCCTGCGCCCCGACGAGCTGCCCGTCCCCACGGCCGGCTCGCTCCTCCTCGGCAACGCCGTCTCCACCGACCGCGACACCCTGCTGCGGGCCGTCCTGCGCTCGCTGGAGCAGTGGTACGGGGACTGGGTGCGGGCCGCGGGCGACCCGGGCGTCTCCGGGCTCCTGGAGGCGTACGAGGCGCAGTGCGCCACCCTGGGCCGCCGGGTCCGCGCCGACCTGCCGGGCGAGCGGATGCTGGAGGGCGACGCCGTCGGGGTCGACGGCGACGGGCGCCTGGTCGTCGCCACCGAGGGCGGCGGCACCGAGGCGGTCGCGGCCGGCGACATCGTCCACCTGCGCGCGGCCGGCTGACCCGGGCGCGGGAGCGCGGCGCGTCCGAACCGGTCGGTCACCCCCGGTGGCGGCCGGTTCGGGCGTGAGCCAGCACACACCTGTCGTATCGTGGAGCCCGATTCGTGGGGCGCGATCGTGGAGCGCAGTCCACGCGACAGAACGGCAGGACAGTGGGCAGGGAACGGGCAGGAGGCGGCCGGTGACCGTCGACGACGCGAACAGCGGCGGCGTGGCCGAACCAGCCGGACCCTCCGCGACGGAGGGTCCCTCCGGAACGACCCCCGGGACGCCTTCCGGCACCCCTTCGGGGGGCACGTCCGGGAGCTCGTCCGGGACCTCGTCCAAGCCGCGGGCCGGCTCCGCCGACGCCGCCGGAGCACCCGAGGCCGCACCCGCGCCCGCGCCGGAGCCGTCCTCGGCGTACCCCACCCCCCACCACGTCGTCGACCACACCGTCGAACCGACCGACGACCCCCTCGCGATCCGCCTGGAACAGCTCATCCTGGGCGCCGACCGCCGCTACACCCCCTTCCAGGCCGCCCGCACCGCCGGCGTCTCCATGGAGCTCGCCTCCCGCTTCTGGCGCGCCATGGGCTTCGCCGACATCGGCCAGGCCAAGGCGCTCACCGAGGCCGACGTCCTCGCGCTGCGCCGCCTCGCCGGCCTCGTCGAGGCCGGGCTGCTCAGCGAGCCGATGGCCGTCCAGGTCGCCCGGTCCACCGGGCAGACCACCGCCCGGCTGGCCGAATGGCAGATCGACTCCTTCCTGGAGGGCCTGACCGAGCCGCCCGAGCCCGGCATGACCCGCACCGAGGTCACGTACCCCCTGGTCGAGCTGCTCCTGCCCGAGCTGGAGGAGTTCCTGATCTACGTGTGGCGCCGCCAGCTCGCCGCCGCCACCGGCCGGGTCGTGCAGGCCGCCGACGACGAGGAGATGGTCGACCGGCGGCTCGCGGTCGGCTTCGCGGACCTCGTCGGCTTCACCCGGCTCACCCGGCGCCTGGAGGAGGAGGAGCTCGGCGAGCTCGTCGAGGCCTTCGAGACCACCTGCGCCGACCTGGTCGCCGCGCACGGCGGCCGGCTCATCAAGACCCTCGGCGACGAGGTCCTGTACGCCGCCGACGACGCCGGCACCGCCGCCGAGATCGCGCTGCGCCTCATCGAGACGCTCAGCCACGACGAGACCATGCCCGCGCTGCGCGTCGGCATCGCCTTCGGCACCGTGACGACCCGGATGGGCGACGTCTTCGGCACCACGGTCAACCTGGCCAGCCGGCTCACGTCGATAGCGCCCAAGGACGCCGTCCTGGTCGACAGCGCCCTCGCCGAGGAGCTGACCAGGACCGGAGAGGCGCCCGTCTCCGAGACGGGGGCGGCCGAGGAGGCCGCCCGCGCGGAGAAGGAGGGCGAGCGCGCCCCCACGTACCGCTTCGCGCTCCAGCCGATGTGGCAGCGCCCGGTCCGCGGACTCGGCGTCGTGGAGCCCTGGCTGCTGGGGCGCCGCCCGACCTAGGATCCCGGTGAACAGTCGTTAACCGGGAGGGTGTGCGGTCATGGCCGAGCAGTCCGAGCAGCGCTTTGGTGAGTTCGTCGCGGTCCGTAAGGAGGGATACGTCGCCGAGCTGGTCCTCGACCGGCCCAAGGCGATGAACGCGGTCTCCTCCGAGATGGCCCGCTCCCTCGGCGCCGCCTGCGCCGCGCTCGCCGCCGATCCGTCCGTGCGGGTCACCGTGCTGACCTCCTCGAACGACCGGGCCTTCTGCGTCGGCGCCGACCTCAAGGAGCGCAACTCCTTCAGCGACGCCGAGCTGGTCCGGCAGCGGCCCACCGCCCGCGCCGCCTACACCGGCGTCCTGGAACTGCCCATGCCGACCGTCGCGGCCGTGCACGGCTTCGCCCTCGGCGGCGGCTTCGAGCTGGCGCTCGCCTGCGACGTGATCGTCGCCGACGCGACCGCCGTGGTCGGACTGCCCGAGGTCTCCGTGGGCGTCATCCCCGGCGGCGGCGGTACGCAGCTGCTGCCGCGCCGGGTGGGCGCGGCCCGCGCGGCCGAGCTGGTCTTCACGGCCCGCCGGGTCGAGGCCGCCGAGGCGCGCGAGCTGGGCCTGGTGGACCTCCTGGAGGAGGACGCCCGGACGGCGGCCCTGGAGCTCGCCGGCCGGATCGCGGCCAACTCGCCGGTCGGCCTGCGCGCCGCCAAGAAGGCCATGCGGCTCGGCCAGGGCCTGGACCTGCGGGCGGGCCTGGAGGTCGAGGACGCGGCCTGGCGCTCGGTGGCCTTCTCGGGCGACCGGGCGGAGGGCGTGGCGGCGTTCAACGAGAAGCGGAAGCCGAACTGGCCGGGAGAGTAGCGGGCGAATCGTCCCTATTTTCACTATATGTAACTTTCTGTGACGTCTCGAAGGGGAAAACAGATCATTCCTCCCTAAGCTGGAGGAATGGGTGAGGATGTGCGGTTGCGGGCCGTGGTGGCGCTGGCTCAGGCGATGGCGGCGGCGCACACTCCGCGGGAGTCCTGGCGGGCCGCGGCGCTGGGCGCCTGCGAGGCGCTCGGCGGCAGCTTCGCGGCGCTCTCGGTCTGGGAGCGGGACCACGGGCGGCTGAGGGTCCTGGTGAACGCCGGGGAGCGGGCCGCGGGCGAGGAGGAGTTCCCGGACTCGGAGACGTATCCCGTGCACCAGTTCCCGGAGATCACGGAGTTCCTGCACGAGCGGTGGGCGGGCGGCGGGGAGCCCGACGCCTGGGTGGAGACCGCCGACGACCAGGTGCCGACCGGCCGGGTCAGCGGGCTGCGGCGGCGCGGGCGCGGCTGCTGCGTCGTCGCGCCGATCGTGCTGCACGGACGGGCCTGGGGCGAGCTGTACGTGGCGCGCCGGGCCGGGGAGCTGCGCTTCGACCGGGACGACGCGGACTTCGCGACGGTGCTCGCCGCGGTGGTCGCGGCGGGGGTCGCGCAGTCGGAGCGCCTGGAGGAGGTCCGGAAGCTGGCCTTCACGGACCCGCTGACCGGCCTCGCCAACCGGCGGGCGGTGGACACCCGCCTGGACGAGGCGATCGAGCGCTATCGGATCGACGGCTCGGTGGTGAGCCTGGTGGTCTGTGACCTGAATGGTCTGAAACGAGTCAACGACACGCACGGCCACGCGGTCGGAGACCGCCTGCTGGAACGATTCGGCTCCGTACTGTCACGGTGCGGGGCGCGCCTCTCGGGGTCGCTGGCGGCCCGCCTGGGCGGCGACGAGTTCTGCCTGGTCTCGGTCGGCCCCAGTGCCGACGAGGTGGTGGGCGTCGCCGAGGAGCTGTGCGTGCGGGCCGCCGAGCTGGAACTGGGCGAGGGCGTCGCCTGCGGGGTCGCGTCGACCGGCGACCCGATCGGCCCGCTGAAGTCGGCCCGCCGGCTCTTCCGCCTCGCCGACGCGGCGCAGTACCAGGCGAAGGCCGCCCGCTCGGTGAAGCCCGTGGTGGCGGGCCGCGACGGCACCGTCATCCGCCTCGCGGACGCGCCGCCGGGGGCGCGGGACCGCCGCCGCTTCAGGGACGCGCCGCCGGTGTAGGCGGGAGCCGGCGGGCGGGACCTCGACGGTGGTGCCGGCCTGGCCGTCGGCGATGCCCCGGACGCGGGGGCGCCCCCGCCCCAAAAACCCCTGCGCGGCGCAGACGACTGGGCTAATGTCTGCACACAACAAAGATTGCGCCACACAGCGAATGGAAGGCCCATGCCCCCGACCACCCCCACCACCCCGACCGCCCCGACCACCCCCACCACGCCCTTGACCGTCGCCGTCACCGGCGCCACCGGCGCCCAGGGCGGCGCCACCGCGCGCGCCCTGCTCGCCGCCGGTCACCACGTCCGCGCCCTCACCCGCGACCCCGCCTCGCCCGCCGCCGAGGCGCTGGCCGCGCTGGGCGCCGAGCTCCGCCGCGCCGACTTCGACGCCCGCGACTCGCTCGACGCGGCGCTCTCCGGAGCGGACGCGCTCTTCGCGGTCACCACCCCGTTCGGCACCGACACCGCGACCGAGGTGCGCCAGGGCAGGACGCTCGTCGATGCGGCCGTGGACGCCGGTGTCGGCCACACGGTCCTCACCTCCGCCGCCCACGCCGACCGCGCCACCGGCATCCCGCACTACGACAGCAAGCACGAGATCGAGCGGTACCTCCGGGCCTCGGGCCTCCCGTGGACGGTGATCGCCCCGGCGGCCTTCATGGACAACTACGTCACAGGCTGGACCCTGGAAGGCCTGCGCGACGGCTCGTTCCTCTGGCCCATGCCGTCCGGGACACGGCTCACCCTCATCTCCGCCGCCGACATCGGTGCCTTCGCGGCCCTGGTCATCGGCCGTCGCGGGGACTTCGCCGGCCGCCGCGTCGACATCGCTTCCGACGAGCTGACGCCCGAGGCGATCGCGGCCGTCCTCGCCGCCGCGACGGGCCGCCCGATCGGCCATCACGAGGTCCCGCTCTTCGTGGTGCGCCGTCACTCCACCGACCTGGCCGCGATGTTCGGGTACTTCGACACGCACGGCCTCGCCGTCGACGTCGCCGCCCTGCGCCGGGCCTACCCCGAGGTCGGCTGGACCACGTTCGCCGACTGGGCGGCCGTCCAGGACTGGACCGCCCTGCTGGCCGAGGGGGTGCGCGCGTGAAGCCGATCGGCCACCGGCCGGCCTACGGGAGGGTGGCGCCCTCCGCCCGGCAGAACCAGCACAGCGTCTCGTCCGCGACGGGCCGGAACAGCGTCGCCTGCACGTGAGCGCCCTCGCACTCGCGCATCCCGGCCAGCCGGGACGGCGTGGGCGGTGCGGCCTGTCGTACGGGCGGCACGTCGCGCAGCAGATAGCGGACGAGGCCGCCGGGCCGCTGCACCGGGATTCCGGCGGCGGGCAGGCCGCGCAGGATGTGCTCGTGGACGGCGGCGGAGGTGTGCCCGGCGGCCAGCCAGCCGGCGGCGAGCCGCGCCAACTCCTCCCGCATGCCCGGGGGGACGTGCCGCAGGGCGGGGGAGAGCAGCGGCAGGACGCCGACGAGCGCGCGGGCCTCTTCCGGCACGTCCGGGCCCGAGGCCTCCGGGCCCGAGGCCTCCGGGCCCGGGGCCTCCGGTGCGGCCGCCGGGGCGGGCGGACGGTAGGAGGTGTTCTCTCCGTGGTCTTTTCTTGGATGACCGCCGGTCGGCCGGGGGGTCGGAGCACCGGCCGTCGGAATCCGGGGACTCGGCGCGACCTGCGCGGACGCCGGTGACCGCCCCAGCAGCTTGACGGCCTGAGCCTCGCTCAAGGGCACGTTGGAGACGAGCTGTTGCGTCACCCACCGCCCGCCGGGCCCCTGCACCCGCCGCTCGTGGATGAACCCCTCCGCCTTCAGCTGCCGCTTCGCCCGGGTGAACGCGCATGCCCCGATCCGGGCACGTTCGGCACTCCGCGACAACGACTCGCGCGCGCCCTCGGGTAGGGAGAGCTGCCAGGTCAGGAGCCGTACGGCATCGGAGCCGAGGCGAGGATGGCGGATGATCTCGTGCGAGAACTGGGTGAAGCCGCGAGAGGGCGCGATAAAGTTCCGGTACATCACGGTGGAGGTCTCAATCCACTAGTGGTCTAGGCCCTCGTCGACGGTTGCACCCGTCACGAGGGCCGATTTATGGCAACCGTATCGTACGGAGAGTCGCCGAACGGACGCTCTGCGTGAATATGCCTCGTGAGGGTGACGCGACCGTCCCGGGCGCCAATCGGGCGCGCTTTCCGTGCCGTTGAGGAGGCCGTCGCACTCTTCGGGCGGGTCCTGGTGGAGGTCGAGCGCGCGCCCCGGCCGTCCTCGCGCGGCAGACTGGGAGTCCCGTGGGAACCCCGCCGGGAAGTCGGCTGGTGATCGTCTCCTCTGTAAGGGTCTGGCGGCCCCAGGACCGGTGACCCTTCCCCTAGTGACAGGTCGCTCTTCAATCCGTAGGGTGCTGAATATGGATATGCAGACTGTCGTCCTTGGGACGTCCGGCACCACCCCGCAGGACGTCATCGACGTCGCCCGCCACGGCGCGCGCGTCGAGCTGTCGTCCGAGGCCGTCCAGGCGCTCGCCGCCGCGCGGGCCACCGTGGACGCGCTCGCCGCGAAGCCGGAGCCGGTCTACGGCGTCTCCACCGGGTTCGGCGCCCTCGCCACCCGGCACATCGGGCACGAGCTGCGCGCCCAGCTGCAGCGCAACATCGTGCGCTCGCACGCCGCCGGCATGGGGCCGCACGTCGAGCGCGAGGTCGTGCGCGCGCTGATGTTCCTGCGGCTCAAGACCGTCGCCTCCGGCCACACCGGCGTCCGCCCCGAGGTCGCGCAGACCATGGCCGACGTGCTCAACGCCGGCATCACCCCCGTCGTGCACGAGTACGGCTCCCTCGGCTGCTCCGGCGACCTCGCGCCGCTCTCGCACTGCGCCCTGGCCCTCATGGGCGAGGGTGACGCCGAGGGCCCCGACGGTGTCGTCAAGCCGGCCGGCGAGCTGCTCGCCGCCGCCGGCATCGCGCCCGTCGAGCTCAAGGAGAAGGAGGGCCTCGCCCTCCTCAACGGCACCGACGGCATGCTCGGCATGCTGATCATGGCCCTCGCCGACCTCGACACCCTCTACAAGTCGGCCGACATCACCGCGGCCCTCTCCCTGGAGGCCCTCCTCGGCACCGAGAAGGTGCTGGAGCCCGAGCTGCACGCCATCCGCCCGCACCCGGGCCAGGCCGCCTCCGCCGCCAACATGCTCGCCGTGCTCAAGGGCTCCGAGCTCACCGGCCACTTCCAGAGCGGCGAGGCCCCCCGCGTCCAGGACGCCTACTCGGTGCGCTGCGCCCCGCAGGTCGCCGGCGCCGGCCGCGACACCATGGCGCACGCCCGCCTGGTCGCCGAGCGCGAGCTCGCCGCCGCCGTCGACAACCCGGTGGTCCTGGGCAACGGCGAGGTCCGCTCCAACGGCAACTTCCACGGCGCCCCCGTCGCGTACGTCCTCGACTTCCTCGCGATCGCCGCCGCCGACCTCGGCTCCATCGCCGAGCGCCGCACCGACCGGCTCCTCGACAAGAACCGCTCGCACGGCCTGCCGGCCTTCCTCGCCGACGACGCCGGCGTCGACTCCGGCCTGATGATCGCCCAGTACACGCAGGCCGCCCTGGTCAGCGAGATGAAGCGGCTCGCCGTCCCGGCCTCCGCCGACTCCATCCCGTCCTCGGCCATGCAGGAGGACCACGTCTCCATGGGCTGGTCCGCCGCCCGCAAGCTGCGCACCGCGATCGGCAACCTCAACCGGATCATCGCCGTCGAGATGTACGCCGCCACCCGCGGCATCGAGCTCCGCCACGGCCTGACCCCGGCCCCCGCCTCCGCCGCCGCCATCGAGGCGCTCCGCGCCGCCGGTGTCGCCGGTCCCGGCCCGGACCGCTTCCTCGCCCCCGACCTGGCCGCCGCCGACGCCTTCGTACGGGCCGGCGCCCTCGTCGCCGCCGTCGAGCCCGTCACCGGCCCGCTCCAGTAAGCGACGGCAGCAGGCACGCAGGCAGAAGGCGGAAGGGCCGCCCCGGACTTCCCGGGGCGGCCCTTCCGCGCGTACGCGCGCGCCGTCAGGAGGCCCGGCCGCCCCGGCGCATCGCCAAGGTCACGAAGCCCGCCCCGACGCCCAGGAAGGCCGTCCCGCCGAGCAGGTACGGCGTGGTGTCGAAGCTGCCGGTCTCCGCGAGTCTCGGGTCCTGGTCCCCGCCGGAGCCGTCGGAGACGTCGGAGGAGGACGAGCTGGAGATGCTCCCCGGAAGCCGCTCGTCCGTGGCGTTCGCCGACGGGACGAACCACAGGGCGCAGAGAAGTGTCCCCGCGGCGGTGGCGGTGAGCAGCGGGCGTCGTGCGACGGACACGGTGTGGTGATCCCCCTTGCGGAAACCGCGAATTGGCAGGTGAGGAGATGCTAATGAACACACCGGGTCGTGCGAAAGCCGAGGCCCTCCGGCGTTCTACGCTCCGGCCATGAGCACTTCCGAGACATCACGCTATGTACGGCTTCGGGTCGACCTGGTCCTGGAGGTCGACGCACCCGCCACGCTCACCCGGGCCGCCGTCGGCCGGATCGACGGCGACGAGTTCATGCCGGAGGAGGAGCGGGTGCACGCCCGGGCCGCCGTCGCGGACGACAGCGCCGAGGCCCTCGCCTACCTCGTCGAGCCCTACGACCTGGTCGGCACCGTCCCCGGCGTCGAGATGGTGCAGGCGTCCTGGAGCAGCGAGGAGATCGAATACGACCCCGATGCCATGGAGTGGGACCTCGACGACGAAGATGGGGGGCTGGGAGAGGAAGCCACCGACGAGGCCGAGGCCGAGGACGAGGCCGAGGACAGGGACGAGGACGTGGTCCAGGACGCGGGACACCGCGGCTGACCTCCGCGCCACGCTCCGCAGGGCCTCGGGACGGTGGCGTCCCGGGGCCCTGTGCCCGTACCGGTACCGGTACGGGAACCGGATGCTCCGCCCCTGCGTGTCGGACAGTGGTGTTGCCCACAAAGCCCCGCTTGCGGAACCGCGGGGGCGCTGATGGGTGTTTCAGTAGGAAGTCAGGGTAGGCGGCGACAATGGAGATGCGTGTGATGACGGACGGCAAGCGTCGTAAGAGCCTGGCCGCGGCGGCGGCGGTGCTCGGCGGCGTGCTGGTGCTCACGGCGTGCAACGACGGCGACAAGGGCGGCAGCGCAGCCGACGCCTCACAGAACGCGCAGGCCCAGGTCGACGAGGCAGCCGCGCAGAAGACCTCCAAGGCGCAGATCACCATCTCGCCGAAGAACGGTGCCCAGAACGCGTCGATCAACAACGACGCCAAGGTCACCGTCGCCGAGGGCAAGCTGACGGACGTCTCCATGACGTCCGCCGAGGGCGCCAAGGTCGAGGGCCAGATATCCGCCGACGGCCTCAGCTGGAAGCCGACCGGGCCGCTCAAGCGCGCCACGGTCTACAAGATCGCGGCGACCGCCCAGGACACCGCCGGCCTCGAGGCGCACGAGAACTCCTCGTTCACCACGGTCTCGCAGGCCAACAGCTTCATCGGCAACTTCACGCCGGAGGACGGCTCCGTCGTCGGCGTCGGCATGCCGGTCTCGATCAACTTCAACAAGGGGATCACCGACAAGAAGGCCGTCCAGGGCGGCATCAGCGTCTCCTCCAGCACCGGCCAGGAGATCGTCGGCCACTGGTTCAACTCGCAGCGGCTCGACTTCCGCCCCGAGAAGTACTGGACCGAGAACTCGACCGTCACCCTGAAGCTGGACCTCGACGGCGTCGAGGGCGCGAAGGGCGTCTTCGGCGTCCAGCAGAAGACGATCACGTTCAAGATCGGGCGCAACCAGGTCTCCACGGTCGACGTGTCCACCAAGACGATGACCGTCAAGCAGGACGGCCAGACGATCAAGACGATCCCGATCTCCGCCGGCTCCCCGGAGAACACCACCTACAACGGTGAGATGGTGATCTCCGAGAAGTTCAAGGAGACCCGGATGAACGGCGCCACCGTCGGCTTCACCGACTCCGACGGCAAGGGCGAGTACGACATCAAGGACGTGCCGCACGCCATGCGCCTGTCCACCTCGGGCACCTTCATCCACGGCAACTACTGGGGCTCCCGCTCCATCTTCGGCTCCGTGAACACCAGCCACGGCTGCGTGGGCCTCGCCGACACCAAGGGCGCCGGCGACCCCAACCAGCAGGCCGCCTGGTTCTACGACCGGTCGATCGTCGGCGACGTCGTCATCGTCAAGAACTCCAAGGACAAGACGATCGCTCCCGACAACGGCCTCAACGGCTGGAACATGAGCTGGTCGGCGTGGAAGGCCGGCTCCGCCGTCTGACCCGCACACAGCGAGCGACGCGGCCCCCTCCTCGGACCCGAGGAGGGGGCCGCGTCGTCACGAGGGGGGCAGGGGGGGCGGCCCGCCTCCCTCCCTCCCTCACTTCCGTACGTCGGCGTGCTCGTCCACGCCCCACTGCGCCAGCAGCCGCAGCGCGTCCGCCGAGGGCGTCCCCGGCTCCGCGTGGTACGTGACCAGCATCAGGTCCGGGTCGTCGCCCGAGACCTTCAGCGACTCGTACGCCAGGGTCATCTCGCCCACCAGCGGATGCCGCACCCGCTTCGTCCCGTGCCCCTTGTCGGTCACCGTGTGCGCCGCCCACAGCGAGCGGAACTCCTCGCTCCTGACCGACAGTTCGCCGACCAGCGCGAGCAGCTCCTGGTCGTCCGGGTGCAGCCCCGCGTACAGCCGGAGCACGCTCACCACCTCGACGGCCTTGCACTCCCAGTCGACGTACAGATCGCGCGCGTTCGGGTCGAGGAAGACCAGCCGGGCCATGTTCCGCTCGCGCGGTTCCCAGGCGGCGAAGTCGCCCATCAGGGCCCGCGCCATCCGGTTCCAGGCCAGGATGTCGCCCCGCCGCCCCAGCACGAAGGCCGGGACGCCGTCCATCGAGTCGAGCAGCTGCGTGAGACCCGGCCGCACCTTCTGCGGGCGGGCGGCGGCCTTCTGCCGCTTCTTCACCGTCGGCTTCGCCAGATGCGTGAGATGCGCCCGCTCGGTGTCGCTGAGCCGCAGCGCCCGCGCGATCGAATCGAGCACCTCCATGGACACGTTGCGCCCGTTGCCCTGCTCAAGGCGGGTGTAGTACGCCACCGACACCCCGGCCAGCTGCGCCAGCTCCTCCCGCCGCAGCCCCGGCACCCGCCGGTGCCGCCCGAACTCGGGCAGCCCCACGTCCTGCGGCTTCAGCCGGGCACGGCGGGAGCGGAGGAATTCGCTGAGTTCGGAACTGAGGTCCATACGTCCCCAGTATTCCCGCTCCGGCCCGCGAAGGCGCCGGTGTGCCTGACCCTGCCAGTGGTAGGCACGTTGGACGTAGGCAGAACAGTGGTCTGGGCGCGGTCGTTCGACTCGGGCAGGCTTACCGCCATGACCACGAACGTTTCCGCATACGCAGCGCCCGCCGCCAACGCCCCGCTGGAGCGCACCACCGTGCCGCGCCGGGCCGTCGGCGAGCACGACGTCCTCATCGAGATCAAGTACGCCGGCATCTGCCACTCCGACATCCACCAGGCCCGCAACGGCTGGGGCGAGGGCATCTTCCCCATGGTGCCGGGCCACGAGATCGCCGGAATCGTCACCGAGGTCGGCCCCGGAGTCACCCGGCACCAGGTCGGCGACCGCGTCGGCGTCGGCTGCTTCGTCGACTCCTGCCGCACCTGCGAGTACTGCGAGCGCGGCCTGGAGCAGTACTGCGTGACCGGCGGCACCGGCACGTACAACGCCCTCGACAAGGACGGCGAGCCCACCTACGGCGGCTACTCCAGCCACATCGTCGTCGACGAGAACTACACCCTGCGCATCCCCGAGGGCATCGCGCTCGACGCCGCCGCGCCGCTGCTGTGCGCCGGCATCACCCTCTACTCGCCGCTCGCCCACTGGCAGGCCGGCCCCGGCAAGAAGGTCGCCATCGTCGGCCTCGGCGGCCTCGGCCACATGGGCGTCAAGATCGCCCACGCGCTCGGCGCCGAGGTGACGGTGCTCAGCCAGTCCCTGAAGAAGCAGGAGGACGGCCGGAAGCTGGGCGCCGACCACTTCTACGCCACCAGCGACCCGGAGACCTTCACGAAGCTGGCCGGCACCTTCGACCTGGTCATCTCCACCGTCTCCGCACCCCTCGACTTCGACGCCTACCTGCGCCTGGTCAAGACCGACGGCGCGCTGGTCAACGTCGGCGCCCCCGAGGAGCCGGTCAAGGTCAGCCTGTTCTCCCTCATCGGCGGCCGCAAGACGCTGGCCGGCTCGATGATCGGCAGCATCGCCGAGACCCAGGAGATGCTCGACTTCTGCGCCGAGCACGGCCTGGGCTCGGAGATCGAGGTGATACCCGCCGAGCAGATCAACGAGGCGTACGAGCGGGTCATCGCCTCCGACGTGCGCTACCGCTTCGTGATCGACGCGTCGACGATCTGACCCGCGCCACACGGGCCCGGGCATGACGTCCGGGGTAATCGACCCCGTACGCCATGCCCCGGCACGCTGTCCCCATGACCGCGTACGCGATAGGAAACCTGCACCCGAAGCCCGTCCTCGACGAGGAGGTCTTCGTCTACATGGAGCGCATCCAGGACACCCTGGACCCCTTCGGCGGACACTTCCTCGTCCACGGCGCCCCCGAGCGCGAGGTCCGCGAGGGCACCTGGCCCGGCGCCCTCGTGATCATCGGCTTCCCGACGTACGAGAACGCCCGCGGCTGGTACGACTCCACGGCCTACCAGGCCCTGATCCCGCTGCGCGCCCGCCACATGACCGGCGACGTCCTGCTGATCGACGGCGTACCCGAGGGCTACGCGACGGCCGACACGGCGGCGCTGCTGCGGGCGGCGGCGTCGGAGTGAGGTGTCTCCGGGAGCCGCCGCGCCCGCGCCGAAGCGTCGTTGTTCCGGGCCTTCGCCCAACGGCTTGATATCACTCACGATCTGACGGACTAGATCTGCGGTCTTTGCTCGTGGCTTTGCTCGACCACAAGATCCGACTGCCACCCCCGACCGGCCAGAAGACCCATCTGCCTACGGAAGGTCGACATGCGGATCAAGGCATCGAGCATCGCTGCAGTCGCCGCACTGGCGCTGATTCCCGTCCTGGGCGGCGCCGCTCTCGCCACAGCGGGCGGGACAGGAGCGCAGGCGCTCAACTGTCCCGGCTCCGGCGACGTCACTCCCGGGGACAAGTGCACGACCTTGAGCAATGGCGTTCTCATGATCAACGAGACGAGTACCGGCTCGTACGTCGGGCTGCAGTATTACAAGTCCGGCGGCTCTGCCGTGACCGCCCGCCTCGGATATCTGCGGCAGGGCGTGAACCGCTGGGGCGGCTGGCAGTCGATGACGGCCGTCAACACGTACGACGCGCAGTGGAGCGGCCTTTCGGGCGGGTGCTACCCGACGAACGGCCTGCTGAACACGAGCGGTGGGGCGACCTACCAGACGCCGGCGGCTGATCCCTGCTGATTTCCTGCTTTCGGTGGCTCACGCGCCGCGCGTGAGCCACCGGACACGTTCCGGGCTCACGTTCACCGCAAAGAGAGTGGTCAGGTGCTGTACGCCGTCTTCAACGGGCACGGGATGTTCATCGCCCTGGCGACCTTGCTGTCGGTCACGGTCGGCTTCGTCGTGCACAGGTCAGCACCGCCCGGGGCCGAGCGGCGCGCATTGAAGGGGTTGTTCGCGGCGTCGGTGACCGCCGTGGTGAGCCTGACGCTCTGGTCGACCGGATCGCCTGTTCACCAGCCGCGGATGTGCGTGGTCAACCGCGACCTCGTCGAGCCGTTCACGACGGACCAGGGGCTGCTCAACGCGGGGCTCTTCCTTCCGGTCGGGCTGCTGGGCGTCCTGGCGACCCGGAAGGTTCTCGGCAGCGTCGCCTTCGGGGTCCTGCTCACCTTCTCGATCGAGACCCTGCAGGGTTCGCTGACCTTCCTCGGACGGGGCTGCGATTCCAGTGACCTGGTGATGAACTCCCTGGGAGTGGTCACCGGCGCCCTCGCGGGCTGGGCCGTCACCGCCTTCGAGAGGCCGCGGGCCGGTCTCCTCCACCCTTGGCGGGCCCGGAGCACGTACGCGGCCATGTCCACGGTCGCCGCGCTCGCCCTCGTCTGGGGTGTCGCGATCGAGCCGCAGGTCGTGGACCGTACGCTCGGGATCGGGCGGGCGGACGCGGCACAGGAGGCCGCGATCCGGGCGGTCGTCGACGCGTCCTTCGACGGGTACTACAAGGTCAGCGGTGTCGACTTCGCGTCCGGGCCGGACGGTACGGGCACGGTCATGGCGCAGTTCTCCGGGGGCGGGTCCGCCGAGCTCCGCTGGCCCGGCCGCGACACCTTCCAGGCGTACCTCGACATGACGAGCACGGGCCGGCCCAGCGGGTATCCGCTGCCCGGTGCCACGGCGTCCCCCGTCGACGAGCGGCAGGCCCAGGAGGTCGCCCGCGCGTACGCCGCTCGCCATGCCGCCTGGGGAGTGCGGGACGCGCGGCCGAGGACCACGAAGGTCGACGAGGCCGCCGAGCTCGGCTGGATGACGAGCTGGCGTCGGTACGACGCGAACGGCGTCCTCATGCCCATGCGGCTCGACGTCCAGGTCGACCGGGGCGGCCTCGTCACCCAGATCGTCATGACGAACATTCCGGACCCCCGCCTGTCCTCCCCGCGGGTGCGGAAGAAGGACGCGGTCGAGGCCCTCCTGACCGCGAACGAACGGGACGGAGGCAAGGGGGACGGAGCGGAGCTACTCCGGCCGGCCGCCACCGCCGTGCTGCTGGCGATGCGGGACAACGGGACCTGGATCCCGGCCTGGCGCATCGAGGTGCCGGGGAACCAGCCCGTCAACGGCTCCGTGAACGCCCTGACCGGCGCCGTGATCGACGAGGGCCGGTAGGGCGAGCGGCAGGGGCGCCGAGCACGCCTCGGCGCCGGCCTCCGGGCCGTACCCGCGAGGCCGGACGCTCGACCGAGGACGGCCGCCGGGACTACTCCGCCGACGCCACCCCGATCGGGCACGACACGCCCGTGCCGCCGATCCCGCAGTAGCCGGCCGGGTTCTTGTCCAGGTACTGCTGGTGGTAGCCCTCGGCCGGGTAGAAGGGGCGGCCTTCGGCCGGGAGGAGTTCTGTGCTGATCGTGCCGTAGCCGGAGCCGGTCAGGACCTGCTGGTAGGCCGCGCGGGAGGCTTCGGCGGTCGTTGCCTGCTCGGGGGAGTGGGTGTAGACGGCCGAGCGGTACTGGGTGCCGACGTCGTTGCCCTGGCGGAAGCCCTGGGTCGGGTTGTGCGACTCCCAGAACAGCTTCAGGAGCTGCTCGTAGGTGACCTTCGACGGGTCGAAGACCACCCGGACGACCTCGGTGTGGCCGGTGAGGCCCGAGCAGACCTCCTCGTACACCGGGTTCGGCGTCGGGCCGCCCTGGTAACCGACGAGGGTCGTCCAGACGCCCTCGGTCTGCCAGAACTTGCGCTCGGCCCCCCAGAAGCAGCCCAGGCCGAAGTCCGCGACCTCCAGGCCCTCCGGGTACGGGCCGAGGAGCGGGGTGCCGAGGACGGTGTGGCGCTCCGGGACCGCGAACTCGGGCTCGGGGCGGCCGCGCAGGGCCTGGTCGGCGGTGGGGAGGACGGGGGTGCGGGACAGGAACATGCGGCATCTCTCCTCGACGGGGGCTCTGTGGACAACGCCGGGGGCCTCCGGCGGATTCCCGCCGGAGGCCCCGGAAGCACCGTGGGGAAGGGGCGTACCCCGTGCCCCTAGTGCGCCAGCGTCGCCGGGCTCCCGCCGTTCGACTCGTAGCCGGCCACCGCCAGGTTCCGGTACACCGTGTACTCCAGCGCCGGGTCCCCGCTCAGCGTCCACGGCAGCGCGCCCACGTAGCCGTCCACGCGGACCAGCAGGCGCATCGCCTCCTCCCAGCGCTCCGCGCGCACCAGGAAGTGCACGAGGAGGTGGCGGACGTGCGCCAGCATCGGGTCGTCGGCGCGGGCCGAGTGCACCGCGTACAGGGCGCCCTCCATGGCCTTCGACACCACCGCCGTGCGGTAGTAGTCCTGCACGATCACGAGGTCCGGCTGGTGCTCGAAGACCGCGAACAGGGGCAGCGCGGCCAGCAGCGAGCCGTGCGGGGCGCGGGCCGCCGCCGTGGTCGCGAAGTGGTCGGCCTCCTCGCGCGAGCCGTGCCACTTCTCGCACCAGTAGTGCAGCGCCGCCAGATGCGCCCCCATGTGCTGCGGCGCCCGGTCGATGACCTTCGCCCACACCTGGTCGAACTGCTCGTGGGTGTCGCCGAGCCCCCGCGCGACCGCCAGCTCCGAGATGTACGGCACGGGGTCGCCCGGCGCGAGCAGCGCCGCCTGACCGCACGCGGCCCGCGCCTCCTCCAGGATGATCCGGAAGTCGTCGGTGCCGGCCGCCGAGGACCGCCACGCCTGCTGCACCAGGAACTCCGCGTACACCTGCGCGCAGCCCGGGTCCTTGGGCGCCTCGGCCCGCCAGGACCGCAGCCACGCCCCGCCGACGCCGGGCCGCTCGGCCAGTTCCAGGGAGGCGGCGCCCGCGAAGGCCTGGACCCGCTGCCAGCGCGTCTCGCCCTCCTTCGCGGTGCCCTTCAGGAGCTGCGAGGCGGCCCGCCAGTCCTGCGTCGCCTGCACGACGTCGAGCACGTCGAGGAGGTCGCGGTCGGCGCCGGGCAGTCGTACGTCCTGCTGTTCCTGCCGGAGGAAGCCGTACGCCTCCGGGTCCGCCGCGTCGGGGGCGCCGGGCGCCACCTGCCGGATGCCGCCGCCTCGCCGGCGCAGCACATAGGGGCCCAGGACGCCGAAGAGCAGCCCGAGCGCGATCAGGAACCACAGAATCTCCATGCGTCCATTGTCCAGGACACCCGGTGAGACATACGGCGGCGGCGGGCGCCCTCCGGCACTACGCTCCTGACCATGAGCGACCAGCACTCTCACCAGAGCTTCGAGACCCGCGCCATCCACGCGGGCAACACCGCCGACCCGCTGACCGGCGCGGTCGTCCCGCCCATCTACCAGGTGTCCACCTACAAGCAGGACGGTGTGGGCGGGCTCCGCGGCGGCTACGAGTACAGCCGCAGCGCCAACCCGACCCGTACCGCCCTGGAGGAGAACCTGGCGGCGCTGGAGGGCGGCCGGCGCGGCCTCGCCTTCGCCTCCGGGCTCGCCGCCGAGGACTGCCTGCTGCGCACCCTCCTCGCCCCGGGCGACCACGTGGTCATCCCCAACGACGCGTACGGCGGCACCTTCCGCCTCTTCGCGAAGGTCGTCCAGCGCTGGGGCGTGGACTTCTCCGTCGCGAACACCTCCGACGTCGAGTCGGTGCGCGCCGCGATCAACGAGCGTACGAAGCTGATCTGGGTCGAGACCCCCTCGAACCCGCTGCTCGGCATCACCGACATCGAGGCCGTCGCGGGCGTCGCCCGTCAGGCCGGCGTGAAGCTGGTCGTCGACAACACCTTCGCCTCGCCGTACCTCCAGCAGCCGCTGGCGCTCGGCGCGGACGTCGTCGTGCACTCCCTCACCAAGTACATGGGCGGCCACTCCGACGTCGTCGGCGGCGCCCTGGTGACGGCCGACGCGGAGCTCGGCGAGGAGCTGGCGTACCACCAGAACGCGATGGGCGCGGTGGCCGGTCCGTTCGACTCGTGGATCGTGCTGCGCGGCATCAAGACGCTCGCCGTCCGGATGGACCGGCACGCCGAGAACGCCGCCAAGGTCGTCGAGATGCTGACCCAGCACCCGAAGGTCACCCAGGTCCTCTACCCGGGTCTGCCGGAGCACCCGGGCCACGAGATCGCGGCGAAGCAGATGCGCAACTTCGGCGGCATGATCTCGTTCCGCGTCGAGGGCGGCGAGGAGGCGGCGGTCGAGGTCTGCAACCGTGCCGAGCTGTTCACCCTGGGCGAGTCCCTCGGCGGCGTCGAGTCGCTGATCGAGCACCCGGGCCGGATGACCCACGCGAGCGTCGCGGGCTCGGCCCTGGAGGTCCCGGCGGACCTGATCCGCCTCTCCGTCGGCATCGAGAACGTCGACGACCTGATCGCCGACCTGCGCAAGGCGCTGGGCTAGCAGCCGACGGCGCCGGGCGGCACCGGGCAGCAGCGGGCGGTGTCGGGCGACACCGAGCAGCACCGGGCCGCACCCGACCGGACCGTGCCCCAGGGCGCGGTCCGGTCCGGGGTCACCAGCCTTCCAGCGGCGGGGTCGTCCCGGCCGGCGGGACCTCCCAGGGCCGGACCATCGAGGCCCAGACGACGAAGGCGCAGACCGCCAGGGCGAGCAGCGTCCACCAGAGGTGGCGCATCGCCCGGCCCCGGTGCAGCAGCCGTACGCCGCGGGCCGTGGCCCGGGCGGCGAGGTCGCCCGGCACGTGCGGGTGCGTGGCCTCCAGCATCCGGCGGACCTCGTCCTCCTTGTGCTCGTGCCGGTTCACGACGCCGCCCGCAGGGCCGACACGGAGCGGGCGCAGACGGCCCGCACCCGCTCCTCGGGCAGTCCGAGCAGCGCCGCGGTCTGCTCCTCGGCCACCCCCTCGTACAGCCTGAGCACCACGATCAGGCGTTCCTGCGGGGTGAGCGCGGAGAGCACCCCGCCCAGGCCGCGGTGGTGCCGCCAGGCGGTGCGGGCGAAGCGGGTGGCGAGATCGGCGCGGGTGACGTCGTACGGGTCCTCGCCGCGCAGCCGGTCCCACTGGGCGTAGGTGTGGGCGAGGGCGGCCGTCAGCAGGGCCTGGGCGCGCGGGTTGCGGTGCGCGGGTTCGGTGGTGAGCAGGGTCGCGGTGTGCAGCAGCCGGCCCGCCGCCCCGGCGACGAACGCGTGGAACTCCCGGGTGCGGTAGGCGCCTTCGCCGCTGTGGCCGTTGTGGCCGGTTCTCCGCTCACGCACCTCCTCATATGAGGCCAGCGCGCGCCCGGGGTCAAGACTCCGGCGCGGACTCCGCCGGGGCGGCGGCCTCCTGGACGACGGGCAGGCCCGACTGGCGTGCGGAGAGCGCCGAGTTGAAGCGCGTCAGCAGGGTGCAGAAGGAGTCGCGTTCGTCGGGCGTCCACCCGTCGGTGACCTCGGCCATCAGCTGCCGGCGGGAGACCCGGACCTCCTCCAGGCGGGCCTGTCCGCGCGGGGAGAGCTGGAGCACGACGGCGCGTCCGTCCTCGGGGTGGGAGGTGCGCTTGACCAGGCCGGTGTCGACGAGCGGGGCGACCTGGCGGGTGACCGTGGAGGAGTCGATGCCCATGCCGGCGGCGAGCGCCTTGACGCCCATGGGTCCCTCCTGGTCGAGCCGGTTGAGCAGCAGGTACGCGGCGCGGTCCATGGAGTTGCGGAGCTGCCCGGTACCGCCGAGCCGGGTCTGTTCGGCCCGCCGCGCGAAGACGGCCACCTGGTGCTGGAGGGCGTCGAGGAGACCGGGGTCAAGCTCAGTCGTCATGTCCTGAGATGTGGGCATGGCTGTGGGGGCTCTCTCGTGCGGTGGTCGGTTGGTGGGGGACACAGTACGCGGACCTGCCGGGGTCCGTACCGGCACTGCGCGATCCGGATGCGAACAGCCTCCCGGCCGGGCGGGACACGGGTTCTCCGGGCGGCCACGTACCGCTTGAACTGCGAAACTTGATGTCATGAGCTTCCGTACGCCAGACCCCTTTCAACGCCTGATCCTCGACGACGTGCGCGGCGCGCAGAAGATGCTCGCCGGGGTGGCCCGGATGACCGCGCTGGAGGGCAGCCGGCACCTGTCGGCGCTGGTCGGGGCGCCGGTGCACCTGAAGTGCGAGAACCTCCAGCGGACCGGTTCGTTCAAGCTGCGCGGGGCGTACGTGCGGATCGCGGGGCTGCGGCCGGAGCAGCGGGCGGCGGGCGTGGTGGCCGCGTCGGCGGGCAACCACGCGCAGGGCGTCGCGCTGGCCTCCTCGCTGCTCGGGGTGCACGCCACGGTCTTCATGCCGGTCGGCGCCCCGCTGCCGAAGGTGGCGGCGACCCGCGAGTACGGGGCGGACGTGCGGCTGCACGGGCACGTCGTCGACGAGACGCTGGCGGCGGCCGAGGAGTACGCGCGGAAGACCGGCGCGGTCTTCATCCACCCCTTCGACCACCTCGACGTCATCGCGGGTCAGGGCACGGTCGGCCTGGAGATCCTGGAGCAGTGCCCCGAGGTCCGGACGATCCTGGTGGGCGTCGGCGGCGGTGGCCTGGTGGCCGGGATCGGCCTCGCGGTGAAGTCGCTGCGGCCCGACGTGCGGGTGATCGGCGTGCAGGCGGAGGGCGCCGCGGCCTATCCGCCCTCGCTGGCCGCCGGGCATCCGGTGGCGGTCGAGTCGCCGGTGACGATAGCGGACGGGATCCGGGTGGGGCGCCCCGGCGACGTGCCGTTCGAGATCGTCAGGGAGTACGTGGACGAGGTCCGCACCGTCTCGGAGGACGAGCTCGCCTCGGCGCTGCTGCTCTGCCTGGAGCGGGCGAAGCTGGTGGTGGAGCCGGCCGGCGCGAGCCCGGTGGCGGCGCTGCTGTCCGATCCGCGCGCGTTCGGGCGGGGCCCGGTGGTGGCCGTGCTGTCCGGCGGCAACGTCGACCCGCTCCTGATGCAGCGGGTCCTGCGGCACGGCATGGTCGCCGGAGGCCGCTACCTGAGCCTGCGGGTACGGGTCACGGACCGGCCGGGCGCGCTGGCGACGCTGCTCGCGGTGCTGACCGTGGTGGACGCCAACGTCCTGGACGTGGGCCACGTACGGACCGATCCGCGCCTGGGGCTCACGGAGGTGGAGGTCGAACTGCACCTGGAGACGAAGGGCCCCGAGCACTGCGCGGAGGTGGAGGTGGCGCTGCGGGAGGCGGGGTACACGGTGCTGGGGTGAGGCGGGGCGGGGAGGGACGGGGCGGGACGGGACGGGAGTGCCTGGGGTGGCCCGAGGGGCCCCGGGGGTGCGGGGGCACCCCCGGGGGCTGTCGCTACACCAGGCGGCGGTAGCTGCGGATCTTGTTCGCCGCGGCTTCGTTCCCGAGGCCGGTCACGGTCTCGATGACCTGGTCCAGGCGCGGTCCGATGTGCATCGTCCTCCCCTCGGCGACGGCCGTCGCCGCGCTGCTCAGGGCCAGCGCGTGCTCATGGAGGGCCTGGTTCGCCGTGGTGCTCGCGACGTTCTGCAACTCCGTGAGGACGGTGCTCAGGACCAGGGGCAGCTTCCCCTTGCTCCCTCCGGCCGGATACGGGGTCGAGCGGCTGCGCTCGTTCATCCGCTGGAGGGCCGTACGGCCGGCCTGGCACAGCTGGGCTATCCCCCTGGCGTAGTCCACGGGAGCCGGGGCGACGGGCGGCGCGACGGGCGCCGGGGCCTCGATGGTGGGCAGCGGTCCGGCGTGGTCCGTGGCCTGCTGAGCGCCGGTGAGCGCCTCCGTGGACCAGTCCTTGAGCAGACCGGCGTCCTGCTCCAGCTCGTCGAAGCTGACCTTCTTGCGCCCGAACCTGCGCAGTTCCAGCGGGACGATGGGGATGCCGCCCACCTTCTCCTGCTTCGCCTTCGCGTCGCTCAGCACCGTCATGGCGCCGAACGCGTCGGTCTGGTGGACCTGGTCGGCGGTGCCGACGCGCCTGCGCAGGGAGGTCTGGGCGTACTTGCGGCCCTTCTCGGCCACCGGTCCCGTGCCCCATTCGTCGACGGGGAGTCCGTAGCACTCACTGAAGACACCCATGACGAGGGCGTAGTTCGCGTCCAGGAACGCCCTGGCCGGCTCCGGCAGGAACCCGCCGACGGTCTTGAGGTTGACCCGGGAGAGGACCGCGGTCTTGTTCTTGCCCAGGGTCAGTCTCTGGTCGGTGCGCTCCTGCTCGGCCAGGTCGCCGACGGCGGCCAGCTGGGTGTAGAAGAGGGCGGCGAAGCCCCGCAGTTGCTCGGCGGCCGTCGTCGGCCGGACGGCTCCGTCCACGTCCATGCCGTCCCCGCCGCCGAGGAAGAGGTCGGCCACCTGCCGACCGAAGTCGAGGCTCTTGGAGAGGTGGATCTCCGCCTTCGAGTTGGGCGAGATACGGGTCTTCGTGCCGCCCGCGTTGCCCGGTTCCGGGTGGGTCAGCATGTGGTGGAAGAAGCCGGCCATGCCGTGCAGGGGGACGCCCACGGTCTGATGGGCGAACAGGCCGTCCCCGGCCCCCGGTTCGCCCCGCGTCTCGCGGTGCGGGCGTTCGGGAGCCGCCCGGAGCGTGTTCCCGACCAGCCCGGTCTCGTCGTGCGTGTACTCCGGTCCGGGGTAGAGGTTCGTGAGGGTCTTCTCCGCGTCCGTCGAGCCGGGCCCGGGGCCGTAGAGCCTGCTGTGCATGTCCCTGAGGGTGGCCATCATCTCGCCGGCGTCGCCGTGCCGGGTCTCTCCCGGCAGGACGTTCATCGGCGGGGTGACGAATTCCGCGTTCGTGTACTGGCCGCCGGGGGCGTTCCGCTTGTCGCCCACCATCTTCACGCCGTTCTGGTGCGTGACGAGGATGGGGCCCGACACGTCCACCTCCTGGCCCTGGGCGTCGTACCCCTTGACGTTGCTGCCGTCCGCTCGTGACACGGGCCGGTCGGTCTCGATCTCCAGGCCGATGGCGCGCTGGACGTCGACCGCCGCTCCGGCGGGGCGGTCCGGCGCCACGGCCTCCGGGGCGTCGCCCGCGCCCACGGCGGGTGCCGGGCGGCCGAGCGCCTGCCGCGCGTTGGCCTCGGCTTCCCGTTCGAAGCGGTCCGAGGGGTCGGAGACCTTCAGGCCCGCCCCGTTGTCGGTGCCGGCCACCGGGCCCTGGCGCTGCTGGATGACGTGGGTGAGTTCGTGGGCGAGGGTGTGCCGGTCGGTGCCGCCGTCGCCGATGACGACGTGGCTGCCGCTGGTGTAGGCGCGGGCGCCGACCTCGGCGGCGGAGGCGCGGGCGGCGGAGTCGGTGTGGAGCCGTACGTCGGAGAAGTCCGCGCCGAGCCGGGCCTCCATGTCGGTCCGGGTGGCCTCGTCCAGCGGGCGCCCCGGCGCCCGGAGCACCTCGTGCACGGCGGACCGCTGCACCGTGGGCTGCTGGTGTCCGCAGCCGGCGCCGTGCTCGTGCCGCTCCTGGGCCCAGGGGTGGCCGGCCTGGCGGAGGAGCTGCACGACGGCCGCGTTGCCCGCCGTGCCGAGCAGGCCGGGCAGTGCGGGCGGCGAGGTCTCCCGGGCCCGCGCGGTCCCGCCGGCCCGCGTCCCGTCGGCCTCCGTCCGGTCCGGCCGGCGGGCGCCGCCCGCCCTGTCGTCGTTCGGGGTCCGCACGGGCCCCCCTTCCTCTTCGGCGTCGGCGTGGACTTCCTGAGTACCCGGCGGGCGGCCGCCGTTTCGAGGTGCGGGCGGGCAGAACCGGGGGCTGATCGGGCAGGGCGTCCACAGCGCTTGTGTATCGCGATGTATCGCGTTAGCGTGTGGCCCGGGTCACATATTCGCTGGGCGCTGCCCGCCCGGCGTCTCTAGACTTGGACGGAAAAGCTCGAATCCGGCCATGACCGACAACCGAATCCCGTCCGGCCGAGACCGACAGCCGCATCCCGTCCGGTCATGGCCGACAGTCGAATCCCGCCAAACTCGCTGGGAGAACCCACATGCCAGGCGCGATCCACGCCGAGGGTCTGGTGAAGACCTTCGGTGACGTACGAGCTCTCGACGGGGTGGACCTGGACGTGCCCGAGGGCACCGTCCTGGGCCTCCTCGGCCCCAACGGCGCGGGGAAGACCACCGCGGTGCGCGTGCTCACCACCCTGCTCCAGCCCGACAGCGGCACGGCCCTCGTCGCCGGGATCGACGTGCTCAAGCATCCCAACGAGGTCCGCCGCAACATCGGCCTCTCCGGCCAGTTCGCCGCCGTCGACGAGTATCTGACGGGCCGGGAGAACCTCCAGATGGTCGGCCAGCTCTACCAGTTGAGCGGCAAGGCCGCCAAGGCCCGGGCCGGCGAGCTCCTGGAGCGGTTCCACCTGGCCGACGCCGCCGACCGCCCCGCGAAGACCTACTCCGGCGGCATGCGGCGCCGGCTCGACCTGGCCGCCGCCCTCGTCGTCTCCCCGCCGGTCATGTTCATGGACGAGCCCACCACGGGCCTCGACCCGCGCAACCGCCAAGGGCTGTGGGAGGTCATCCAGGAGCTCGTCGCCGGCGGTACGACCCTCCTCCTCACCACGCAGTATCTGGAGGAGGCCGACCACCTGGCCCACGACATCTGCGTCATCGACCACGGCAAGGTCATCGCACGCGGCACCTCCGACCAGCTCAAGGCCCAGACCGGCGGCGAGCGCGTCGAAGTCGTCGTCCACGCCCGCGAGATGATCCCGCCGGCCCGCGAGGTCCTCGCGCGCTACGGCCTGGCCGGCATCGGCCACGGCGAGATATCCGTGGAGGACCACACCCGCAAGCTGACCGTCCCGGTCGCCGGCGGCGCGAAGCTGCTCGCCGAGGTCATCCGCGACCTGGACGCGGTCGGCGTCGAGATCGACGACATCGGCCTGCGCCGCCCCACCCTCGACGACGTCTTCCTCTCCCTCACCGGCCACACGGCCGAGCGGTCCGAAGACGAGAACGGCGAGAACGGCGGGAACGGCGGCAGCGGCGGGAGTGGCGGTCAGGGCGGGGGCGGCAGAGGCGCGCGGGGCGACCGCGACGACCGCGACAAGGTGACGGAGGCGGCCACGTGACCACCCTGACCGAGACCCCGGCCCCGGCCAAGGCGCGCGGCGGCGTCTCCCAGTCGATCCACGACTCGCTCGTCGTCACCAAGCGCAACCTGATCCGGATGATGCGCATCCCCGAGATGATCATCTTCGGTCTGATCCAGCCCGTGATGTTCGTGATCCTCTTCACGTACGTCTTCGGCGGCTCCATGCAGATCGGCAGCACCACCGACCCGAACGTCTACAAGAACTTCCTGATGGCGGGCATCTTCGCCCAGACGGTCACCTTCGCCACGGCCGGCGCGGGCGCGGGCATCGCCGACGACATGCACAAGGGCCTCATCGACCGCTTCCGCTCCCTGCCCATGGCCCGGGGCGCGGTGCTCACCGGCCGCACCCTCGCCGACCTGGTGCAGACGGCGCTGACCCTGCTCGTCCTCGCGATCGTCGCCCTGATCATCGGCTGGCGCCCCGGGTACGCGGCACCGACCAACTTCCTGAAGGTCATGGCCGGTTTCGGCCTGCTGCTCCTGCTCGGCTACGCCTTCACCTGGATCGGGGCCCTGATCGGCCTGTCCGTGCGCACCCCGGAGGCGGCGACGTCCGGCGGACTGATCTGGCTCTTCCCGGTGACCTTCATCTCCAACGCGTTCGTGGACACCAGCAAGCTGCCCGGCTGGCTCCAGCCCATCGCGGAGTGGAACCCGTTCAGCGCCACCGTGCAGGCCTGCCGCAAACTGTTCGGCGATCCGGGCCTCTCCCCGTCCGACGCCTGGCCCATGCAGAACCCGGTGTGGGCGTCGCTGATCTACTCGATCCTCATCGTCGTCGTCTTCCGGACGCTGTCGGTGCGCAAGTACCGGTCGGCGACGGCGTGAGCCGGGGCGGGCCGGACCGGCCGGATCAGGGGGCGTAACCGGAGACGACCAGGCCGTCGGAGAGGGCCACGAACACCGCCCCTCCGGCGGCCAGGACGCTCGCCGAGCCGCTGGAGACCGCGATCGCCGCCTGCGGTTCGGTGAACGCGGCGCTCCTGGCGCCGGAGTCCGCGGACGCCTTCCCCGCGGGCAGCGAGTGGACGTTGGTGCCGTTCACGGTGAGGAGCCGGTCGCCCGAGAAGAAGACCCGCTCGCCCTCCACCGACTTCCGCCACCGCTCGGCGCCCGTCCCCAGGTCGTAGGTGTACAGGTCCTTGCCGTCGGCCAGCGCCACGACCCCCTGCGCGCTCACCGCCGGCGCCCCCGCGGTCCGCACCCCCTCGCCGAGGGTCCGCACCCGCTCCAGGGTCCGCGCGTCGAGCACCGTCACGCCGTCCCCCGAGCCCTCGCACAGCACGCTGTCCCGGTGCACGGTGACGGCGTAGCAGCCGTACGCGTCCGAGCCGCGCGCCGTCTCCTTACCGTCCCGGGCGGCCAGGGCCAGCACCCGCCCGTTGCCGGGCACGAAGACCGAGCCGCCGGACACGACGGGCCGCTCCGGCAGGACGTCGAGCCGCCGCCGCCACAGCTCCGTGCCGCCGTCACCCGGCCGCACGGCGGTCACGAGGCCCGAGCTCTCGTCGGCCGTGCCGATGTACGAGGTGACGAGCACCCCGTCGTGCAGATCGGTGCCCTTCACCGCCCAGCCGCCCTCCGGCAGCCCCCGCTTCCACCGCTCCGCCCCGTCCTTCAGGCCGTACGCGGTGACCCCGTCGCCGCCGGTGACGGCCACCAGGTCGCCGACGACCGCCGGGTACTGCGGGGCCGTGCGCGGCGCGGCGCCCCGCCCCGGCTTCGACCACAGCACCGTGCCGTCGGCCGCGGAGAGCGCCGACACCGCGCCGCCCGGGCCCGAGCAGACCAGCACCTCGGGGGAGAGGGCGCAGGCCCCCGCCTCCACGCCGAGCCGCCGCGCCCACGGGGACCAGCCCGCCGGACGCGAGGAGCGCTGGGAGCCGACCGTCCCGTAGTCGCCGCCGTGGCCCTCGCCGCCGTACGGCAGGACGACCTGGCTCAGCGTGCGCGGGGCGGCGGGACCGGAGGTCCCAGCCGACGGCGAGCCGCTCCCGGACGGCCCCTGGCCGACCGAGCCGCCCGAACCGCCTGGCTCGCCGCCCCGGTTGAGGAACACGACCCCCGCCGCACCCACCACGGCCACCGCCACCGCGACCGCCGCGACCCGCCCCCAGGGCCGCCGCCGGGGCGCGGGCCCGGCCGACTCGGCGGGCCGGTGTCCGATCGCCGTCGGCGAGTACGGCACCACCGGCCCGAGGGTCGGCAGATCCGCCACTCCCGCGCCCGAAGCGGCCTCCTCGCCGACCCGCCGCGCGGCCTCCCCGTACGCGGCGAGCAGCGACAGCACCCCGCCCGGCCACGGGAACGCCTCCGGCACCTCCGGGCCGCCCAGCAGCCCCACCAGCTCCGCGGCCGACGGCCGCTCCGCCGGATCGAGCCGCAGGCACCGTTCCACGACCGGCCGCAACTCGGCAGGGACGCCGTCCAGTTCGGCCTCGGCCCGGCTGATGCGGTAGATCACCGCCGCCAGCTCGTCGTCGTGGAAGGGCCCCCGCCCGCTCGCCGCGAACGCGAGCACCGCGCCCAGGCAGAACACGTCCGACGCGGGCACCACCGCCCGGCTGCCGATCAGATGCTCCGGCGACATGAACCCGGGCGAGCCGACCACCAGACCCGTCGAGGTCAGCGCCGTCGCCTCGAAGGCCTGCGCGATGCCGAAGTCGATCAGCTTCGGGCCGCCCGCGCCGAGCAGCACGTTCGCCGGCTTCAGGTCCCGGTGCAGCACCTTCGCGCGGTGCACCGCGTCCAAGGCCCGCGCCAGCGTGGCCCCGAGCGCCCGCACCGCCGCCACCGGCAGCGCTCCGGACCGTACGACCGCCTCCGCGAGCGAGGGGCCCGGCACGTACTCGGTCGCCAGCCACGGCGCCGGCGCGTCGGCGTCCGCGGCCACCAGCCGCGCCGCGTACGGGCTGTCCACCGCCCGCGCCGCCGTGATCTCGCGCCGGAACCGGGTCCGGAAGTCCCCGTCGACCTCCAGGTCCTCCCGTACGGTCTTCACGGCGACCATCCGGTACGGATCGGCCGTCGGCTCGTCCGCCCGGCAGGCCAGATGGACCTCGCCCATGCCGCCCGCGCCGAGCCGGGCCAGCAGGCGGTACGGGCCGATGAGCCGCGGGGGCCCGGCGGGGAGTGCTTCCAGCACGGGAACGCGCCTTTCCGGTGGGGCTAGCGGGGGAGTGCGACGGAGGTGACGTCGCCCTTGTCGTACACGATGTAGGCGATGCCGCCGACGGGGACCACCTGGGGGGCGCGGAGCATCCTGGCGTAGATGTTGCCCCAGGCCGGGTCGTACCCGGGGTCCTTGACGCGCGCGCCCGGCGCCCCCGACACCGCCGTGACCGTCCGCCCGAGGGGCTTCCCGTCCTTGCCGAGCCGCACGGTGTACAGCGAGGCGAGGTCGGCGTACACGAGCCGGTCGCCCGCGAGCAGCGGCGTCGACCAGGCCTGGGACAGCCCGTCGGGCGCCGGGGTCGCCGGGTAGACGGCGAGCTTCCTGCCGTCGCGCGGGTCGGAGACCGTCAGCCCGCCCTTCTCGCCGTCGAGCCGGACCGCCGTCCGCTCGGTGACGACCGCCGGGTCCGGGCCCGCTTCGGGCGCCGGGAGGGACTTCAGCGAGGCGAGGGTCGTCGCGTCGAGCAGGTGGGCGCCGACCGGCGTACCGGCACTGTGGGAGACGTCGACGCAGTACGCGTACGCCCCGAACACCTTGATCTCCTCGCAGGTGCGCGCGTCGTCGTCGACCTGCCCGCGCACCGCACCGGTCTTCCCGTCGTACGCGATCAGACCGCCGTCGCTGAGCGCGTACAGGAGGCCCTTGGCGTAGGCGACGGGCTCGAAGTCCCGGATGTCGGAGCGGGGGATGTCGGAGTTGGTGAGCGCCTTGGTCCACAGCCGGCGGCCGTCGGCGAGGGAGTAGGCGAGCAGGCTGACGTGGTCCGTGTTCTCCTGCCCCTTCTCGGTCAGCGCGGCGACGAAGACCATGCCGTCGGCGACGACCGGACGGCTGCCCTCGCCCTGCTGCGCCCAGGCGTCCTTCTCCCACCTCACCGCGCCCGTGCGCGCGTCCCGGACCTGGACCCGCTCGCCGTACGCGAGCACGACGGCACCGTCGTGGACGAGGGGCCGGGCCGCCTCCTGGGCGATGAAGACGCCGCCGGTGGGGCTGATGTAGCTCATCTGCGGGGCGTTCTCGTCGTTCGGCTTCGCCTGCCACAGCGGCTTGCCGTCCGCCGGGTCCAGCGCCTCGAAGGTCCCGTCCGTCGTCCGGCACACCAGCACCCGCTCGTTGCCCGAGCAGCCGAACGCCGGCGCCGTCAGCTTCGCCCGCCACGTCTTCCAGCCGGCGGGCCGCTGGGCGGCGTTCTGCGGGACGACCCCGGAGGCGTCGGCCAGCCCCTGGTCGTCGACGCCGGGGACGCGCGGCCCGGAGACGGGCGCCTTCGGCCCGGCCGTGACCGGCTTCCGCGGCTCCTTCGGCTCGGGCCACAGCAGATACGCGCCGAGCCCGCCGCCCAGGACCGCGAGGGCCACCACGGCCGCGAGCAGCCCCCTGCGGCGCCGCCTCGGGGCCGGCGGGGCGACGGCCGGGCCGGTGGGTGCGACGGTGGGGGCGAAGTGGAGTCCGGGCGGCCCGGAGGTGACGACGGGACCGGTCGCCGGGACCTCCAGGAGCGGGCCGCCCGCGGCGACGAGCTGGGCGAGCTCCGTGCCGTACTCGCCGATGTGCTCGCGCACGGGCACCGGCCACGGCGGCGCCTGCCGCTCGCCGCCCAGGAGCCCGACGAGGGCCTCCGGCGTGGGCCGGGCCGCCGGGTCCGCCGCCAGACAGGCGGCGACGAGCTCCCGCAGCTCCTCGGGCAGCCGCTCCAGGTCGGCCTCGGCCTGCGACACCCGGTACAGGACGGCGGCGAGGGGCCCGTCGCCGAAGGGGTCCTCGCCGGTCGCCGCGTAGCAGAGCAGCGAGCCGAGGCAGAAGACGTCCGAGGCGGCGGTCACCGTGCGGGCGCCGGCGACGTGCTCGGGCGACATGAAGGCGGGCGTGCCGACCATGAGCCCGGTCGCGGTCATGGTGGTGGCGCCGTGCGCGCGGGCGATGCCGAAGTCGATCAGGCGCGGGCCGTCGACGGCGAGCATGACGTTGCCCGGCTTGAGGTCGCGGTGCAGCACCCCGGCCGCGTGCAGGTCGGCGAGGGCCCGGGCGATGCGCGCGCCGAGGGCCCGGACGGCCGGGACGGGCAGCGGGCCGGAGCGGCGGACGGCCTGGGAGAGGCTGGGGCCCGCGACGTACGCGGTGGCCAGCCAGGGCACCTCGGCGTCGGCGTCCCCGCCTACGGGCGCGGCGGCGTGCGCGCTGCGGACCAGGCCCGCGATCCGGATCTCGCGGCGGAAGCGGTCGCGGAAGGCGGGGTCGCCCGCGAAGTCGCGCCGTACGGTCTTGACGGCGAAGAACTCCCCGGAGGTGTCGAGCCGGGCGAGATAGACCTCGCCCATGCCGCCGGCGCCGAGCCGGGCCAGCACCTCGTAGGGTCCGATCCGCCGCGGCGCGCCCTCGCGCAATGCTCCCAGCACCTGCCCCATCCCCCTTGAGTGGCCTGATGCGGACGATCATTGCATGGGCATGACGAAGGGCCGGTCCCTTCTCGGGGGACCGGCCCTTCGCCGCGCGCGGTGGGGCGGCTCAGCTGCTGTACGGCTTGGCGGTGAGGATCTTCACCATGGCCATCTTGCCGTTCGGCAGCTCGTACTCGGCGTCGTCGCCGGCCTTCTTGCCGTTGACGCCGATGCCCAGCGGGGACTGCGGCGAGTACGTCTCGATGTCGTCGCTCGCGTACTCGCGGGAGGCGAGCAGGAAGGTCATCGTGTCGTCCTCGTCGCCGTCGAAGGCGATCGTCACGACCATGCCCGGCTCGACGATGCCGTCGTCCGCGGGGGCCTCGCCGACCTTGGCGTTCTGCAGGAGCTGCGTGAGCTGGCGGACCCGGAGCTCCTGCTTGCCCTGCTCCTCCTTGGCCGCGTGGTACCCGCCGTTCTCGCGCAGGTCGCCCTCCTCGCGCGCCGCGGCGATCTTGGCGGCGATCTCGGTACGCGCGGGACCAGACAGGTACTCAAGCTCGTCCTTGAGCTTGTTGTACGCCTCCTGGGTGAGCCAGGTGACGTTCTCGCTGGTCTGGGTCACAGGTGCTCCTCGTAGGTACTGGGAATACAAAGCATCGCCCTACACGGAAAGGATGCGCCTTCCCGGGTGGGCGAAACCACGAGCCTAACAATGAGTGGCGAAAAGCGGGAGGACATAAACCATCAAGATGGCGTCGCCCCAGGTCACCGTGGTGACCCGCCCGAGCTCGTCCCGGGCTCCCTACCCACCGCTACCGCGCCGTACACCCCAGCAGCTCGGCGTTGGTCGCCTTCGCGGTCGTGCGGATCGAGTAGACCTTGTCGAGGCGGCCGCCGGCCTCCTCGACCGGGACGTCCTTGCGGCCGACCTCGGCGCCGTCCTCGGAGCGGGAGCGCAGCGTGCAGACGCCCGTGGCGTCGGCGTCCTTGCGGATCTCCAGGTGGACCTGGACCTCGGTGTCGCTCACCACGTCGAACTTGATCATCTCGGCGCTGATCTTCGTGCCGCCGACGTAGTGCCAGCCGAACCAGCCGATCATGGCCAGGAACAGGGTGCCGAGCACGGCGCCGACGATCTTGAGCTTCCGGTCGGCGCGCTCGTCCGCGGAGCGGCCGTAGCGCCCCTCGGGCAGCTGCTCTCGCACCGCGCTCATGCTCGTTCCTTTCGCCGCCGGAGCCCCCCGGCCGGGGGCCCGGAATTTTCCCTCCCCCGATTCCGTCACTATAGAGACCTCCCTAGGCGACGAATCACTGAGGATCGACTCTTGACTGAGCAGCTGCGACTGATGGCCGTTCACGCCCACCCCGACGACGAGTCGAGCAAGGGCGCGGCGACGATGGCCAAGTATGTGTCCGAGGGGGTGGAGGTCCTCGTGGTGACCTGCACGGGCGGCGAGCGCGGCTCGATCCTGAACCCGAAGCTCCAGGGCGACCCCTACATCGAGGCGAACATCGACGAGGTCCGCCGCAAGGAGATGGACGAGGCCCGCGAGATCCTCGGCGTCGGCCAGGACTGGCTGGGCTTCGTCGACTCGGGCCTGCCCGAGGGCGACCCGCTGCCGCCGCTGCCGGAGGGCTGCTTCGCCCTCGCGGACGTGGACCACGCGGCCGGCGAGCTGGTCCGCCGGATCCGCTCCTTCCGTCCGCAGGTCATCACGACCTACGACGAGAACGGCGGCTACCCGCACCCCGACCACATCATGACCCACAAGATCACGATGGTGGCCTTCGACGGCGCGACCGACACCGAGAAGTACCCCGAGGCCGAGTTCGGCCGGGCCTTCCAGCCGCAGAAGCTCTACTACAACCAGGGCTTCAACCGCCCCCGCACGGAGGCCCTGCACAACGCCCTCCTGGCGCGCGGCCTGGAGTCGCCGTACGGGGACTGGCTCAAGCGCTGGGACGAGTTCGGCGGCAAGCCGCGCAACCTCACCACCCACGTCCCCTGCGCGGACTTCTTCGAGACCCGCGACAAGGCGCTCATCGCCCACCGCACCCAGATCGACCCCGACGGCGGCTGGTTCCGGGTCCCGATGGACATCCAGAAGGAGGTCTGGCCGACCGAGGAGTACGAGCTCAGCAAGTCCCTCGTCGCCACTTCCCTCCCCGAGCAAGATCTCTTCGCGGGCATCCGCGACAATGCCTAGCATGAGCGCACACCTGGCAATGACCCAGCTTGTCCCCTTCGCCGCCGGAGAGCTGGACAAGAACAAGGTGACCCCCGGCGTCCTCGGGTTCGTCGTCTTCGCCGTGCTCGCGCTGGCCGTCTGGGGACTGATGAAGTCGATGAACCGCCACATGCACAAGATCGACTTCACCGAGACCCCCGACCCGGCCACCGCGGGCCCCGCCACCCCCGCCACGGGCCCGGCGGACAAGTAACCGCACGCACCCGCACGGGCTCCGGCATGGCCGGGGCCCGTACGGGTGTTGCCGGGGTCAGGGCCGGCAGTGGTCGGCCAGCGACAGCAGCAGATGCGCCGACTCCGCCCGCAGGTGGTCGGAGTGCGCCCCGGCCGGTCCGCGCCCCGCCACGAACACCTCGCCCGCGTCCACGCTCACGAACCGGTGGTCGAGCGCGGCACGCGGATACGCGGCGTCCACCGGCCTCATCCGGATCGCCGAGACCGGCTCCGGCGCGGTGCCGATGCCCTGGCTGCCGATGCCGCGACGCTTCTCGGCCAGCCGGTGCCAGATCCCGGTGGCCCAGTCCCGCTCCGCGTACGTGGCGACCACGGGGCCGCGCAGCGGCGCCTCGGCCAGCGCCGTGAACGTGGTCGCGAAGGCGTCCCGGGGCGCGGCCATCTGGAACAGCAGCATGCTGTCGACGGTGAACGGCCGGTTCGCCGGACCCTGCCGGGACCATCCGAGCGTCGCCCCCGAGGCCCCGTCGGCCGCCCACTGCACGGCCTCGCACAGGAAACGGCAGCCGAAGGAGTGCCCGACCAGGTGCAAGGACTGCCCGCCCCGGGTGGCGAGCACCGGCGCCCCGTCCGTATCGCCGCGCCACGCGTCGAGATATCCCAGAAGCTGTCCCACGACCCGGGCGGCATGCCCTTCGGGCGCCCTGGCCGCGGAATGGGCCCGGTCCCGTGTCGTGCGGTACCCCTCCCGCGACGGCCAGCGGACCAGGACGGTCCAGGGCGCGAAGTCGCCGCTCAGCCGGGGATACAGGGACGCGCGCGCCGCGAACTGCTCGCCCACGAGCGCGCTCAGCCGCCGCGCGGCCGCGAGCGCGGACTCCGGCCTGGTCTTCCAGCCGTGCACGTAGACGAACACGTCGGTGGCCCACGCGGGCGGTGTGAGGACCTCGGCGAAGTGGTCGCCGATCCGCCCGGCCGGGACGGGCACGCCGGCGTCGAGGAGCCAGCCGGTCCCGTCGAGGTCGACCACCTGGACGTCCGCGCTCATACCGCGACTCCCTGTTCCTGATCGGTGGCGGCCAGCGGGGCCCGTGCGAGCCGCGTGTCCATGCCGCAGTGCAGCGCGTAGGCGAGACCGAGCGGATTGAGGTGCTCGTCCGCGAAGGCCCGCGCGAGCGCGTGGGCGATCTGCCCGGCCGTCTCCCGCCCGCCGAGATAGCGGTCGAAGAAGGCGTACGCGTACTCCGCGGCGAACACCTGGGGCATCTCGATCAGCGGCCCCAGCACCCCGCGCGCACCGTGCTCGATGAGCGCGCGGCCGAGGAACGCACGGTCCGCCTCGCCCGCCGGTACCCCGGCATGACACGCGTTGAGCAGGACGAACGGCTGGAACGGCGTGTCCTCACCGAACCGGCGCCGCCGTTCCCGTACGAGATGGGCGTCGACGATCCGGGTGTCGCTCAGCCGCACGGCGAGCCCGGGCGGCTCCGGCCCGTCGGCGTGGAAGGCGCCGTGGCACCAGAAGTACATGACCTGGTCGCCGAGCGCCGGATCCGACAGGGCGGCGGCCAGCTCGACGCCCTGGGTGCGCTCCACGAACGTGGTGTCCTGCGCGAGCAGGGCGGCCACCTCGGAGGCCCGGGTGGCCTTGTGCCGGTCGATGCCGGTGTCGTGGTTGAGGCTCACCACGGGAAGAGCCGCCGGGGCCGGACGTTCGCCGAGCCAGGGGTAGGAACCGCCGGTCTGCTCGATCTGGTGCCGGTAGCCGAGGAACCGGTCGAAGAGCCCCGGCGGCCCGTCGGCCGGCGCGGGCAGGTCCTCCGGGCGCAGACACATCAGCGTCCAGGGCACGAACAGGTCCGAGTCGAACCGGATCCGCAGCCCCTCGTCGGCGAGCACCGAGGACAGGAACTCCCGGAACAACCGGACCTGGTGCCCCTCGCCCTCCAGGAGCGTCCCGTACAGCAGCTCGCAGCCGCTGTGCGCCAGCTCGTCGAGGACGGGCCGGAGCTCGTCGAGCGGCTCGGAGGTCAGGTCGGTCAGGGTGGCGTACGGCTGCTCGGGGCGTCCCGGCACCGGGCGGCCGTCGGGGCTCGGCGGCCGGTGGTCGACGAACACCTCCTTCCACAGCCTGGCCAGCCGGGCCGCCGCGGCCTTGACCTTCGCGGGCTTCACGGGCAGGTCGGCCTTGTGCTCGGTGCCCTGCAGGGCCGGGACGCCCGGCCCGTACAGCCGGGCCCGGATCCGGTCGTCCCCGCACAGGTCGAAGGCGACGGTCACATCGGGTCTCGGCGCGGCGAGGCCGCCGAGCAGCGTGAAGCGGCGGCTCGGGTCCTGGACGACGCGCACGGGCAACTCGGTGGGCAACGGTCACGCCCCCCAGACGTGTTCGGGATGCGGAGCGGCCGAGAGGTCCTCACCGTCGGCGTCCACGATGTCGATCTCGGTCTCCACCTGCTGCAACACCGTCCCGGTCGCCTCGTCCGCGATCGTGAACCGGATCCGGTGCAGCCCGGGCCGTCGCGGCGCGAACCGGAACTCGGCCCCGAGCCCGGGATCCGGCGACGGCCGCACGAGCGCGGTGACGGGCTCGACGGCGCAGCCGGTGAGAGGGGTGGCGACGACGGACAGCCAGGGGAGGGATTCCCGCCTGCCGGCCCAGGGGTGGCCGGCGGCGGGGACGACGCGGAGCCGGACGACGGTGCCGGGGCCGTCGAGGAGGGTCAGGCTCACGTGACAGGCGCCGCCGAAAGGATCGGTGTCGGAGAGGAGGACGGTGTCGCGGGTGCGATCGGGGACGAGGAGCAGGACCGGGTCGGGCCGGCGCCAGGTCCGGATCTGCCGGGACACGTCCGACCGGGTCACCTGGCCGCAGTCCTCCAGGGCGGCCAGGACATCCCTGGGTGCCGCTCCGCGCGGCTCGGCCAGCGCCGCACGGAAGTACGCGCCCCACAGCATGCCCAGCCGGTCCCGGAGGCGGGAGAATGCCTCGATCGCGGAGACGAGGTGCCCGGCACCGTCCCGCGCGCCGAGTGCCGCCAGCTCCAGCTCCGACCACGCGGTGCCGTGCGGGCAACCGGCCGTCAGGAACAACGCGGCCGCGTCCCGGAAGTACAGGCCGGCCGTGTCGTGGTCTCCCGCGTCGCGCCTCATGAGCCCCAGCCGATGCAGGGTCCAGGCCCACCCGAAGGTGTCGGGCAGGCCGCGGAAGCGCGTGAGGGCCTTCGCCAGTTCAGCCTCCGCGATGCCGAGCATCCCGCGCCTCGCCATGGCGAGGCCCATGTAGTGGTGGGTCCAGGCCTCGCCCCGGGCGTCCTCCACGGCGCGATGCTGCTCCAGCGCCACGCGGAAGCGGCGCATCGCCTCGTCGGCCTTCGACTGCTGAAGGAGAGCGCGCCCCTCCTGAAGAGTGATCCACGCACCGACGCGGTACCGGTCCTGGGCGACGACACCGTCGGCGGCGTCCCGCAGGATGCCCGTGGCCCACTCCGGCTCACCGAGGAGCAGATGGGCCCGAGCCCGTTCGATCTGGCGCCAGACGAGGACACGGCCCCCTTCCTGCGCGTCGGCGGGGCCTTCCCGGAGCATCCGGGCCGCTTCGGCCGGATACCCCTGGTCGGTCAGGACCGACGCCCGGATCGTCGTCAGCTGGAACCCGTCCGCCCCGCTGGCCCGTTCGGCCTCGGAGAGCAGCGTCAGGCCTTCGTCGAGACGGCCCGTCTCATGCGCGAGGAGACCCTCCTCCGGGCCGGGGAACCGCGTGTCGAGCTCCACGCCCGCGCGTTCCATCCGGCCCACCTCGCGGGCCGCCGCCGCGCACGCGGGAGCCACGAACTGCTGGGTGTTGGCGGGGGTGCGCACGCCATGGGCGGCGAGCCACTTGAGCGCGACCACCTGGTGGTGGAGGAGCCGCACGGCCGCGAGCCTGCCGACTTTGTCGTCGTCCAGGACGTCGACGTTCCGGCAGGCGAGATCCAGGTACTCGTCGCCCAGCCGCTGCCGTTGCGGGGCGCCGGTGATGTCCACGCTCGCCAGCCGGACGCGCATGAGCAGCGACTGGTCCCGTGGCGTGTCCGACACCCCCAGGGCGTCGCTCACGGCCGATGGCAGCACGTACGTGCCGGCACCCGCGTTCCAGGCGAGCCCGGACGAGAGGAGGAAGGAGAGGGCGTGCTCGTCGAGCTGGCCGAGCGTCTCCCTCGAGAACCGCTCCAGCCCCCACCTCCTGAGCGTCCACAGGGCCTGCCGCGTCCCAGGAGGCAGATCGTCGAGCGCCGCGCGCACCAGCGCGGCGGGGTGCGGCGGCAGCGGCCCGTCCCGCCAGGCCGCCATCCGCGCCAGGGCCGGCATGCCTCCCGTGGCGGCCAGGACGGCCCCCGCCTCCGAGGGCGGCCGCCCCGCCACCACCGCGCACGACTCGGCGTCCAGCGGCCTCACCTGATGGGCCCGGCACCCCGGCAGCGTCTCCCAACCCGAGGTCGCGCGCGACGTGAACACCACGGTGACCTGAGTCTCCGCGAACACTCCGAGCAGCTGCTCGGCCGCCTGCGGCGCGGGAATGTCGTCGAACACGACCACTCTTCCCGGGAGTTCGAACAGGCGCGCGCGGACGGCGTCCCAGACGGCCGGGTAGGAGGCGTCCTCCGCCGCCATCAGATCCACCAGCGCCCGCCGCGACGCGCCCAACTGCCCGAAGAGCCGGACCAGCGTGACATCGGCCCAGGCGGACCAGTGCTGGTGGTGGACACCGTCGCGGGACAGGTCCTCGGCGATCCGGCGGGCCAGCTCCGTCTTCCCGACCCCCGCCTCCCCGTACAGCACCAGCGCCCGCGGCCCTCCCGGCCGCCGGAGCTCGTCGCGCAACCGCGCCCGTTCCTCTCCCCGCACGAAGGAGCCGTCCTCCACGCGAGCCCCCTCCCGCCGCCCCGCACCGCTCAACCACCCAGCATCGCAGCCCCGTTCGCACGGGTACAAGGACGCATTCAGCCCACCTCCACCGACACCCCCATCACCTCCCGCGCCTGCCGCCCCGGCACCATGCCCAGGTCCCAGGCCTGCCAGCCCGTGTCGCGCGGGGTGCCGCGCTTCAGGATCAGGGCGTACGCCTCGGCGCAGTCGTCCAGGCGGGGGTCGCGGGACGGGTGGCGGGTGGTGGTGAGGGCGGTGAGTTCCTCGCGGGCGCGGTCGGGGTCCGGGAGGAGGGTGCAGCGCAGGAAGCGGGCCCAGTCGGTGCCGCGGTGGTCGCCGTACGTGGCGAACAGGCGGGTGGCCTCCTCGCACAGGTCCAGGGCCTGCGCGGTGCGGTTGTTGCCGGCGTCCACGATCGCCAGCTCCAGGCAGGTCCACGCCTCACCGTGGGCGACGCCGATGCGGCGGAAGTCCGCGCGGGCGTCCATCAGGAGCTGGCGGGCGAAGCCGGAGTTGCGGAGGTTGCCGGTCTGGGCGGCCCGCTGGTCACGGGTGACCCGGCCCGAGTGGTGGCGGGCGCACGCCAGGCCGTACACGTCCCGCATCCGCGAGAACATCGTCCGGGCCCGCTCCAGCTCCCGTACCGCCTGGTCCCGGTCGCCCCGCTCCTCCAGGGCGTGCCCCAGGTAGTAGAGGGTCCACGCCTCGCCGCGGGCGTCCTCCTGCTCCCGGTGCCGGGACAGCGCCTGCCGCAGCCCCTCGACCGCGGGCGCCACGTCCCCGTCGACCAGCCGGGCCCGCGCCAGCTGGGTCAGCGCCCAGGCCTGACCGCGCCCGTCGTGGGTGCGCCCGTACCGGTCCAGCGCCAGCCGCAGCTCGTCCTCGGCCCGCGCCACCTCGCCCGTCCGCAGGAACACCTGGCCCAGCTGGAAGTGGGCCCAGGCCTCCCCGTGCAGCGACTCGCTCTCCCGGTGCAGGGCCAGCGCCCGGTCGAGGAGCGTCAGGGCCTCCGCCAGGTTGGCGCGGTCCCGCTCCACCGCCGCCAGCGCGTGCAGCGTCCAGCCCCGGTCCGCGGCCAGCGACTCCGGTTCCTGGAGGACCAGCGCCTCCCGCAGCCGCGCCGCCGCCTCCGCCAGGTTGCCCTGGTGGTGGAGGGTGATGCCGAGCGAGCACAGCGCGAGCGCCGCCCCGGCGTCCTGATGGGCCTCCTGATAGAGGGAGACGACCGAGGTGAGCGTCGTGCGGGCCTTGTCCAGCTCGCCCAGCTGGCGGGCCGCGATACCGGTCCGCCACTGGACGGAGCGGGACAGCAGCCCCTGCCCCACGGCGTCCGTCAGCTCGTTGATCTCGCCCAGCCGGTACAGGTCGCCGCGCAGCAGGCAGTAGTCGCACAGCGCGCCGAGCAGGTCCAGCACCGTCTGCTGGTCCACGCCCTCCGCGTGCCGCAGCGTCGCCGTGATGAAGCTGGACTCCTCGTCCAGCCAGCGCAGCGCCGCGTCCAGCGAACCGAAGCCGTGCCCGCCGAAGCGGTCGGCGCGGGTCGACATCTTCCCGTCGACCATGCGGATCACCGCGTCCGCCAGCTCCGCGTAGTTGCGGATCAGACGTTCCTGCGCGGCCGCGATCTCCGCCTGGTCCTCCTCCTCCACCAGCCGCGCCGCCGCGAACCCGCGCACCGCGTCGTGCAGCCGGTACCGCTCCCCGCGCACGTGGTCGAGCAGTCCGGCCGCCGCGAGCTCCCGCAGCAGCCGCGCCCCCTCCGCGCCCGGCGCGCCGAGCAGCGCCCCCGCGGCCGCCGCCCCCAGCGAGGCCCGCCCCGCCAGCGGCAGCCGGCGCAGCAGCCGCCGCCCGTCCTCGTCGAGGCCCGCCGCGTACCCGGCGGCCAGCGCCCGCTCCACCGGACCGGCGTCCGCGCCGGCCGCGCCGAGCAGGTCGACGACCGTGTGCGGGGCCCGCCCGTCGAGCAGCGCCCCCGCCGCCCGCAGCGCCAGCGGCAGACCGCCGCACAACTCCCGCGCCCGCGCGAGCCCCTCCGCGTCGTACGGCTCCCCGGCGCCCTCCGCCGCGCCCAGGAGCTCCTCCGCGCCCGCCTCGTCCAGCGCCGTCACCGGCAGCGCGTGCACCGTGGCCGGCACGTCGGCGCCGAGGTCCAGCGGGGTGCGGCAGGTCACCAGGACCAGGCTGTCCGAACGCTCCGGCAGCAGCGTCCGCACCTGCGCCGCGTCGACCGCGTCGTCCAGGACCACCGTCACCGGAAGCCCCGTCAGATGCTGGTGGTACAGCTCCGCGAGCCGCCGCACCTGCTGCTCCGCCGACGCGCGCTCCCGGAACAGCAGCTGCTCGCGCGGCGCGCCCAGCCGGTTCAGCAGGTGCAGCAGCGCCTCCCGGGTGGCGAGCGGCTTCTCGCCGCGCGTCGCTCCGCCCCGCAGGTCCACCACGCACGCCCCGCGGAACTGGTCGCGCAGCGCGTGCGCCGCCCGCACCGCCAGCGTCGTACGGCCCGAGCCGGGTATCCCGTGCAGCATCACCACCGTCGGCCGGGTCGTCGTCGACGCCCGCCCCGCCTGCACCCACCGGGTGATCTCCGCCAGCTCGGCCCGCCGCCCCGCGAACGGCCCGGCCGGCTCCGGCAGATGCCCGAAGGACTGCTCCAGGACGGTACGCCGCCGGGCCGCCGCGCTGCGGTCCGCGCCCCGCAGCCGCTCGACCACCTTCTGCGGCGGCTGCCCCGCCGTGCCGAGCAGCACCCGCTGCTGCTCCAGGAAGGGCCGTACGCCCCGGGTCTCCAGCGCCGTCAGCCACCGCAGCCGCAGCTGCTCCACCCCGCCCGGCCGGCCGAGGTCCCCGGCCCTGCGGTGCGCCGCCGCCCGGCGTCCGGCGCCCGCCTTCAGGGCGGTCGCCGCCGCTCCGGCCACCGCCACCACGGCGCCCGCGCCGAACGCGGTGCCGGCGCCGGTGCCCAGCGCCAGGTCGCCGCCGACCGCGGCGGCCGCGGCGACGGCCGTGACCACCGCGGGTGTTCCGAGCCCGGCGGGGGGAGCGGCGGCCGCCGATCCCCTCTCCCTTTCCTCCAGGGCCCGCAGGTAGTCCGCGTACTCCTCCGCCGCCGAGGCCGCCAGCGTGTCCAGCGCGGCCCGGCCCCGGGCGAGCAGCGCGTCCTGGTCGACGCGGCCCCCGGAACGCCGCACCTCCTCCGCCACGGCCCGTTCCCACAGTCGCTCGGCCTCGCTCCGGTGGCTGTCCCGCATGCGCGTCCCCCTTCGCCCGCCGGAAGATCCGGCCCGAACAGTCCGAGGACAAGTGTCCTGCGGGACGCCCGCCGGCGCGAGGGAGTGGTGCGAAAGCCCAGTGACCGCAAGGGAATCGGGCTCCGGCGCCGATCATCCGAACGGCTGCGCGTCGACCTCCCGTCCGATGGCGTTCATGTGCTGAATACCGCGTCCGGGTGACGCCCCGGAACCAATCCCACCCGAGGCAGTTGATCAGGTCGCTTCGGTCAACGGAGCAGTTCCGGGCCATCGAGCTCAAGAAGGAAGATCTCGTGATCAAGAAGGTTCTTGCCACCGCTGCGGTTGCCGCCTCCGTCGTGGGCATGGGTGCGTCGACGGCCATGGCTGCCGGCAACGACGGCGGCAGCGCCAACATCATCGGCAACCAGTCGAAGCAGTCCATCGGCAGCAACTCCACCGGTGGCTACATGAGCCCGAACTTCGGCCTCATCAACGGCGGCGTCCTGCACTGCTTCGATGTCCAGAAGATCGAGGCGCAGGTCCCGATCGGCGCCCTCATCGGTGTTCCGATCGCGGTCCAGGACGTCCTGGGCAACCCGATCTCGAACCAGACCTGCACCCAGAACTCCGTGCAGCAGAAGGGCGACGACGCTCTGTCGCACATCCTGGGCGAGGTCCTCTCCCAGAACGGGAACGTCGGCGGCTGACGCCTGCCTCTCGTGTGAAGCGGCCCCGTTCCTCGCATTCGACCTGCGAGGAACGGGGCTCGCTTCGCAGTATCGGTGCCCCGTTCGCTTTCCGCCCACTCGTGGCGCGCGGGCGGGCTCCTTCGTATGGGCCCCCGATGCGCAAGGATGGGGACATGCCGAACAGACTGGCCCATGAGACCTCCCCGTACCTCCTCCAGCACGCCGACAACCCCGTCGACTGGTGGCCCTGGTCGGCGGATGCCTTCGAGGAGGCCCGGCGCCGCGATGTGCCGGTGCTGCTCAGCGTCGGCTACAGCTCCTGCCACTGGTGCCATGTGATGGCCCATGAGTCCTTCGAGGACGTCGAGACGGCGGCGCTGGTCAACGAGCGGTTCGTCGCCGTGAAGGTGGACCGTGAGGAGCGGCCGGACGTCGACGCCGTCTACATGGAGGCGGTCCAGGCGGCCACCGGTCAGGGTGGGTGGCCGATGACGGTGTTCCTCACGCCGGACGCCGAGCCCTTCTACTTCGGTACCTACTTCCCGCCCGAGCCCCGGCACGGCATGCCGTCCTTCCCCGAGGTCCTCGACGGTGTCGCGCAGGCGTGGGCCGAGCGCCGCGGCGAGGTCGCCGAGGTCGCCGCGCGGATCGTGAAGGACCTCGCGGGCCGCTCCCTCGCCCACGGTGGCGACGGCGTTCCCGGTGAGCCCGAGCTCGCGCAGGCCCTGCTCGGCCTCACCCGTGAGTACGACGCGAAGGCGGGCGGGTTCGGCGGGGCGCCCAAGTTCCCGCCGTCGATGGTGCTGGAGTTCCTGCTGCGCCACCATGCCCGCACGGGGGCCGAGGGCGCCCTCCAGATGGCCGTGGACACCTGCGAGGCGATGGCCCGCGGCGGCATCTACGACCAGCTGGGCGGCGGCTTCGCCCGCTACGCCGTCGACCGGGACTGGGTCGTGCCGCACTTCGAGAAGATGCTGTACGACAACGCGCTGCTCTGCCGGGTGTACGCCCACCTGTGGCGGGCCACCGGCAGCGACCTCGCGCGCCGGGTCGCCCTGGAGACCGCCGACTTCATGGTCCGCGAACTGCGCACCCCCGAGGGCGGTTTCGCCTCCGCGCTCGACGCCGACAGCGCCGCCGGGGACGGATCGGGCCGGCACGTCGAGGGCGCCTACTACGCCTGGACCCCGGAGCAGCTCGCCGACGCCCTCGGCGCGGACGACGCCGCGTACGCCGCCCGCTACTTCGGCGTTACCGAGGAGGGCACCTTCGAGCACGGCTCGTCCGTCCTCCAGCTCCCGCAGGACGCCGGGGTCGCCGACGGCGAGCGGATCGCCTCGATCAGGGAGCGGCTGCTGGCCGCCCGCGAGGAGCGGGCCCGCCCCGGCCGCGACGACAAGATCGTCGCCGCCTGGAACGGCCTCGCCATCGCCGCCCTCGCCGAGACCGGCGCCCTGCTCGACCGGCCCGACCTGGTCGAGCGCGCCACCGAGGCCGCCGACCTGCTGGTCCGCCTCCACCTCGACGACACCGCCCGCCTCACCCGTACCTCCAAGGACGGCCACGCCGGGGCCAACGCCGGGGTCCTGGAGGACTACGCCGACGTCGCCGAGGGCTTCCTCGCGCTCGCCTCCGTCACCGGCGAGGGCGTCTGGCTGGAGTTCGCCGGCTTCCTCCTCGACATCGTCCTCGACCAGTTCACCGCCGAGGGCGGCGCGCTGTACGACACGGCGCACGACGCCGAGCCGCTGATCCGGCGCCCCCAGGACCCCACCGACAACGCGACCCCGTCCGGCTGGACCGCCGCCGCCGGAGCGCTGCTCTCGTACGCGGCGCACACCGGCTCCGAGCCGCACCGGACAGCCGCCGAGGCGGCCCTCGGCGTGGTCAAGGCGCTCGGGCCGCGCGCGCCCCGCTTCATCGGCTGGGGTCTGGCCGTCGCCGAGGCCCTGCTCGACGGGCCGCGCGAGATCGCCGTGGTCGGCGCCCGCGACGACGACACCTTCCGGGCCCTGTGCCGGACCGCCCTCGGCGCCACCACCCCCGGCGCGGTCCTTGCCTTCGGCCCGCCCGACAGCGCGGAGTTCCCGCTGCTCAAGGACCGTCCGCTGGTGGCCGAGGGCGCCGCCGCGTACGTCTGCCGGCACTTCGCCTGCGAGGCGCCGACGACGGACCCGGCCGAGCTGGCCCGCGCGCTGACCCGCTGAGCGTCGCCGCCCAGCGGGTCGGGGGTGTCAGTCGCAGAGCAGGGACTTGCCTCCCGCGGGCCTGTACTCGCCCAGCGGGGTCTGACTCTGCGGCTTGGGCTTGGGCTTCGGCAGCGGTTTGTCGGCGCGCATCTTCGCGAAGATGTCGTCGGCGTACGGCACGTCCCACGAGATCGTCGCGCCGACGTCGGGGATGAGCGGGTTGATCTTCTTGATCGGCACGGTGGCGAACTCGGTCCGCTCCGGCCCGAGGTTCCGCAGCCGGGCCGCCAGCGTCAGCAGCTCCGGCGCGCTGATCGCCCGCTCCGCCTGCGCCTTGCCGCGCAGGGTCTCGGCGAACCAGCGCATCCAGTCCGGGTCCCGGTACAGGTGGGCGCGGACCTCCCGCAGTGTGTTGGCCACGAAGTGGTGCTGCTTCTTGATCCGTCCGAAGTCCGCCTGGCCGTCGGCCTTGCGCGAGCGGACGTACTGGAGTGCCTCCCCGCCGTGGACCTTGCGGGTGCCGGGCTTGAGGTCGAGGCCGGTGGCCGGGTCCTTCAAGTGCTTCCTGGTGCAGATCGGCACGCCCTCGACGACGTTCACCGTGTCCATGAACCGCCGGAAGTCGATCTCCAGGTAGCGGTGCACCGGGGTCTTGGTCATCGCCTCGACCATCTCGATGGCGAAGGACGGGCCGCCCTCCCTCCAGGCGGCGTTGAGCTTGGCCTGGTGCGGCGGGTGCAGCTCGCCGGTCTCCCGGTCGCGGTGCTCGGGGAACTCGGTGAGCGAGTCGCGCGGCAGGCTCACCACGCTGACCCGGTCGTTCCTGGCGGAGACGTGGACGAGCATCATCACGTCGCTGCACCGGCAGTCGTGGTTGCCGATGTGGTACTTGATCCGCTCCTCCGGGGTGACGCGCGCACGCGCGTCGATCCCGACGACGAGGATGTTGAGACCTCCCTTGGGGGACGGCAGGTCGGCGGGTGCCAGCGCGAGCGAGCCGGTACCGAGCGCGACCAGGGCCGTGGACAGGAGCAGCAGGCGTCCTGGGCGGGGGAATTTCATGGAGAAACGTTAAATCGGACGTATTCGCACACAGGTACGCGACGCGACGTGGAGCGTGCGAATCACTCTCCTGCGGAGGCTGTGTCATGATGCCGGGACCACACCGGAAGGAGCGAATATGACGCCCGAACCCGGGAAATGGGAACGGATGGCCTTCATTCCGAAGAGCCGATATATGGCCGACCCGCCACTGGTCGACCGGGAGCCGTTCCCTCTCTACTCCTCGCTGGCCAGGCAGTGGATGCAAGCCGGTCGCGCGGTGCCGGGAGTTCCGGACCGAGAATGGGAACGGCTCACCCGTACGCCGATCTGGCCGCGGTGAGCAGCGAGCGGCGTGCGGTGATTCGACGCATTCGGGGGAAGCGAATGAGTGAATGACGGAAGTCCGACGATAAGCCGGTTTCCTTTCCGGGGCAGGTTCGTTGGGGAGTGTGCAGCGGAGAACGGTCTTCGCCGTAGGAAAGGATCCAGACGAAATGAACTGCAAGAAGGCTGCCGCCGTCGTCGCCGGTCTGATCATGGCCCTGGGTGCCGCCACCCCCGCGATGGCCGACGCCGGCGCCGAGGGCGTCGCCATCGGTTCGCCGGGTGTCCTCTCGGGCAACGTGGTCCAGGTCCCGATCCACGTGCCGATCAACGTCTGCGGCAACAGCGTGAACGTCATCGGCATCCTGAACCCGACCGCGTTCAACACCTGCATCAACGCCTGACGTCCACGTCACGGCCACGGGCCGGCCCCCGGGAGCGTCCACCACGCTCCCGGGGGCCGGCCTCCGTCGTGTCAGCGGCCGGCGGCCACCGCCTCGGCGCCCGAACGCGGCCGGCCCACCCGGCCCCCGCCGGCCCGCAGCCGCTGCCGCACGCCCCTCACGAGCCGCCCGGCCGTGTAGCCCGCGCCGAACACGAACCGCATCGACGGACCGTACGAGGGTGCCGTGAGCAGTCCGGCCAGGAAGAGGCCCGGCCGGGACGACTCGAACAGCGCCCCCACCTCGGGCGCCCCGCCGAGCCCGACCCGGCGCAGCCCGTCCCGCAGCTCGGGCGCGAGCACGCCCGCCCGGTCCAGGCTGGGCACGAAACCGGTGGCCGCGATGACGTGGTCCGTCTCCACCACGGAGGCCCCGTCCCGCCCCGCCACGTCGAGCCGCAGCCGCTCGTCACCGGTCACGGTCGCCGCCGTGACCCGCTGCCCCAGGCGCACGTCCCCGACCGCGCCGAACCGCTCGCGCAGCCACCAGGCGCCGGCCGGACCGAGCGCCGAGTCGAAGATCCGCTCGCGGGTGCCGGCGGGCAGCCGCCGGAAGATCCCGGGGGTGTCCGCGTACAGCCGGTTCTGCCAGCCGCAGCCGAGCCCCGTGTGCGGGGCCCGGAACGTCTGCCAGGCGCCCCGGTCGAGCGCCGGCGGCAGCGTGTTCCAGTTCAGCCGCCCCGAACGGGCCAGGACGCGTACGGTGGCGCCCTGTTCGGTGAGGATCGCGGCGGTCTCCAGGGCGGCCTGCCCGGCGCCGATCACCGTGACGTCCCGGCCCGCGAAGCCGTCCAGCTCGCCGTGGTGGCTGGAGTGGGTGACGTACCGGCGGGGCAGTCCGCGCAGCGGCCCGGGGACCTCCATGAAGGGCAGCACGCCGACGGCGAGCGCGACCGTGCGGGCGCGGAAGGTCTCGCCGTCCTCCGCCGTCACCTCGAAGCCCTCGCCGCCGGGGCCGGGCGCGACGCGCGAGATCAGGCGCTCGTCCAGCGCGGGCACCGCCTGGCGGGCGAACCAGTCGCCGTACGCGGCGAAGAAGCCGACCGGCAGCGGCACCCCGTGCTCGGCGCGGATGCCCTGGGTGGCGGCGTAGGCGTCGAGCCCGTACGAACCCCGCGGGTCGGAGAGGTGGGAGGCCCACGGCTCGGACTTGAGGAACATCGCGGAGGGCATGGCGTGCCAGGACTCCATGGGGCGGCCGAAGACCCGCAGCCTCAGCCCGTGCGCCGCCGCGTGGGCGGCCACGGAGAGGCCGTAGGGTCCCGCGCCCACAATCACCAGGTCGTACATCGTGTGTTCCGCCTTCGTCGATCCGGCCGTGAGGACGCCGGGGGTGTGTCGTGGGTGTGTCGGGGGGCTTGGTGAGGGGTGGGGGGTGGGGGGGCCGGGGGCTTGGTGGGGCGGGGCCGGCCGGTCCGTCCGCTTGGTCCGCCCCGGGTGGCCCCGGGTCGGTGCTGGGTCGGTGTCGGGTCAGCGCTGGGTCACCTGGTCGGTGCGGTTGCGGGCCGACGGCGGCGAGCCGATGCCGGCCGGCCGCCGGGTCCGTCCGGCCCGCAGGGCCCGACGGAGTGTCAGCAGGCCCTTGCGCAGGGCGTGGGAGCACCAGGCGCGCACCATCGCGAAGGCAGGGGCGAGGTCGTCGGTGGCGAACCAGGCCGCCTCGAACCGTTCGGCGAGCGGTCGCGAGGCGCCGGGCTCGGCGGCGTACCGGCGGCGCGGCGAGGCCAGGAAGGACAGGGCCGCGTAGTTCTCCACGACGAAGCGGCGTCCGTACGCGGGGGCGTGCACCGGGACCGTACGGCCGGTGAGGTCGAGGTGCATCGCGCGGACCACGTCGAGCCCGTCCCGGTCGGCGAAGAGCCGGAACTGGGCGCCGGGCCGGGGGTTGAAGTCCAGTAGGTGGTAGGCGCCGGTCGCCCGGTCGAGCCGGAAGTCCAGGTCGCACACGCCCCGGTAGCCGAGCGCGGCGAGCAGCTCGCGGGCCATCGTGTCGACGGCCGGGTTCGCGCTCCAGCGGCCGACGGCGGTCAGCCCGGCGCCGTCGGGCCAGGAGCGCTCCTTGCGGCCGGTGGCCCCGGTCGAGCAGCCGCCCCGGGAGTCCACGTACCCGTGGAAGAACCAGTCGAGGTCCCGGCCGGCCGGCAGCAGCTCCTGGAGCAGCAGCCGGCTGCCGGCCTGCGGGGTGCGCGCGAACAGCTCACGGACCTCGGACAGCGAGCCGACGATCGAGGTGCTGCGCAGCCCGCCGCCGGGCGGCAGCAGCCACGGGCGGCTCCACTTGGCGATCACCGGAAGCCCCAGCGACCAGGCCATGGCGGCGGCCTCCTCGGCGCTGGTGGGCAGTTCGGTACGGGGGTGGGGGAGCGACAGGGCGCGGCAGGTCTCGGCGAGCTGGGCCTTGTCGGCGACCCTGGCGAGCTGCTCGGGCGACTGGTCGGGCAGCAGGTAGCGCCCGGCGAGCTCGGGGCGGCACTCGGCGAGGGACAGGGCGGTGATGTCGTCGAGGGGCACCAGGACCGCGGGGTGCGCCGAGGAGCCGGGCAGCCGGTCCGCGACGCGCAGCAGCAGCCGGGTGAGTTCGGCCGGGGACGGCTCGGCGGGGCGGACGTGGGCGCCGTGGAGGTAGCGCGACCGGACCACCGGACTGGCGAGCGACTCGACCACCGCGTGGACCGGGACGCCCGCCCGTCCGAGGGACCGCGCGGCGCCGAGCGTGCCGTGATGAAAGGGGTTCGGGTCGAGCCGCACAAGGACCGCGGGGACGCGGCTGTCAAAACTCGGCACGGCATGTCCTTAGTCTCGAGTGCCCCCAACTGGGGGATGAAGAATCCTCTAATGGACTATTGATCAGATCCAAGCCGAGTTCTCGGTCGGCTCATTAGGAATACTTTCGGAGTATCAGATTGACGGTCCATCAAGTGGCGCGTGAGAAGACGAAGGAGCTGCCATGGCAGACCGAAAGCGACGGACGTCGAGAACCTGGCTGGGGGTGTTCACCGCCGGTCTCCTCGCATCAGGTTCTGTCGTGCTGTCGTCTCCCGCTCGCGCCGCCGAATCCGTAACGACCCGGGACCCCCAACCGACTCTGTCCGGGGCGATGGGGGCCTTCCTGGAATCCGGTCCGCTCGGGGTGGCCCGGATCGCGCAGCTGGAGCGGTGGCTCGGCGGCCACGAGCTCCGGGTCGGCCACACGTACCTCCCCGGCGACGTCTGGTCGAACATCGAGGGCCCGCCCGGCTTCCTCGACGCCTGGGCGGACTGGCGCAACCAGCGCACCGACCGCCTGTTCGTCCTGAACGTGCCGATGCTGGAGCGCAACGAGGCCGGCGTCTCCGACTACGAGGTGCGCCGCCAGCTGCAGTTGGGCGCCGCCGGCTACTACGACCACCACTTCCGCAAGCTGGCCGAGCGGCTGGTCGACCTGGGCGCCCCGGACACGGTCGTCGTCCTCGGCTGGGAGATGAACGGCACGACGTACACCAGCCGGTGCGCGCCGGATCCGGCCTCCTGGAAGAAGTACTGGAACCGCATCGTCACCGCGATGCGCTCCGTGCCCGGACAGACCTTCCGCTTCGACTTCAACCCGAGCCGGGGCAAGGACGCCGTTCCGTGGACGGAGTGCTACCCCGGTGACGACACGGTCGACGTCATCGGCATGGACTCGTACGACCAGCCGGCCGGTTCGAGTTTCGACCAGCACGTGAGCGAGCCCTACGGGCTTCAGGCGCAGGTCGATTTCGCGGCCGAGCACGGAAAGCGGATCTCCTATCCGGAATGGGGCCTGTTCCGGAACGGAGACAACCCCGAGTACATGCGGCGCATGCTCGAATGGATGAAGCAGCACAAGCCGCTGTATCACACGATCACCGATTACTGCCCGCACGGCGTCTGGCAGTGCGACGACAATCCGAAGTCCTCACAGGTGTTCCGGCAGACGCTGTACGGGGTCGACCCGACCGAGCCGACCGAGCCGACGGACCCGGTCGACCCGACGGAGCCCACGGAGCCGACGGACCCGACGGACCCCACCGATCCGACGGAGCCCACCGAGCCCACCGAGCCGACACATCCGACGGATCCCGTGGACCCGACGGACCCCGTGGAGCCGACGGATCCGACGGATCCGACGATTCCGGTGCCGAGGCCCGAGCCGAAGCCGGAACCCAAGCCCGAGCCGAAGCCTGACCCCAAGCCTGACCCGAAGCCGGATCCGACGATTCCGGTGCCGAAGCCCGAGCCGAAGCCTGACCCCAAGCCGGAGCCCAAGCCGGATCCGACGATTCCCGTGCCCAAGCCCGAGCCGAAGCCTGACCCGAAGCCGGAGCCCAAGCCGGATCCGACAATTCCGGTGCCGAAGCCCGAACCGAAGCCCGAACCGAAGCCGGAACCCAAGCCCGAACCGAAGCCGGAACCCAAGCCCGAGCCCAAGCCCGACCCCAAGCCCACCTGCTGGACCGTGAACCTCGGTTCATGGGTCGAGAGTTGGATCGGCGGGCCGGTGTGCGTCCCCAAGGACTCCTGGAAGGAGTCCGTGAAGGAGTCCGTGAAGGACACGGTGAAGGACTCCGTGAAGGACTCGACCAGCTGGACGAACGGCCTCGGTGTCGACTGGAAGGGCGCCCTGAAGGGGGTCTGGCCCTTCTGACCGGTCGGTGAGGGGGCCGCGCGGCGGCGGAGGAGCTCATCCTCCGCCGCCGTTCGGCGTCCGGCCGGGCAGCCGGCCCAGCGCGCGTCCCAGCCACTCCCGCTCCCGCGCCTGCCGGGCCGCCCAGCGCCGCCCCGACGCCGCGCCCGCGCGCAGCCACAACAGCGGGGCCGCGCTCCGGCCGCCCAGCAGGAGGCGCTGGTTGGGGACCGTCTCGGGGCGCCAGTGGTGCTTGTACGGTTCGGTGCCGCGCAGCATGCTCAGCGTCGCCCGGCCGCTCGCGCTGGTCTCCCGGGCCCCGTGCCGCAGCAGCATCGTCGCCACGTCGACCTTGCGGGCGCGCAGCGCGGGATCGGCGCCGTACAGGTAGCCGCCCGCGAGCCGCCGCGACATGAGGGTGAGGTCGGCCGCCACCACGTCCCCGGCGAGCCGGAACTCGGTGACCATCGCGTCGCCGCACTCGACCATCGGCCGCACCGCCCGCGTCAGGTGCTGGGCGAACCGCTCGCTGGTGTGCTCGACGGTCACCCCCCGCCCCTGCCACTGGAGCTGGTGCAGCGTCAGCAGGCGTTCCAGGGCGGCCGGGACCTCGGGCGCGGGCACGATGTGCTCGTCGATGCCGAGCGCGTCCAGCTTGCGCAGCTTCGCCCGTACCCGCTGGGCCTTGCCCGAGGGGATGCGTTCGAGCAGGGCCTCCATCGGGACGGCCGGCAGCTCCAGGCAGAGGGAGTCCGCGAGCCGTCGCCGCGGGCCGCGCCACGCCTCGAAGACCCGCTCGGCCGCGGCCCCGGGCCGTACCTCGCGCAGGTCGATCAGCGTGCCGCGCGCCACGCCGGCCAAGGCTTCGGCGAGCGCGGGCACCGCGTCCGGGCAGCCGTCGTCGAGGAGCACGTCGGTGAAGTCGGTGATGGTGCCGCCGAGCTGGGTGAGCACCGGCAGCGGCCCCGCGGCCCGCATCAGCGGCGCCGCCGCGACCAGCGTGCCGTCCGCCCGCCGGACCAGGACCACCCGCAGCGCGCCCGGCCTGCCGTACGACAGCCACCAGGAATGCAGCCACGCGTGGGACTGGAACGGCGTCGCCGTCGCGCACCGGGCGTACAGCGCCGCCCACTCCGGGCCGAGCCGGCCGAACTCCGCGCCGTCCCGGCAGACCTCGGCGTACAGGGATCTGCCGCTCACACCGCCTCCGGTTCCGGCTGCGCCGCCACGGCCGGCCCCGGCACCGAGGCGCCCTGCCGCGAGTGGCGGGCCTCGGCCCGCGCGGCCCGCTTCGGCCGGACCAGCAGGACCAGGCCGCCGAGCAGCCCGCCCGCGCAGGCGCCGACCAGCGCCGACAGGGGCGCCGACGGGGACACCGGCGCGACCGGCTTCGTCGCCCGGGAGAACTGGACCACCTTCACGCCCGTGTTCGAGGCGACGTGCGAGCTGTCGAGGACCAGCGCGCGGGCCACCCCGTCGGCCATCGACATGGCCTGCGCGGGCTTCGCCGAGCGGGCCGTGATCGAGATCATCGGCGCGTCCGGCGAGGTCGCGGCCTGCACACTGGACCGCAGCGTGGCCGCGGAGACGCCCGCCCACACCTGGGCGTCGCCGGTCACCGCGATGTCGGTGGCGACCCGCCCGTACGCCTGGGCGAAGCCGAGCGCCGAGGCCGGGTCGGACTTCTCCGAGGGGACGACGATGACGTAGCTGGTCGCCGCGTACTGCGGGGCCTTCAGGACGCCGTAGCCGCCGCCGAGGACCGCGCCGGCGAGCGCGGCGGCCGGCAGCACCATCCAGCGGGCGGGGGTGAGGAGGGAGGATCGTGGCGGGGTCGTGGTCATGGTGCTCAGCTCTCACTTCACGGGAAGAGGGGTGCCGCGGACGGCCTGGTCGTACAGGGACAGCAACTGCCGGGCGCTGTGCGCGATGTCGTAGTGGCGGGCGGCCGCCGGCTGCGGCAGCCGCCCGGCCGGGGCGTCCCGCAGCTCGCGCAGGGCGCCGATCAGCTCGGGCACGGACTCGCCGATCCGGCGGGCGCCGGGCGCCGCGCCCGCCGGCAGGTCGTCGATCGCGGGACAGGCCACGTACCGCACCGGCAGTCCCGCCGCCAGCGCCTCGACGACCGCGAGCCCGAAGGTCTCGTCGGGGGAGGTGGACACGAACACGTCCATCGCGGCGAGCAGCGACGGCAGATCGGGCCGCCCGCCCGCCGGACCGGCCGGCGGGTCCGCGAACGCCCCCGCGAGCAGCACCCGGTCGGCGGCCCCGCACTCCTCGGCCACCCGCAGCAGCTCCGCCCGCCGCTCGCCCTCGCCGACGAGCAGCAGTCGTGCCTCCGGCACCGAGGCCACCGCCCGTACCAGCCGGTCGAACCGCTTCCCGGGCGCCAGCCGCCCCACCCCGCCCACCACGAACGCGTCGGCGGGCAGGCCGAGCACCGCCCGGGTCATGGCCCGGGCCCGCGGGTCGTGGGCGAAGCGGCCCGTCTCGATGCCGTTCGGCACCACCCGGATACGGGACGGGGCCACGCCCCACCGGGCCAGGCGGCGGGCGACGCTCGGCGAGACGGCGACCGTGGAGGTGCCGAGCCGCTCGGACGCCAGGTACAGCGCCCGCGTCCCGGCCGACAGCGGGCGCCCCTCGATCTGGGCCTCGCCCAGGGAGTGCTCGGTCGCGATGACGGAGCGGACCCCGGCCAGCCGGGCCGCCGCCCGGCCGTACACGCAGGCCCGGTACAGATGGGTGTGGACGAGGTCGTAACCGCCCTGCCGGATCAGCCGGGTCAGCCGGGGCAGCGCGCCCAGGTCCCGGTTGCCGGTCATGCCCAGGTGGGTGACCGGGGTGCCGTCCGCCTCGATGCCCTCGGCGACCGCCCCCGGGTTGGTCAGCGTCACCACCCGCCCGCGCACCGGCAGATGGCGCAGCAGCAGCCGCAGCTGCTGCTCGGCGCCGCCGATGCCCAGGCCGGTGATCACATGCAGCACCTTCAGCTCCGCGCTCACGACAGGACGGCCCCGGCCGGCCCGCCCTGCGCGGGGAGCACGTCGGCGGGCCGCCGGCGGCGCAGCGGGTGCAGGGCCCGTTTGGCGGTGAGCCGCCAGGAGGTGTCGGCCTCGCCGACGTGCACCCGCGGCAGGGCGAACGCGCCGCTCAGCGGGCCGGGGTCGATCGCGCAGGCGTGCCGGTAGCCGGCCCTGCGGACGGCGCGCACGACCCGGGCGTCGACCTTCCCGTACGGGTAGCAGAAGCCGTCCACCGGGTCGCCGGTGATGTCCTCGATGAGCTCCCGGCTGTGCCGGGTCTCCGCGACGAGGCCCGCGTCGTCGCGGTCCGCCAGGGCCACCAGGTCGACATGGCGCAGGCCGTGCGAGCCGATCTCCATGCCGGCGGCGGCGGCCCGCCGGATGCCGTCCTCGTCGAGCAGCGGCTTGCGCGGGCCCAGCACGTCCCAGGCGTTGTCGCCGCCGAGCCGCCCGGGCAGCACGTACACGGTGGCGGTGAAGCCGTGCCGGCGCAGCAGCGGCACCGCCGATTCGAGGAAGTCGGCGTAGCCGTCGTCGAAGGTCAGTCCCACCAGCCCGCGGGCCCGTCCCTCGGCCGCCGCCGCGAGCAGCTCCCGTACGGACACCCCGCGCAGCCCGTGGTCGCCCAGCCAGTGCAGCTGCCGGGCGAAGCGCACGGGCGAGACGGTCACCTGGTACGGATCATCGGGGCTGTCCGCGATCGAGTGGTACATCGCCACCCACAGGGGTGGCTCCGGCAGCAGTCGACGCAGCACGTCGGCGGGCATGGGGGGTCCTTCGGCAGGCGGATCGGGGGAGGGGCGGAATCTCGGGCGCCTTCGCGGCGCACGCGACGAACAGCAGGAACACGCCGATCACCACGAGCGCGGCGACGGCGACGGCGAGCACGGGCGGGCCGATCGCGACGGAGCACAGCCAGCCGGCGCCGGTGGCCCAGGCGCCCGCGGTGGTGAGCCGCAGCAGGCCCTCTCCGAGGTGGCGCACGTCGATCGGCACGGACTGCCGGTGCGCGCCGAGCAGCAGCATCACGGCGGTCACGGTGATGCCGAGCGCGTTGGCGCCGGCGATGCCGGCGGCGCCCCACAGGTGGGCGCCGACCGTCCCGGCCAGCCCGGTGGCGGCGAGCCCGGCGCCCATGGCGGCGGCCGGGTACCAGAGCGGGCGGGCGGCGGAGAAGTAGCAGCGGACCAGCGCGCCGACCATGGTCTGGCCGAGCAGGCCGAGCGCGTACACCCGCATGACGAGGGCGGTCGAGGCGGTGTCGGAGGCGTCGAACGCGCCGCGCTGGAAGAGGAGTCCGACGATCTGCGGCGCGGCTGCGATGACCGTCGACGCGCCGACGAGGACGACGACCGCGGCGAGCAGCAGGTCCCGCTCGACGCGGCGGCGGGCCGCCTCCGCGTCACCGGCCGCGAGGGCGCGGGCGATGACGGGGAAGCTGACCGTGCACAGCATCAGGGAGAGGATCATCGGCATCTGCGCGACCTTCTGCGCGTAGTTCAGATGCGAGATGGCGCCGGCCGGGAGCGGCGAGGCGAGGAAGCGCTCGATGAGGATCTGCGACTGGCGGGTGAGCGCGAAGACGATGACCGGCGCGATCATCCCGAGCACGAGGAGCCGCCCGTCGCTGGCCGGCACCGGCACCGGCTCCTCCTTCGGCACCGGCCGGGTGCGCAGTTCCCGCACCAGTGAGGGCGCCTGGAGCAGCACCATCAGGACGCCGCCGACGGCGACGCCCGCGGCGGCGGCGCGTACCCCGAACGGCTCGCGCAGGACCAGGATCGTGCCGATGATGCCGACGTTGTACGCCACGTAGATGGCGGCCGGCGGCAGGAACGAGCCGTGCGCGCGCAGGGCGGCCGAGCAGTATCCGGCGAGCGCGAACGACAGCACGCAGGTCGCCGTCAGGCGGGTGCAGTCGACGGCGAGCCGCGGGTCCGGGAGCCCCGGTGCCAGCGCGGACACCAGTAGCGGGGCGGTGGCGACGAGCAGCGCGGAGACGGCGGCGACGGCCAGGACGAGCCGGGGCAGCGTGGTCCGTACGAGGGCCCGGACCGGGTCCCCGAACAGGCTGCCCGAGCGGCGGGCCAGGGCGCGGGAGAACGCGGGCACCAGGATCAGCGCCATCGCGTCCTCGATGAGCAGCGTCGACGCGAACTCCGGCACCGTCCACGCCACGAGGAACGCGTCGGTCTCGGTGCCCGCCCCGAAGTACCGCGCCAGGATCTGGTCCCGTACGAGACCGAGGACCGCCCCGACGGCCGTGAGGGCCGCCGTCACGAACGCGGCCCGGAGCAGGAAGCGACCGGAGGACGGGGACGCCGAGGACGGGGGCGGTGGCGGGGTCTTGCGGCGTGCGTGGCGGCCGGTGCCCGTCGCCGGGGGGGCGGCCGGCGCCGACCGGGGCGTCCAGCCCCGCTCGCCGCCCGCCGTCGGGTCGGGCCGGGCGGCGGGTTCGAGCGGCCGGGCGCCGCCGGCCAGCGGCCGGCCGCCCAGCAGCGCGGTCCGCCCGTCGTGCTCCGGCAGGGGAGCCGTCTCGTGCCCGGGCCTGCGCGGTCCCCGCGTCCCGGACGGTGCCCGGTGCGCGGGACCGCCCGCGCGGACCGCCCGCCCGGCGACCGTGGCGGCCCGCGCCGCCGGAGTCCCGGCCAGGGCCCGCGCCCCGTGCCCGCGCGCCACGGCCGCGTGCCGCCGCGCCTCGGCCCCGGCGGGGCCGTCCTGCGGCAGTCCGCAGAGCAGGTCCAGGGTGTCGTCGACCGAACCACCGGCCGCCCAGGGGTCGGAGAACCCGCCCCCGGTGCCGCCGTGCGTGCCCGGAGCCCCGGGCAGAGCACCGCCGAACCCGCCGGGTGTCGCCGGGCCGGCCGGGAACCCCGTACCGGATCCGCCGGTCCCCGCCGCCCCGCCCGGGAAGCCCGTACCGGACCCGCCGGGCATCGCCGGGCCGGCCCAGGGCGCGGCCGTCCCGCCGGGCCGTGTGGCCGGACCCGCGGGGGGTCCGGTCACACCGCCCGGCGGCGGCCCGCACAGCGGGTCGCCCGAAGGGCCGTGCGTCCAGGGGTCGTGGGGGGCGGGCGCGGCCGGACCTCCCGCGGGTACGGGCGGGAACGGGCCGGCCTCGGGCGGGAGCCAGGTCGTCGTGGCGTCGCCCGGGGGCGTGCCGGGGTCCCGCGCGCCGGAGAGGGGGGCGGGCGGGACCGGGGGGGTGTCCGTCGGGTCCGGGGGATCGGACCACGGGTCACGCACGGCGCACCTCCGCCAGCGACCACCACGCGGCCAGGCCGAGGACGACCGACATGAGCACCGTGGAGGGGCCGCCGATGTCCGCGTAGAAGAAGTCGATGAGCTGCCAGGACAGCACGCCGACCGCGACCAGCGCGCAGTCCGCGCCCATCCGGCGCCGCCGCAGGGCCGCCACCAGGAGGGCCGCCCAGCTGCCCGCGAGGGCGAGCAGACCGATCAGGCCCTGCTCGCTCAGGACCAGCAGGTACATGTTGTGCGGGGACAGCAGCGGCTGGCGCTGGAAGACGGCGCCCGCGCCGGCGGTGTCGCTGCCGGAGGACAGCGCGAGCGAGGCGTTCGAGTCGCGGTACGCGGGGAAGCCCTTCAGGCCCACGCCGGTCAGCGGCTCGCTGCGCCACATCCGGCCGGCCGCCGCCCACATCGTGTAGCGGTCGGTCACCGACTGGTCGGGCGCCCCCGCGACCTGGGTGATGCTGGTGACCCGTTCCTTCACCATCTCCGAGCCGATGCCGAGCCCGCCGACCAGGACGACGCCCAGCGCGCCCGCCACGAGCGCGACCCGCCCGGCCCGTCGCAGGCCCGACAGGAGCAGTTGCAGCACGCAGGTCAGCACGGTCGCGATCCACGCGCCCCGGCTGAAGGAGAGGACGAGCGGCAGGAAGAGCAGCCCGGCGCAGACCAGTGCCGCGGTACGGGCCCGGCCGGCGGTGCCGCCCAGCGCGAGGCCGGTCGCGATGACGAGGCCGTACGCGACGACCGTCGCCATGCCCATCACGTCGGTCGCCCCGAAGGTGCCGACCGCGCGGATGTCCTCGCCCTGGTAGGAGGCGCCGGTGCCGGTCAGGAACTGCACGACGCCCACCGCGCCCTGCAGCAGCCCCAGACCGACCAGTGCCCACGCCACCACGGCGAAGTCCCGCCGGTCGCGGATCATCAGGAGCACGGCGGCCGGGACCAGCACGAAGATCTGTACGTAGCGGGCGACGCCCGGCAGGCTGGCGCCCGGGTCGTTCGAGGTGATCGCGGCCAGGCAGATGCCGAGCACGGGCAGCCCGAGGACGACGGCCGCCGCCCGGCTCAGCGGCCGGGCCCCGGAACGCGCCACCCGCACCAGGCAGACGAGGACGAGCAGCCCCGACGCCGCGTCGGCGACGGTGCCCGTACCGCCCGTGCCCCCTTGGGCGCCACCCCCGCCGCCCGGCACGAGCAGCAGGGCGATCACGGCGAGCACCGGGGACAGCGCCCCGGCCCTGCGGACCCAGTCCCGTACCCCGGAGCCGGCCGGGGAGGTACGCCCGGTCCCCGGCAGCGAAACGGCCGTCGCCATCGTCAGCTCCCCGTCGGTCGCACGAGCCCGGCCGCCGTGCGCAGCAGGATGCACACGTCCTGCCAGAGCGACCAGTGGTCGATGTAGTGGTTGTCGAAGCGGCAGCGGTCCTCGATCGAGGTGTCGCCGCGCAGGCCGTGCACCTGGGCGAGGCCGGTGAGCCCGACCGGCATCCGGTGCCGGGCCGCGTAGCCCGCGTGGACCCGGCTGAACTGGGCGACGAAGTACGGCCGTTCGGGTCGCGGCCCGACCAGGCTCATGTCGCCGCGCAGCACGTTCCACAGCTGCGGCAGCTCGTCCAGCGAGGTCTTGCGGAGGAAGTGGCCGGCGGCGCTCATCCGGTGGTCGTCGGCGACGCTCCACCGGGTCGCCGACTCCGTCTCGTCGGACGGGCGCAGCGTACGGAACTTGAGCAGCGTGAACAGGCGCCCGTTCTGGCCCACCCGCTCCTGCCGGAACAGCACCCCCGGCCCGTCCGCGAGCCGCACCGCGAGCGCGCACATCAGCAGCACCGGCAGCGCGACCGCGAGGGCCGGGGCGGACAGCGCCACGTCCAGGGCCCGCTTCGCGGTCAGCCCGCGCCGCTCGGAGACCGGCACCAGCCGGTGGCTGCCGTACCCCCACAGGTGGTCGCCCATCGCCCCCTGCCGCGGCTCGCCGCCGACCCGCCAGGTGGAGCAGCCGTAGTGCTGGAAGAGCGTCACGAGCCCGCCGTCCTCGGTGAGGAAGACGGCGTCCCGGACGGTGTTCTGGATGACCGCACGGTGGATCTCCTCGGTCGTGGTGAGCACCGGGAGCCCCCGCTCGCCGTCCGCCCGCCCGGCGACCAGGCCCACCGGCCGGATGCCGTACTCGGGGTGCTGCCCGAGCGCCGCGGCGAACCGGCGCGCCGCTCCCGGCGCCCCGACCACGAGTGCCGACCGCGGGTGCGCCCGGGCCGTCCGCCGCCGCCGCGCGTGCACGAGACCGCGCACCGTGACCACGGCCGCGACGTGCGTGCCGTACGCGCCGCACAGCCGCAGCGGGCCGATCGCGGACCCCGGGGCGTACGCGGCGACCGCGGCGGCCGTCACACACCAGGCGACTCCGGCGCGGGAGGCCAGCGCGGGCAGGTCGTCCAGCGCCCCGGTGAGCACGGCGCCCGGCCGGTACAGACCGGCCCGGCCGTCGAGCAGCACGACGAGGCCGGCGACCAGCAGCGACAGCTCCCAGCGCCGGTGCGCCGGGGACAGCGCGCAGACCGCGAGGAGGACGGCGACGGTGTCGGCCGCCAGCAGCGGCACGGTGGCGGACCGGACCCGGACCCGGACCGGGCGCCGCGGCGCCAGGGCCAGCCGGTCGGAGCCGGGGCGCGGCGACGTCAGGGAGGCGAGGCCCGCGAAGGGCGCCGTGGGCCACGGGCCCGGCGACGGAGGGACGCTGGTGCTTTCGGTAGTCACTGCGCAATCGGCTCTCTGTGCTGCGTGCACCGCACTCCGGCCACTTCGCGGTAGAGCTCCGCGACGGCCGCGCCGGTGCGCCGCACATCGAAACTGCTGAGTACGTGCTCGCGGGCCTCCCGGCCCAGCGAGCGCCGCAGCCCGGGCTCGCCCAGCAGGCGGCCGAGCGCGGCGGCGAGGGCGGCCGGGTCCCCGGGCGGGACCAGGCACAGCTCCTCATGACCGGGCGGCAGGCTCTCGCGCGCGCCGTCCACGTCGCCGACCACCACGGGCCGTCCGCTGGCCATCGCCTCCAGGGGTGCGAGCGCCATGCCCTCCCAGCGGGAGGGCAGGACGACGAGGTCGGCGGCCCGGTACCAGGGCGCGGTGTCGGCGACGGCGCCGGTGAAGCGCACCGAGGGCCCGGCGGCGGCCCGCAGCCGTTCCCCGTCGGGGCCGTCGCCGACCAGCACGAGCCGGGCGTCCGGCACGGCGGCGAGCACCTCGGGCCAGGCGGCGAGCAGCACGTCCTGGCCCTTCTGCCGGCAGAGCCGGCCCACGCACACGACGAGCGGCCCGGCCGCGTCGCGCGCGGCGGGCTCCTCGTCGGCGGGCGCGAAACGGCCCGCGTCCACCCCGTTGTGGATCACCGAACAGGGCGCCCGCACCCCGGCCGCCTCGCCGGTGCGCCGTTCGGCCTCGCTGACGCAGACGATCCGGGCCGTCCAGCGGGCGGCCCAGCGCTCCCAGCGCCGGGCGAGCGTCGCGGTCGTCCCCTCGACGGCCTCGAAGGACCAGGCGTGCGGCTGATACACCGTCGGGACCCGTCCGCGCAACGCGAGCCGGGCGCACAGCCCGGCCTTGGCGCTGTGCGCGTGGACCAGCGAGGGCCGCACGGCACGGACGAGCCGGCCGAGCTCCCGGGTCTCCCGTACGGTCCCGGGGCCGGGGTCCCGGCCCGCCCGCCAGGCGTACGTGGCGGCGCCCTCGGCCCGTACGGCCGCGGCGAGTCCGGTGCCGGGCGGACAGGCCACGGCGACCCGCAGCCCGTCCGCCAGCTGTGCGCGGACCAGGTCGGTGACGACCCGGGCGACCCCGCCGTCGCCCGGCTGGACCGCGTGCAGCACGTCAGCGCCGGGCGTCGGCCCGCCGGACGTCCGCCTGGAGGAAGAGCGCCCCGAGCCAGACGGTGTCCGTCCGGCTGCCGACGCGGATGTGGAAACGATCGGCCCCATGGCGCAGCGCCCCCCGCAGATCGAAGACGTCGGAGTCGTACCCCAGGGTGTTCTGATGAGCGGGCAGTCGTTCCATCCGACTTTTTCCCGCGTCCGTGATGCTGGAGTTCATCACGTCGTCCGCGGAATTCGCGGAATCGGAGAGCCTGCTCCGCCTGACGGTCTTGGCCCGTTCGGATTCCACCGCGAGGTAATCCCCGGAAGTCCCGCGGTCACCGTCATAGGCGACCAGTCCGAGCAGGCCGCCCGCCCCCTGGGGAATGCGGTCCTTGCCGAGCGCGAGTGGGATTCGCAGCTCGGGGTTCTTCGGACCGAGTGTTTCGAAGCCGTCCCATACGGCCAGTCGGCGCAGCGGCTCGTCGGCCTTCTCGTACGCGGCGACCAGGGTCCAGCCACCCCATCCGCCGACGGCCGAACGGCCCATCGCCACGTTGACCTGGGCGACGGTCCACAGGCCCGACCGGGACGACCGGACCAGATCGGTGACGTCGGCGGAGGCCTGGAAGGCGTCGGCGCCGTGGGCGGTGCGGTGACCGGTGGTGGTGTCGGCGAGCAGCGCCTTGTAGCGGCCGCCGGGCTCGGCGATCAGCACCCGCCCGTTGTCCTTGGGCGGCTTCTGCTCGCCGACGCGCAGGTTGCCGCCCCAGTACAGGCGGGCCCAGCTGACCCGGGCCCCGTCGGGGACCCGGAGCTCGGCACTGCTCGAGTTGTAGGTGTTGGCGTCGTCGTCGACGTCCACGTACCCCATCGTGGCGCCGTCGTTGGCCGACTCGGTGCCCAGGGTGCCCTTGGCCGAGGCGTTGGCGGCCCGGACGATGCCGCCGTGCTGGACGGCCTGGTACCGCGGGGCGAAGGCGAGTCGGGTGGCTTCCGTCGGCGGGGGCGCGACGGCGGACGCGGCCGGGAGCGCGGCGGAGAGGGCCGCGCACGACACGGCGCAGAGCACGCCCCGGCGTACGGCATGAACCGCTGAATTCCGCATACAGGTTCTCCGCTTTGATGAGAGAAGGAAGGGAAGACCCGTGTAGACCGGGAGAGAGGAAGGTGTCGTCCGCGCAAAATGCAAGAACGCGTGACGGGACCGGAAGCAACGTTCGGGAACGTTATAACCCCCACGGCGGGCGATAGTAAGCATTAGATGCTCGCAAACGCGAACTTCCGTACCCTTACGGCCGGTTCGTCGTTGTGCGTGTTGCCCCTTTTCAGGTCCGGTCACTCGAATGACCCTCCTATGGCCCAAAGATCGGTTGAACGTCACCCGTTCGGGAGAGCAACCGATGAATTGCCTGGGCGTTGTTGAAGGAGCCGGGCTGAACCGTCCGCGCCGACCTCGCAGTCGCAGCAGTTCCCGTCGCTTCCCATCGATCGAGGAGATCCTCTTCATGTCCCGTATCGCGAAGGCCGTCGTCCTGTCCCTCGGTGCCGCCGCCGCCGTCGCCGGCACCGCCGGTGTCGCCGCCGCCGACGCCGGTGCCGAGGCCGCGGCCGTGGGCTCCCCGGGCGTGCTGTCCGGCAACGTCGTCCAGGTCCCGGTGCACATCCCGGTCAACGTCTGCGGCAACACCGTCAACGTGATCGGCCTGCTGAACCCGGCCTTCGGCAACACCTGCATCAACGCCTGATCTCGCACGCCGGATCGTGGTCCTTCCGAGGCCGGCGCGCCGCCCCCGCCAGGGGTGGCGCGCCGGCCTTTCGCCGTCTGCTCACTGGGTGGTGACTCGTTCGGACGCACCCCTGTGCGCCGTCCGGTGCAACGGCGTACGCCCCTGGGAGGGGCAGGCCGGGAACGGGATTCACCCGAACGGAGACGTGGCGCTCGGTAGTTCTGCGGTCGCGGACCGCTATACCCGCAGGCACGGTGGCGGGGGAGTCGTCCCGCCCGCGAGGGGAGCGAACGCGTGTACGCCTCCCGGCCGCGCGTCGTCCCGCCGTCGGATCTGCCGCCCGTAGGTCGGTCCATCGGTAAATAACACCGGCCGCATCATTCGGGTGCAGTGTCGAGAAATCCCCCCTCCCGGAGTTTCCGGGGAGCGCACGCCTCGTTACAGAAGGCAGAACGACGCACGGGAATCTCTCAAGAAGCCTGTGCGGCAAGTGAGTTGCTTGCGCCGACACATGTACGCCAGAAGGAAGGACCCTCATTCATGAAGCCCACCAAGGTCGCCGCGGTCATCGCCGGTTCCGTCATGGCCCTGGGTGTCGCCGCGCCCGCGATGGCCGCGGAGTCGATGGTGCCCTCCAGCCTGGACGGTGGCCTCGGATCGCTGACCAGCTCCGGTCTGAAGTCGGACGCGCTCAGCAGCACCACGGACGGCTCGCCCGTCCAGAAGGTGACCGAGGCCGCGGGTCAGCTGAACAAGGCGAGCAAGGGTGCGACCGGCCTCCTCGGCGGCCTTCCGCTCGGCGGCTGACCGGCTGACGGACAGTCAAGCCACTGTGCTGTGACGGGCCCTGGCGGACCTTCCCCGCCAGGGCTTTCGGCTGCCCTGCCCTTGGGTCCGATTGAATGATTTTCGGATCATGTGTCGCGTCGGGTCGATCGCGCGCGGTGCCGGCTTCATACGCTCTCGCCATCCCCACGCAGACGGACGGCGGGGAACGCGGGCCGGTCGGAGCGAGGGGGGATCCTCGCCGGCTCCTCCTTTCCCAGAGGAAGAGCGGAATGCGACCCATCATCACCAGGAAAATGCTCACCATGGCGGCGGCCACCGGCCTGCTCTCGCTCACCGGCGGCTTCGCCCTCGCGGCGAACTCCGCCCTCGCCGCGGGGGACGCGCCCGGACCCGGCGCGGGGACCCACGGCCGGATGCCCGCCGCGGCCGAGGTCTGCGGCGACCACGCGCACCTCGGGTCCATGGGCGCCGCCGTCGCCGACCTGTGCGCCAAGGCGGTCCACTCCGCCGCCGACGACCCCGGCGGCTACGGGGACGACGGGCAGGGCGGCTACGGCGACGAGGGCAACCCGCCCGGTGACCACCCGACTCCGCCGGGGGACCACCCGACCCCGCCGGAGGACCACCCGACCCCGCCGGAGGATCACCCGACTCCGCCGGGGGACCACCCGACCCCGCCCGGTGACCACCCGACCCCGCCCGGCGGCGAGACGACCCCGCCGCCCACCCACCCGGACGAGCCGGGCGACTGCGAGTACGGCCACTCCGGTCCGGACTGCGGCCCCGGCACCCCGCCGCCGACCCACCCGGACGAGCCGGGCTGCGAGGACGGCGAGACCGGGCCCTGGTGCGAGCCGGGCGGCGGGACGACCCCGCCGCCGACCAACCCCGACGAGCCGGGCTGCGAGCCGGGTGACACCGGGCCGGGCTGCGAGGAGCCCGGCTGCGAGCACGGCGGGACCGGCCCGGAGTGCGGCCCCACCACGCCGCCGGCCACCACACCGCCCGCCACCACTCCTCCGGCCACCACGCCGCCCGCCAGCACCCCGCCGCCCACCAACCCCGACGAGCCGGGCTGCGAGGACGGCGAGACCGGCCCGGACTGTGTTCCCACCACTCCTCCGGCCACCACGCCGCCCGCCAGCACCCCGCCGCCCACCAACCCCGACGAGCCGGGCTGCGAGGACGGCGAGACCAGCCCGGACTGTGTTCCCACCACGCCGCCCGGCACGCCCGGTCACCCCAGCGGGCACCCGCACCTCCCCGACACCGGCGGCGACTCCGCCGCCCTCATGGGGGCCGCCGCGATCAGCGCCGCCCTCCTCGTCGGCGGCAGCGTGATGTACCTGCGCGGCGGCCGGCTGGTCCGCGGCCGGCACTGAACCGCCCGAGCGGCACGCCGCGCTGACGCCACGTCAACCAGGGTCCTCACCGGTCACCGGTGAGGACCCCCGGCGTTGCTGCACTCAGGGGAATTGCGTCACGTTCCCCGCCCGGAACTCGTTTGCAGGACATGAATCTGCGATCTCACGTCGGCCTGGGTCTCCTGGCCACCGCCCTCGCGTCCGCGGCCCTGTCGACTCCCGCCGTCGCCGACGCGCCCGTGGTGGTCCCGCTCCAGGGCCTCGACCCGGTGATCCCGATGGACGCCCCCACCATCGAGACCGGCGTCCCCACGCCCGTACCGGGCGCGCCCACCGGCTTCCACGAGGGCGTCGGCAGCCTGCCGGACCTCACCCTGCCCCGCATCCCGCTCGACAGCACCCTGTCGAGGACCGACATCGCCGCCCCGCTGCCCGAGGTGCTCAGGGGCAGCGAGCCCGGCACGGCCGAGCTCTCCAGCCCCCGGGCGGAGATGAAGGCCGTCACCCCCGGCGCCACCGTCGGCAACGCCCTCCGCACCCCGCAGGCCGGCGGGATGCTCCCGGGGCTCACGGCGCCCGAGGTGGGCCTCCTCACCCCCGCGCTGAACGGCGCGCTGGACCCGCAGCTGGGCCTGGCGCCGTAGCCGGCCGGACGGCGTTCGTTTGTACGACCTTTGATCCGGCGGGTGAAGACACGATTCTTCCCGCCACCCGAGGGATCTCCGCTCGTTGCAGGTGAAGGCTTGTCGCATGGCCGCGGCCCGCGGGTCCCGGTCCGTCCCGTCGTATCCGACGGCGGGCGGACGGGTGATCTGCGGGCCATTTCCCCCGATGTGGTTTCCGTTCGGCTCAATGGCCGTGACCTGCAAGCCATTTCGGCGTTGAAGAACCACGTGACCGTGATTCTCGCGGTCGCATTCCACGTTCAAGGAGTTCTTGATGTCTCGCATCGCGAAGGCTGCCGCTGTCCTCGCCGGCACGGGCGCCGTTGCCCTCAGCGGAGCCGGCCTGGCCGTCGCCGACTCCGGCGCCGAGGCCGTCGCCGCCCACTCCCCCGGCGTCGCCTCCGGCAACGTCGTGCAGGTCCCGGTCCACGTGCCGATCAACCTCTGCGGCAACAGCGTCAGCGTCATCGGCCTGCTGAACCCGACCTTCGGCAACCAGTGCGCGAACGTCGACGGTCACCACGGTGACGGCGGCTACGGCGGCTGAACCCCGGCCCCGACAGCGTCCCCCCGGCCCGAGGGCCGGGGGGACGCTGTCATGCGTAGCGGTAGACGCCGCTGTGGTCGAGCAGCTCCGCCGGGGTCACGTTCCACGGGCCGAGCCGCTCGTTCAGCGAGGCGACCCGCCGGTACTGCGGATCGCCCAGCGGCGGCGGGTCCTTCGGCAGATAGCCCGCCCCCGGATTGCGCTGCTGCCAGCGCGACCAGAGCAGGTCGACGAAGGCGTGGTGCAGCCAGAACACCGGGTCGTTGACCGAGGCCCCGCCCAGCATCATCCCGCCCACCCAGCGGTGCACCCGGTTGTGCACCCGGAAGCGCTCGTTGCCCTGACCGCCGGACCAGCCCTCCATCCGGTTGCGGAAGCCGGACGCGCTGGTCGAGTTCCACGGCGCCACGTCGTACGCCCGCTCGCCCATGACCTCCTCGACCTGCGCGGCCGTCGGCAGCCCGATCGGATCGCGCGGGCGCCCGAAGTCGCGGGTCAGGAAATTGCCCTCGGTCATGTTCTGCCGGACCGTCCAGCGGCCGCCCGCGTACGCGAAGGGGCCGGTCATCACCTGGAAGTCGCCCCGGCGCCCGTTGCCGCCCATGAAGTCGTCGCTCCACAGGGAGGCGGCCGGGGTGCTGTCGCGGGTCCAGTCCCAGTACGGCACGGTCACCGCCGGGTCGATCAGGCGCAGCGCCCGCTCGAACTCCAGCAGGAACTTGCGGTGCCAGGGTAGGAAACTGGGGCACATGTGCGCCTCGCGCCGCTTGCCCTCGCCGTCGGCGACGTAGTGGTCGATGTGGGTGCGGACGAAGTCGTCGTACTTCCCGGTCCGCTTGAGTTCGAGGACGGCGGCGACGAACCGCTTCCGCTCGGCACTCGTCAGATCGCGCTGGTTCTTACGCGTGTACGCCACGCGGGCTCCCTCCCGGATGGGCGCCGTGGGCGGCGGCGAGCCGGGAGAGCGGGGCGGACCCCAGCTCGTCCACGGCCGCGCGGACGGCCGCCAGCGGCGTCGGACAGGACTCGTAGTGGTCGATCGGGGTGACATAGCCGCCGTCGGCGCAGCGCATCAGATGGAGCGGCCGGCCGTCGACGAGGGCCAGCGGTTCGCCGCCCGGACCCGGACGGCCCTGGATGCGCCGTCCGGCGTACATCTCGTCGAAGGCGACGCCGACGGCGGCGGCCGGGCCGGGGCCGGGGCCCGCGGCGAGCGGGCCGGAGCCGGTGGGCCGGTCCCGGCCCGTCGTGCCGATCCGGGCCAGCGCGCCGCCCGTGAAGGCGGTGACGGCCAGCGCGAAGAGGGACCGCAACGCGGTGCGGCGCGGGACGATCATGAGCGATCTCCTGAGGTCGGCTGATGCCCTCTGGGCACAACGATGTAAACCGCGCTTCGTTGCGCCGGAAAGGCCGACGGAGGGAATGTCGGCCGAATGAGTGAATTCGGCGGAGGGCAAAGGGTGTTCGTCCCCTAGCATCCGGATCCATGACCACTTCCAACGTCCTGCCGACGGAGCACAGCGCCCATACGATGGGCACGCTCACCGTCATCTCGTGGACCCTCGGGCCCACCGACGACATGCCCGCGACCCCTTTCCTGATGGTCTATTCGCTCGGTGACGGCGAGCACGGCCGGGAGGCCGGCGAGGCGGAGCTGCGGGCGACCCTGGAGGGCATGGGCGTGCCGATCGGCGGCATCGTCGTCGACGCCGGCCAGGAGCGGGGGATCGGCGCGCACCTGCTCGTCGAGGCGGAGCGGGCCGTGCTCACCCTGCCGTTCATGAACGCGCAGTGCCCGGTGTCGGCGGACTGGCAGGCGGCGGCGTACGAGACGGGTCACGTCATCGTGAAGGTGCCGGTCGTGCCGTGGGCGGACGCGGAGCCGGGCGCGCCGGTGGACGAGGAGCGCCTCAAGGCGTTCATCTCCGCCGACGAGGTCGTGCGGAACTCGGGCCACGTCGCGGTGCCGGTGAGCCGGATCCAGGGCTGAGCGGAGAGGGGGCGGCGTCATGGCGACGGTGAACGTACGGGGAGCGGTACCGGAGCAGCGGCAGCGGGAGGGCGAGCGGACGGGCGGAGCGGGGTACGGCGCGAGCCGGGCCTTCGCCTGGATGCTCATGGTGACGGGCGCGGCGGGCGTGCTGGCCGGCTGGGTCATCACGATCGACAAGTTCAAGCTCCTGGAGGACCCGGGCTTCCAGCCGGGGTGCAGCCTCAACCCGGTCGTCTCCTGCGGCAACATCATGAAGAGCGAGCAGGCCGCGGTGTTCGGGTTCCCGAACCCGATGCTGGGGCTCGCCACGTACGCCGTGGTCGCCGCCGTGGGCGCCGGGATCCTGGCCGGCGCCCGCTACCGGGGCTGGTTCTGGCTCGCGCTCAACGCGGGGATGCTGTTCGGGGTCGGCTTCTGCACCTGGCTGATGTACCAGTCGCTGTACGAGATCAACTCGCTGTGCCTGTGGTGCTGTCTGGCCTGGTGCGCCACGATCACCATGTTCTGGTACGTCACCGCGCTCAACGTGCGGGAGGGGACGCTGCCCGCGCCGGCCGCCGTGAAGGGCTTCTTCGGGGAGTTCGCCTTCGCGCCGCCGGTGCTGCACATCGGGATCATCGGGATGCTGATCCTGACCCGCTGGTGGGAGTTCTGGACCAGCTGACGTGCACCCTTCCTCCTCCTGGCCGCGAGTGGCGCTGACGCTGCTGCTCGCGGCCGCGTTCGTGTTCCTGCTGCCGTACGAGCGGCTCGCGCCGGGCGGCCGGCCGGCCGGGGAGCGGGCGGCGCCGTCCGAGCCGCCGCGACCGCTGTCCGGGGTCCCGTCCGGGTTCTTCACCGGCTCCGACGAGGCCGGGGTGCGCCGGATCGCCGGGGTGGAGCGGTGGCTCGGCGGGGCGCCGCTGGACGTCGGGCACACCTATCTGCCGGGCGACCGCTGGTCCAACATCGAGGGGCATCCCGCGCTGTTCGAGCCGTGGGCGCACTGGAAGGAGGAGCGGCCGGGGCGCCTGTTCGTGCTGAACGTGCCGCTCCTGGACCGCAGCGAGGCGGGCCTGGACGACGGGCAGGTGCGGGACGGGCTGCGGCGCGGGGCGGCCGGGGAGTTCGACGGGCACTTCCGGACGCTGGGGGAGCGGCTGGTGCGGTACCGGCTCGGGGACGCGGTGCTGGTGCTGGGCTGGGAGATGAACGGGACGACGTACAGCCATCGCTGCGGGCCCGACCCGGAGGCGTGGAAGGCGTACTGGCGGCGGGTGGTGGGGGTGCTGCGCGAGGTGCCGGGGCAGCGGTTCCGCTTCGACTTCACGCCGAGCCGGGGGCTCGACGCCATCGCCTGGCCGCGCTGCTACCCGGGCGACGCCCACGTCGACATCCTCGGCCTGGACGCGTACGACCAGCCGGCCGGGCTCTCCTTCGAGGAGCAGGTCACCGAGGAGTACGGGCTGGCGCACCACGCCGCCTTCGCGGCGGCGCACGGCAAGCCGGTCTCGTTCCCCGAGTGGGGGCTGTTCCGCAACGGCGACAACCCGGCGTACGTGCGGGGGATGCTCGACTGGTTCGCGCGGCGGCGGCCGGTGTACCAGACCTTCACCGACTACTGCCCGCACGGCGTGTGGGGCTGTGCGCGCAACCCCGCGTCGGGTGAGGTGCTCAGGGGCGCGCTGGGCCGGGCGGGCGGAGGGTCAGCCCGGCCTTGAGGATGTCGACGGTCCGGTCGAGGAGCGCGATCAGGTCGTCGCCCCGGCCGTGTTCGGCCCAGTGCAGGGTGGCCTCGCGCAGGGCGCCGAGGACGGCCGCGGTGAAGACCCGTACCTCCAGGTCGTCGGGGTCGCGGCCGGTGCGCTGGGCGACGGCCCGGGAGAGCCGGCGGGCGCTCTCGGCGGTGGTCTCGGTGAGCCGGGCGCGGATCGCGGGGACCTCCGTCAGGAGGCGGGCGCGCAGCCGGGTCTCGGCCGGTTCGTGGGTGAGGGCGGTCGTGACGGCTTCGACGACGACCGCCCGCAGCGACTCCAGCGGCTCCTCGCCGGGCGGACGGGCGAGCAGCCGGGCTTCGAGCAGCGTGTCCTGGGCCTCGGTGAGGAGGATGTCCTCCTTCACCGGGAAGTAGCGCACGACGGTGGAGGGGGAGACCTCGGCCGCCGCCGCGATCTGCTCGATGGTGGTGGCCTCGTACCCCTGCTCGGTGACGAGCCGGAGGGTGGCGCGGCGGATCGCGGCGCGGGTCCTGAGCTTCTTGCGCTCGCGCAGGCCTGGGCGCTCGGGGGTGACGGGCATGGCCGTCATTGTGCCTGGTCAGGCAGGTCAGGCGTGCTGGTACGCGACGAGCGAGATGCCCACGTAGTGGACGATGAACGCGGCGAGGGTGAGGGAGTGGAAGACCTCGTGGAAGCCGAACCAGCGGGGTGAGGGGTTGGGCCGCTTGATGCCGTAGATGACCCCGCCCGCGCTGTAGAGCAGGCCGCCGACGATCACCAGGACCAGGACGGCGATGCCGCCGGTGCGCATGAAGTCGGGCAGGAAGAAGACGGCGGCCCAGCCCATCGCGATGTAGCAGGGCGTGTACAGCCAGCGAGGGGCGCCGACCCAGAAGACCCGGAAGGCGATGCCGGCGGCGGCGGCCGCCCAGACCGCCCACATGAGCGGGCGGCCGGTGGAGTCCGGCAGGAGCAGCAGGGTCAGCGGCGTGTAGGTGCCCGCGATGATGAGGAAGATGTTGGCGTGGTCGAGGCGCCGCAGCACGGCCTCGCCGCGCGGGCCCCAGTTGCCCCGGTGGTACAGGGCGCTGATGCCGAAGAGCAGGCAGGCCGTGAGGACGTAGATCCCGCAGGCGATCCGGGCCCTCGGCGAGTCCGAGAGGGCGACCAGGACGAGGCCCGCGACGATCACCGCGGGGAACATCCCGGCGTGCAGCCAGCCCCTGAGTCGCGGCTTGAGCGGGAGCGGCAGCGGCGGGCGCTGCTCCGTGGACGTGAGGTCCGGCGTGGCTGCTGTCATGGCACCGAATGCTACCTACGCCCCCGTAGGTACCGGATACGTGTGGGGGCGTTTGAGTGGCGATGCTCACGTGTGAGGCCCTCTGGACATATGGGCGGTAGCATCGGATGATCAAATGAGTGCGGTCGGCACCGGATGAGCGCCTACGACGCATCCGGGTCGCAGCCCCCAAGGGGCATACATCTTAAAAACCCCTCAACAAGGAGCAATCGTGGCGCGCGACAACGCGGCTCCCTCCACCGTCCCCACCCAGCACAAGGAACTGATCTCGTGGGTCAACGAGATCGCCGAGATCACTCAGCCCGACCGTGTCGTCTGGTGCGACGGGTCCGAGGCGGAGTACGAGCGCCTGTGCGAGGAGCTCGTCTCCAAGGGGACCTTCAAGAAGCTGGACCCGGTCAAGCGGCCGAACTCGTACTACGCGGCCTCCGACCCGACCGACGTCGCGCGCGTCGAGGACCGGACCTTCATCTGCTCCGAGAAGGAGGAGGACGCGGGCCCGACCAACCACTGGAAGGCTCCCGCGGAGATGAAGGACATCTTCGCCGGTGAGAAGGGCATCTTCCGCGGCTCGATGAAGGGCCGGACGATGTACGTCGTCCCGTTCTGCATGGGCCCCGTCGGCTCCCCGCTCTCCGCCATCGGCGTCGAGATCACCGACTCCGCGTACGTCGCGGTCTCCATGCGCACGATGACCCGCATGGGACAGGCCGTCCTCGACGAGCTCGGCACCGACGGCTTCTTCGTGAAGGCCGTCCACACCCTCGGCGCCCCGCTCGCCGAGGGCGAGGCCGACGTTCCGTGGCCGTGCAACTCCACCAAGTACATCTCGCACTTCCCCGAGACCCGCGAGATCTGGTCCTTCGGCTCGGGCTACGGCGGCAACGCGCTGCTCGGCAAGAAGTGCTACGCGCTCCGCATCGCCTCCGTCATGGCGCGTGACGAGGGCTGGCTCGCCGAGCACATGCTCATCCTCAAGCTCACGCCGCCGCAGGGCGAGGCCAAGTACGTGGCCGCCGCCTTCCCGTCGGCCTGCGGCAAGACCAACCTCGCCATGCTGGAGCCCACGATCTCCGGCTGGACGGTCGAGACCATCGGCGACGACATCGCCTGGATGCGCTTCGGCGAGGACGGCCGCCTCTACGCGATCAACCCCGAGGCCGGCTTCTTCGGCGTCGCGCCCGGCACCGGCGAGCACACCAACGCCAACGCCATGAAGACCCTCTGGGGCAACTCGGTCTTCACCAACGTCGCGCTCACCGACGACGGCGACGTCTGGTGGGAGGGCATGACCGAGCAGGCGCCCGCGCACCTGACCGACTGGAAGGGCAACGACTGGACGCCGGAGTCCGAGACCCCGGCCGCCCACCCGAACGCCCGCTTCACCGTCCCGGCCGGCCAGTGCCCGACGATCGCCCCCGAGTGGGAGGACGTCAAGGGCGTCCCGATCTCCGCGATCCTCTTCGGTGGCCGCCGCGCCTCCGCGGTGCCGCTGGTGACCGAGTCCTTCGACTGGAACCACGGTGTCTTCCTCGGCGCCAACGTCGCCTCCGAGAAGACCGCCGCCGCCGAGGGCAAGGTCGGCGAGCTGCGCCGCGACCCCTTCGCCATGCTGCCGTTCTGCGGCTACAACATGGGCGACTACATGGCGCACTGGGTCAAGGTGGGTGCCGACAAGGACCAGGCGAAGCTGCCGAAGATCTACTACGTGAACTGGTTCCGCAAGAACGACGCGGGCAAGTTCGTGTGGCCCGGCTTCGGCGAGAACAGCCGCGTCCTCAAGTGGATCGTCGAGCGCCTGGAGGGCAAGGCCGAGGGCGTCGAGACCCCGATCGGCATCCTGCCGACCCGGGAGTCCCTCGACACCGAAGGACTGGACCTGCCCGAGGCCGACCTGGACTTCCTGCTCACCGTCGACAAGGACGTGTGGCGCGAGGAGGCCGCCCTGGTCCCCGCGCACCTGGAGACCTTCGGGGAGCACACCCCGAAGGAGCTGTGGGACGAGTACCGCGCGCTCGTCGAGCGCCTGGGCTGAGCCCGTAGCGGTACACCCGAGACTCGTGGTGGGCTGCCCCGAAACACCGCCCTGACCAGTGGGGTCACGACGGTCCACCACGACGCAACCGGCCCCCGGAGCCCCCTCACGGCTGCGGGGGCCGGCGCACGTCCCGGCCCGGGACGCCGGCTACCGGCCCCGGTCCTCCAGATAGCGCGTGTGGGTCTCCTGGCGCCGGGCCTCCGCCTCGTGCAGGGCGCCCGCGATCGCCTCCGCCTCGCCGTGCAGCGCGGCCAGCTGCCGCTCCAGGTGCCGCTCCGGCGGCTCCTTGCCCGGCACCGCCCGGGTCCACCACCGGCTCCGCACGAACGCGTCGACGGCCTCCGGCACGTCCTGGCGCACCGCCCGGCCCAGCACCCGCAGATGCCCGGGGTCGCTCACCCAGCCCGGTTCCAGCAGGGCGCCGAGCAGGGTGTCCAGCTCCGTCAGACGCCCGTGCGCGGCCGGCGGCAGCTCCACCTCGGCGAGGTACTCCCGCAGCGTCGCCAGGTCCGCCCGCAGCGCGTCCAGCTGCTCCGCCGGGTCCGGGAAGGCGGGGGCCGCCGGGCGGTCCGGCGGGGCGATCAGGGCGCCCGCCCCGTACAGGCCGGCGACGACCAGCGGCCACAGCGGGCCGGCCGCGCCGGTCAGCGTGACGCCCACCCCGGCCAGGCCGCCCACGCAGCCGGTGAGGTTCTTGCGGGACTCGGCGTACCGCAGCAGCCGCTCACTGATAGCCACGGATCTCCTCGAAGGCTCCGTCGAGCGAGCCGTGGGTCGCGTCGAAGAGACGGCCGCCGGTGAGCCCGGCGATGTGGTCGAGCGCGGACCGGTCGGAGTCGCCGAAGAGGATCGGGAAGACCGGGGTGCGCTTCTGGGCGGGGGTGAGCGTGTCCGCGTAGAAGCGGTCGAAGGCGGCGGCCGGGTCGCCGTCGGTGTTCTCGCCGTCCGTCATCAGCACGATCGAGGTGAACGCGCCGTCCGAGGCGTCGGCGCCGAGCTGCCCGTACGCCTCCTTCAGGCTGGAGTAGATCGCCGTGCCGCCGGAGGCCGACAGCCGGCCCGCGTCGGCGCGGATCGCGTCGAGCGCGCCCTTCGGGGCGGCCGGGTCGACCGTGCGGGTGGTGACCTCGGAGCGCTTCACCGACGACCCGAACGGCATCAGCGTGACCTCCTCGCGGTCCCGGAAGTCGCCGGTCAGCTCCGCGAGCGCCGACTTCAGCCGGTCGAGCCGCTCGCCCTCCATCGAGCCGGAGGTGTCCAGGACGTAGACCGTACGGGAGGGGCGGCGCAGGGTGTTGTCGTACGCGTCGAGCAGCCCGTCGGCGACCGAACGGCTGCCGGGGAAGGGCAGTTCGCGGCGCGGGTCGCTCGACAGCCGGGGCGCCGGGGCCACCCCGGGCACGACCGGGCGGCGCAGGGTGCGCTCGGTGATCAGGCGCTGGACGGCCGGGGTGCGCAGCTGTGCGGCGAGCCGGCGGGCCGCGTCCTTGGCCTCCGGGCGGGCGGCGGTCAGCGAGGTCAGCGGGTAGTCCGCGGTGACCACCCCGTCGGCGGGGCGGATCACGGTGAGGTCGCCGGGCATCGAGAGCAGCACCGACTCGTAGTTGACCAGCGCGTCGACGTCGCCCCGGCGGGCGTAGGCGGTGGCGAGCCAGCCGGAGGATCCGGAGGTCAGCTTCTGGCCGGCGAAGAACTCCTTCAGCTTCGGGGTGGCCGCCTTCACGTCCCGGTCGGTGAGCGCGGACTGCGCGCCGGACAGGCCGGAGGCCACCGAGACCAGCGCGGAGAAGCCGGAGTTGGAGCGCAGCGGGTCCGTCATGCCGTAGCTGAGCTTCTTGTCGGCGACGGCCCGGTGGATCTGCGCCCAGGTGACGTTCTTCGGGTCCCAGCCGAGCCGGGCGGCGACGCCGGGCCGTACGCCGAGCGCGACCGGGGAGGTCATGACCGGCGTCTCGCCGGTGATCCGCCGGGCGGTGTCGGGGCGCAGCCGCAGGTAGTCGTTGGACGACAGCCACACCGCGTCGAACTCCCGGTCGGCCTCGCCGGACGCGATCCGCCCGACGGCGTCGAGGGTCCCGGCGTACGTCGGCCGCACGGTGACGCCGGTCGCCTTGCGCACCTCCTCCAGTACGGGTGCCATGTCGGCGAGTTCGGAGGAGGCGAGCACCCGCAGGGTGCCGGGGCGGTACTCCCGCTGGTCCCCGTCGGGGCCGTGGTCGGGCGGGTCGGGCACGCCGCAGCCGGTGGCGAGCAGGGCGAGGGAGAGGACGCCCACGACGGCGCCGACGGCACGGGCGGCGGTGCGGGCGGCGGTGCGGGCGGCTCTCATCCGCGGCCCCCTTCGAGGATCCCGGCGCGCCCGTCCGAGGCGCGGGTGCGCTCCAAGTGGGCGCTCGCCGTGCGTAGTTCATTGGTGAGCGCGTCGACGGTCTGGGCCATCGACTCGGTCGCGCGGACCTTGTACGTGTCGATCGCGTCGAGCGTCGAGTAGATCTGCTGGAAGGCGGTGCGCACGGTGTCCAGGCCGACCGCGGGCTCGGCGGCCAGCCGCTGGATGTCGCCGGACTGGCCGGCGAGGGCGCTCGCGTTGCCCTGGATGAGCCGCTCGGTGGTGCCGCGCAGCGCGGTGACCTGCTCGGTGACCTTCTTCTGGTGCTCCAGCGCGGAGGCCAGCATCACCGCGATCCGCAGCGCCGTGACGGTCGTCGTCGACGCCCGCTCCACGCCCTTGATCAGCTCGTCGTTGTTGCGGCGCACCATGTCCATCGCGAGGTAGCCCTGGGCGCAGACGGCGAGCTGGGTCAGCAGGTCCTGGTGCTTCTGCCGGACCGGGAAGAGCACGTCGGCGCGGAGCGCGTCCGCCTGCGCCGGGTCGGTGGTCAGCGCGACCCGCTCCTCGACGGCCGCGTCGAGCGCCTCGGTGAGCACCGCGTACTCCTGGAGGCGGCCCATGGTCTCCCAGAGCCGGGCCCGCTCGGTCTGCAGGGCCGCGTTGTCGCGGCGCAGTTCGTCCTGGCCGCCGTCCAGGGCGGCCAGGATCCGGTCGAGGGTGGCCTTCGAGGAGGCGTACTTCGCGATGTGGTCGCGCACCCGGTTGCCGCCGGGCAGCTTGGACAGCAGGCTCCGGACGCCCTTGGCGGGGGTGTCGCGCGGGTCCAGGTCCTCGACGGTGCGCCGCAGCGCGACGAGCGAGTCGCCGACCCGGGCCTGCGGGTCGCCGCCGGCCGTGCCGAGCGAGCGGACGGTGCGGTCCAGCATCCGGTTGGACTGCTGGGAGGCGGTGCGCAGTTCGCCGCCGCCGAGCGCCGTGATCTCCCCGATCCGGCCGGTGAACTCGGGGGAGCGGGCGTCGAGTCCGGCGAGCGAGCCGACGTACTCGTCGGCGCGCCGGGCCATCTCGGTGCGGACCGCGTCGTCGACCGGGACGAGCGTCTTCGCCTGCTCGGCGCGGACCGGCGGAACCGGCTCGGGCGGGGTCAGGACGAGCGGGCTGTCCGGGCTCGTGGGTGTGGTCATGCGGTGTCCCCCTGGTCGCGGGCCCGCAGCGCCATCCGGTGCAGCACCTGGGAGGTGGGCACGGGCGCCTGGCGGATTCCGGTGAGCTTCTGGTCGAGATAGCCGGTGAGGCCGGCGGTGGCGGCGGTGAACTCGGCCGGGGCGCCCTGCGGGCGGAAGCCGTGGCGGACCGCCAGCCGGCGCAGCTCCGGGTCGGTGGAGAGGAGCTCGCCGAGGGTCCGGCCGCCGTCGGTGAGCGGGACGAGCGTGTGGTCGCTGCTGACGGTGGTGTCCGGGTAGAGGACGACGAGGTCGCCGGCCCAGCCGGCCGGCGGCTGGGCGATCAGCTGGGCGGCGACCTGGGACTCGTAGACGAGGACCAGCGGGTTGCCGACGCCGCTGACGAAGTCCCGGAAGGGCGCGTCGGAACTGGACTGCTGGGCGCCCTGCACCTGGATCAGCTTGCGCAGCAGCGGGGCGGTGCGGTCCACGGCGGCCTTGTCCCCGGCGACCCGGCCGCCGTCGGCGACGTAGCTGGCGGCGGCCAGGTAGAGCGCGCCGGAGTTGGAGGCCAGCGGGTCGGTGGAGGTGACGAACAGGGTGCCGCTCAGTTCGGCGTGCCCGGCGGAGCCCTTGAGCTGCTGCCAGGTCCGGTCGGCGCGGGCGGCGGCGAGGTAGGGCTCCATGCGCAGGGTGCCGGTGTGGCCGCCGGGCGCGAGCGTGGCGAGCCCGTTGCCGGCGAGCACCTGGGCGGCGGCGCCGTGCGCGACGACGACCAGCGGCGAGTAGAAGGGGCGCAGCGGGGTGCCGGTCGCCTTCGTCCTGGCCTTGATCTCGTCGGCGGGCGCCTTGGCGGACGGGAACGCGAAGTCGTAGCCCTTGAGGGGCAGTCGCTCCATGTCCCAGGACCCGGAGGTCTCCGTCCGTACGGTGAGGCCCTTGGCGGCAAGGGCCTTCACGACCTCGGGATCGGCGAAGAACTCCGCCTTCTCCGACCCGATCACTCCTCGCACGGTCTTCGTTGCCGTGCCCTTGTCGTCCCGGTCGCCGTCGGTCACGAGGACCACGGCCACGCCGCCCAGGAGCAGGACGGCGAGGACGATTCCCAGAATGCGTCTCACGCGGGCAGCGTGCTCGCGGAAACCCACATTCCAGGGGGAGTCGGGTGTACGGCGGGTGAAGCGGTGATCCCGGTAGGGAACCGGACGGGTGACGTCCGGGTCGGGTGGTGCCGGGGTGGGTGGCACCCGGTCCGCGCGGTGTCGTGGCCGCGCGGACCGGGGCCGTCAGGGGGCGCCGACCAGGGTTTCCCCGGGGAGCGCCGCGGTGTGCGCGTCCATGCGCTCGGCGGCGAGGATCGCGGCGGCCGTGTCGGCCCGGGAGGCGGCGACGACCAGGGCGCGGCCCGCGAGGGCGTGTGCCCTGCGGTGCAGCGCCTCGGCGGGGGAGCCGCTGAGGCCCGCGTGCCGCGCGGGGGGCGCGCCGCGGAGCCGGGCGACCTGCCGGGCGATCAGCTCGCCGGCCTCGCCGTCGCCGAGCTCGTCGGTGACGGCGAGCAGGGCGGCGAGGTGTCCGGCGAGCTGGATGTCCAGCTCTTCCTCGCGGGAGCGGTGCGGGTACGCGTTCCGGTCGTCGTCGGCCATCCGGTGGACCGACTTGGTGCGGATCGGTTCGTACATGGGACGGCCTCCTGGTTGCTCTGGAGGCATCCTAGCTTAGATTCAATCTAAAGTTGAGTGCTGTCCGGATCGGGGCGCTGGTGGCGCGCTCCGGAGCGGCCGGGCTAGTGCTGGCTGTAGCCGTCCAGGAAGGTGCCGATCCGGGTCACCGCGTCCGCCAGGTCCGGGGCGGCGGGCAGGGTGACGATCCGGAAGTGGTCGGGCTCGTGCCAGTTGAAGCCCGTCCCGTGCACGACCATGATCTTCTCGGCCCGCAGCAGGTCCAGGACCATCTGCCGGTCGTCCTTGATCTTGTAGACGTTCGGGTCGAGGCGCGGGAACAGGTACAGCGCGCCCTTCGGCTTCACGCAGGTCACGCCCGGGATCCGGGTCAGCAGCTCGTACGCGGTGTCCCGCTGCTCGAGCAGCCGCCCGCCCGGCAGGACCAGGTCCTCGATGGACTGGCGCCCCTGGAGCGCGGCGGCCACCGCGTGCTGGGCCGGCATGTTGGCGCACAGGCGCATGTTGGCGAGGATCGTCAGGCCCTCGATGTACGAGGTGGCGTGCCCCTTCGGGCCGCAGACCGCCAGCCAGCCGGAGCGGAAGCCCGCGACCCGGTAGTTCTTGCTCATCCCGTTGAAGGTGAGGACCAGCAGGTCGGGGGCGATCGCGGCGGTCGGGGTGTGCGTGGCGCCGTCGTAGAGGATCTTGTCGTAGATCTCGTCGGAGCAGATCACCAGCTTGTGGCGGCGGGCGATCTCGGTCAGCGAGCGGAGCATCTCGTCGTCGTAGACGGCGCCCGTCGGATTGTTCGGGTTGATGATCACGATCGCCTTGGTGCGGTCGGTGATCTTGCGCTCGATGTCGGCCAGGTCCGGCATCCAGTCCGCCTGCTCGTCGCAGCGGTAGTGCACGGCCGTACCGCCCGCGAGCGAGACCGAGGCCGTCCACAGCGGATAGTCCGGAGCCGGAACGAGGACCTCGTCGCCGTCGTCGAGCAGTGCCTGCATCGACATCTGGATCAGCTCGGAGACGCCGTTGCCGAGGTAGATGTCCTCGACGGAGAGCGGGATGCCCTTGGTCTCGTAGTGGCTCATCACCGCGCGGCGGGCGGACAGCAGGCCCTTCGCGTCGCCGTAGCCGTGGGCGTCGGCGAGGTTGCGCAGCACGTCCTCGAGGATGGCCGGCGGGCACTCGAAGCCGAAGGCGGCCGGGTTGCCGGTGTTGAGCTTGAGGATGCGGTGACCCGCGGCCTCGAGTCGCATCGCCTCTTCGAGCACCGGACCCCGGATCTCGTAACAGACGTTGGACAGCTTCGTGGACTGGATCACCTGCATGACGAGAGCTTACGGCGGGGCCGGTCGGCGCGCTCCGTGTTCTGTGCCACGTCGGGCGTTCGGGCGACGGAGCGGGCGCCCGTTCGGGCGAGGCGCGGCGCGCGGGTAGGTTGGTCCGTCATGTGGGTTTTCAGCACCGCCGGATGCCGGTGGCTCGGCGCGGCCGGATCGCTCGCCGTCACGCTCGGCGGATGGGCGGCCGGCACCCTGCCGGTACGCGGCGGCTGGGGCCTGTGGGAGCCGCGCGGCTCCACGCCCACCGTGGCCGGCGCGATCCTCGCGTACCTCGGACTGACCCTGCTGGTCGCGGCCTGGTGGCAGTACGGGCGGCTGCTGCGGGCCGGCGCCGACGGGCGCGTCGGCGTCACCCTCGGCTGGTGGGCGGCGCCCCTGCTGCTCGCGCCGCCGCTGTACAGCGCCGACGTGTACAGCTACATCGCCCAGGGCGCGATGGTCCTCGAAGGACACGACGTGTACGGGGCGGGGCCCTCCGTCCTCGCCCCCGGCGAGCTCGGCCACGACGCCGCGGCCAGCGTCGGCGGGCACTGGACCGACACCCCCGCGCCCTACGGACCCGTCTTCCTCGTCCTCGCCCAGGCCGTCGTGAAACTCACCGGCGGGTCGGTCGTCCCCGCCGTCCTCGGCATGCGGCTCGTCGCCCTCGGCGCGCTCGCCCTGATCGTCTGGGCCGTACGGGGCCTCTCCGACGGGCGCCCCGGGGCGCTCTGGCTCGCCGCGCTCAACCCGCTGCTCCTCGTCCACGTCGTCGGCGGCCTGCACAACGACGGGCTCATGATCGGCCTCATGCTCGGCGGCGTGCTGCTCGCCGTGCGGGGGCGGTGGGTGGCCGGCAGCGTGCTCGTCGGCCTCGCGGTCATGGTCAAGTCGCCGGCCGCGGTGGCGCTGCTGTTCGTGGGGATCATCGTCGCGCGCCGGTGCGGCGGGGGCGTGCGCGGGGCCCTGAAGGGGCTGCTGCCCGGGGTGGTCGCCGCGGGGGTCGCGGCGCTCGCGACCGTGGCGGCCGGGACGGGCTTCGGCTGGCTCCGCACCCAGAGCGTGGCCGGCACCATCCACACGGCGCTCTCCGTCACCAGCGACCTCGGCCTCGGCCTGGGCCTGCTCGTCGCGGACGACCCGGAACCGGTGAAGGCGGTCGTCCAGCAGGCCGGGCTGGTGGTGGCGGTGGGGATCATCGCGGTGCTGGGGTGGCGCGCGTGGAAGGGACGGCTCGATCCGACGCTGGGCCTGGGGATGTCCCTGGTGGCGCTGGTGGTGCTGTCGCCGATGGTGCAGCCGTGGTACCTGCTGTGGGGGATGTGCGGGATCGCGGCGGCGGGGGCCTGGGACGGGGTGTGGGGGCGGTGCCTCGCGGTGGCCTCGGCGGGCCTGGTCTACGAGACGGCGCCGTCCGGGCACACGCCGGCGTACGGGTTCGCGCTGATGGCGGTGGCGGCGGTCGCGGCCGCCGTGCTCCTCCGCCGGGACACCCTCCCCCGGACGGAGCCCGGGGGAGGGCGGGCCCACGGGACGGCGCCCGCGCAGGCGCCCGCGCCCCCCGTTCCCGCACCGCGCCGGAGCCGCGCCGGAGGGCGACGGACGGGCACGGGAGCCTAGGCCGTCTCTTCCGGATCCTGCCGGGCTCGGCAAGGCGCGCGGGGGGCGTAGCCGTGTCAGCGGCTTCGTACGGATCGGCCCGCCAGGGTGTCCGTCCGCTTGCCGTCCTCGATGACGAAGCGGCCGTCGATCAGGACGTGCGGGATGCCCGTCGGGAGGGTGCGGGGGGCGTCGTACGTGGCGCCCGAGGCGATCGTGGCGGGGTCGAAGAGGGTCAGGTCGGCGCGGTAGCCCTCGCGGACCAGGCCGCGGTCGGGGAGGCGGAGGCGCGCGGCGGGGCGGGAGGTGAGGTGGGCGACGCACTCCTCCAGGGAGAGGACGGACTCCTCGCGCACGTACCGGCCCAGGTACTCCGGGAAGGTGCCGTACGCCCGGGGGTGGGGCTTGGAGCCCTGGAGGATGCCGTCGGAGCCGCCCGTGTGCACCCGGTGGCGCATGATCGCGCGGACGTTCTCCTCGTGCCCCACGTGCTGGAGGATCGTCGTGCCCAGCCGGTCGTCCAGGAGGAGGCGGCGGGCGGTGGGCCAGTCGGGGACGCGGGTGCCAATGTGAGGAGCGAGGACGGGGTTCGTCACGCCCGAGATCTCGATCGTGTGCCAGTCGACGGGGACGCCGTGGCAGCCGTCCGAGCCGATCTCCTCCAGATGGTGCCGGATCCGTTCGGCCGTGGTGTCGTCGGCGAGCCGGGCGAGCAGCGCCTCGGGGCCGCCCTCGTGGGCCCAGCTGGGGAGCACGGCCGCCAGGGTCGTGCAGCCGGGCGTGTACGGGTACGTGTCGAGGGAGATGTCCGCGCCGGCGGCCAGCGCCTCGTCGAGCAGGGCGAGGAGCTCCGGCGCCCGCCCCTCGTTGACGCCGAAGTTCATCGTGGCGTGGGCCAGGTGCAGGGCGCAGCCCGCGTCCCGGGTGAGCCGGACCATCTCCCCGTACGCCTCCAGGGCGCCCGCCCCGTAGGAGCGGTGGTGCGGGCAGTAGTAGCCGTCGTACCCGGCGACGACCCGGCACAGCTCGGTGAGCTCGGCGTCGGGCGCGTACATCCCCGGCGTGTAGGTGAGGCCCGAGGACATGCCCACCGCGCCCTGCTCCATGCCCTCGGCGACCAGCTGCCGCATGCGGTTCAGCTCGGCCTCCGTGGCGGGGCGGTCGTCCCAGCCGACCGCGTACATCCGGACGGTGCCCTGCGGGATCAGGTAGGCCGCGTTGACGGCGACGCCCCGGTCGAGGCGGTCCAGGTACTCGCCCACCGTGCGCCAGTCGAAGTCGATGTCCGAGCCGTCGCCGTTCCAGCCGGTGATGGCCCGGCGCACCTCGGCGAGGGTGCGGTCGTCGACCGGGGCGTACGACAGGCCGTCCTGGCCCAGGACCTCCAGGGTCACGCCCTGCGCGGCCTTCGCGCTGTGGTCCGGGTCCCGCAGCAGGGCCAGGTCGCTGTGGGCGTGCATGTCGATGAAGCCGGGCGACAGGACGAGGCCCTCGGCGTCCATGACGCGCCGGGCGGTGGGGCGCTGGCAGCCGGCCGCCGCGCCCTCCTTGACGATCGCGGCGATCCGGCCGTCGGAGAGGGCGACGTCGGCGCGGTAGGACGACGCGCCGCTGCCGTCGACGACCTCGGCGTCACGCAGGACGAGATCCATGGCGGGCTCCCCGGTCCTAGAAGAAGGTGCGGATGTAGTCGACGACCGTGCCGTCCGCCTCCACGAGCGGGATCAGCTGCCACTTGTCGAAGATCGTGCACGGGTGGGACAGGCCCATCCCGACCCAGTCGCCGACCTCCACGTCCGCCCCCGGCCCGGTGTCCAGCCAGGCGTGCTGGTCGGACAGGGCGGTGACGGTGATGCCCTCGGCCGGGCGGATCTCGCCGGTGCGCCCGTCGCGCACGGCCTGCGCCTCGGGCAGGTGCAGGTCGTACGCGGCGTCGCGCTTGCCCGCGTTGGTGAAGGCCTGCGTGGGGGTGGGGCGGGAGACGACCTGGGACCAGAGCCGGAACGCGGGCTGGAGCGCGCCCTCCTCGGGGACCCGGTTGAAGGGCGTCCGCGCGCGGTACTGGCCGTCGTCGTGGGAGACGTACGCGCCGGAGCGCAGCAGCTTCAGGACGGGGCGGGAGAGGTCCGGGATGCCCTCGAAGACCTCGGCGACCGCGTCGAACCACTCGCTGCCGCCCGCGCTGACGACGATCTCCGGCAGCTCGGGCGCGAACCGGCCCGCCTTGTCGAAGGCCGCCGCGAGTGCCACCAGCCGGTGCAGCCAGGCGCGGACCAGGCCGGCGTCGGCCTGCGGCATCGTGGCCTCGTACCCCGCCACGCCCACCAGGCGCAGCCGGTCCGTGGCGGCGACCGCGTCGGCGACGGCCTCGCACTCGGCCTCGGTCCGCGCGCCCGTGCGCCCCGCCTCGGCCGCGCCCAGCTCGACCACGACGTCGACGGCCCGCCGGGCGCCCGCCGCGCGCAGGGCCTCGTCCATCAGCTCGACGCCGCGGACGGAGTCGACGTAGCAGACGAAGCGGAAGTCCGGGTCGGCGTCGAGCTCGGCGGCCAGCCAGCGCAGGGCGGCGGCGTCGACGAGCTCGTTGGCGAGGAAGATCGCGGGCACGCCGTGGGCGCGGTAGACGCGGGCCTGGTGGGGGACGGCGGCCGTGATGCCCCAGGCGCCGTGCGCGAGCTGGCGGTCGAAGAGCTGCGGGGCCATCGAGGTCTTGCCGTGCGGCGCGAAGGCGAGGCCGTGGCGCTCCGCGTACTCCTCCAGGAGGCGCAGGTTGTGCTCGACGGACTCGGCGGAGAGGGCGAGGACGGGGGTGGTGAAGCCGCCGGTGAAGAGGTTGCGGCGCTCGGCGGCCAGCTCCCGGACGGTCAGTCCGTGGGCGTCCGGCGGCAGGGCCTTGAAGCGGTGGTCGACGACCTCGTTCGCCAGGTCCGGCATGGTTCCTCCTCCTTGAGGGTTCCTGCGCAGGATGCGGGCCGGTTGCATCATATGCAACGCCCGTTGCGCATATCGCTTAAGGCTGTCTAACATCCGGGCCAACGCCAGGTCAATGGACCAGGCCCCGAACCGCCCCCGCCGCACCAGCCTGAAGGAGCCCGAAGGTGACCGGAACCCCGCCCCCCGTGGACGATGCGCCGGACGTCGTCTGCCTCGGCGAGTCCATGGTCACCTTCCTGCCCGACCGGACCGGGCGCCTCGCCGACGTGCCCTCCTTCACCCGCGCCATCGGCGGCGCCGAATCCAACGTCGCCTGCGCTCTCGCCGCCGCCGGACACCGCGCGAAATGGGTCGGACGGGTCGGACGGGACGGCTTCGGCGACCACCTGGTCGAGGCGATCGGCGCGCACGGCGTCGACGTCTCCGGCGTGCGCCGCGACCCGCGCCGCCCGACCGGCGTCTACTTCCGCACCGCCACCGACCGGGCGAGCGACGCGCACGAGGTCGTCTACTACCGGGCCGGGTCCGCCGCCTCCGCGATGTCGCCGGACACCGTCCCGTACGCCGACGTCGCCGACGGACGGATCCTCCACCTCTCCGGCATCACCGCCGCGCTGTCCGAGCCCTGCCTGGCCCTCGTGCGCGAACTGACCGCGCCCCGCCCCGGGCGCCCGCTGGTCTCCTTCGACGTCAACTTCCGGCCCGGCCTGTGGGCCGACCCGGCCGCCGGCGGCCGGGTGCTGCTGGAACTGTCCCGGCGGGCCGACCTCGTCTTCGTCGGCGAGGACGAGGCCGAGGCGGCGTGGGGGGTGGGCGAGCCGGAAGCGATCCGGGCGCTGCTCCCGGAGCCCGCCGCGCTCGTGGTGAAGCGGGGCGGGGAGGGCGCGGTCCTGTTCGAGCGCCGCGCCGGCTCCTCCCCCACCCCGCGCCTTCCCGAACCGGGGACTCCGCCCCCGGACCCCCGCGCCTCGAACGCCGGCGGGGCCGGCCCCGGCGACCACGTCGTGCACGTCCCCGCCCCCCGCGTCGACATCGTCGCGCCCGTCGGAGCCGGGGACGCCTTCGCCGCCGGGTTCCTCTCCGGGGTCCTGCGCGACCTCGGGCCGGCCGCCCGCCTGCGGCACGGGCACCTGACGGCCGCCGCCGCGCTGACCGTGCCCGGCGACCTCGCCGTGCCGCCCCGGCGCGCCCGTGCCGACCGCCTCGCCGGACTCGACGACGCGGCCTGGGGGAGACTGCACCTCGGCCCCGGGTGGACGGGGGACGACCAGGAGGTACGCACACCATGAGCCAGACCGTCGACCGCGCGCTCAGCATCCTGCCGTTGCTCGCGCAGGGGCCCGCCGACCTCGGACAGGTCGCCGACCGGCTCGGCGTGCACAAGTCCACCGCGCTGCGCCTGCTGCGCACCCTCCACGAGCACGGCCTCGTCCACCGGCAGCAGGACCAGCGCTACCGGCTCGGCGCCCGGCTCTTCGCCCTCGCCCAGGAAGCCATCGAGAACCTCGACATCCGCGAGATCGCCCACCCCCACCTCGCCGCCCTCAACGAGCGGATCGGGCACACCGTCCACCTCGCCGTCCGCGAGGAGGGCGAGGTGCTCTACATCGACAAGGTCGAGAGCCGCTACCCGGTGCGCATGTACTCGCGGATCGGCAAGCCGGTCGCCCTCACCGTCGCCGCCGTCGCCAAACTGCTCCTCGCCGACCTGTCCGAGCCCGAGCGGCGCGCCCTCGCCGCCAAGCTGGACTACCCCCTGTACACGCCCCGTTCGACGCCCAACGCAGCCGCCTTCCTCAAGGAGCTGGCGACCGTACGCGAACAGGGCTGGGCCACCGACCTCGGTGGCCACGAGGAGTCGATCAACTGCGTCGCCGCGCCCATCCGCGGCGCCGACGGACGCGTCGTCGCCGCCATGTCGGTCTCCGCGCCGAACGTGGTGGTCACCGCGGAGGAACTCCTCACCCTCCTCCCGCTGGTGCGCCGCACCGCCGAGGACATCAGCCGCGACTACTCCGGAACCGCCCCCAGGAAAGACAGTTAGGAACAGGAACCGCATGACCGAGAAGATCGCCCTCGTCCCCGCCACCCACACCGCCCCGCCCGCCAAGTTCTCCCACGGCGTCAAGAAGGGCAACATCCTCCAGGTCGCCGGCCAGGTCGGCTTCCTGCCCGCCGTCGAGGGGCAGCCCCCGACGCCGGCCGGCCCGACCCTGCGCGAGCAGACCCTCCAGACCTTCGCCAACGTCAAGGCGATCCTGGAGGAGGGCGGCGCCACCTGGGACGACGTGATGATGATGCGCGTCTACCTCACGGACGTCGACCACTTCGCCGAGATGAACGCGATCTACAACGCGTACTTCGAGGAGCAGGGCCTCAAGGCCCCCGCCTCGGCCCGCACCACGGTCTACGTCGGCCTGCCCAAGGGCCTGCTCATCGAGATCGACGCGCTGGCGGTCCTGAGCTGATCCCGCCACCCCACCGCCCGTTCCCCGGCACGGCGTTCACCCCCGGAACGCCGTGCCGCGCTCCACCCTGCCCGGAATCGAGACACGCACCCCAGAACCGAGGTCCCCCGAATGAGCCTCACCCTCCTCGCCGCCGAAGCACCCCCCGCCCCTCCCCACACCGGCGGCCTGCTGCTCCTGATACCCGGCACGGCGGGACTGCTCGCCGTCGCCGCGCTCGGCATCGCCCTGCTGCTCGTCCTCATCATCAAGGTGCGGCTCCAGCCCTTCGTCGCGCTGCTCGCCGTCTCCCTCGCCGTCGGCCTCGCGGCCGGCCTGTCGGTCACCGAACTCTTCGGCACCGTCCAGAAGTCCGCCGCCACCTCCGTCATCGAGAACGGCATGGGCGGCATCCTCGGCCACGTCGCCATCATCATCGGCCTCGGCACCATGCTCGGCGCGATCCTCGAAGTCTCCGGCGGCGCCGAGGTGCTGAGCGGGCGTCTGCTCGCCCTCTTCGGCGAGAAGCGCGCCCCGCTCGCGATGGGCCTCACCGGCCTCATCTTCGGCATCCCGGTCTTCTTCGACGTCGGCATCTTCGTCCTCGCGCCGATCGTCTACGCCGCCGCCAAGCAGTCCGGAAAATCGATCCTGCTGTACTGCATGCCGCTGCTCGCCGGCCTGTCCATGACCCACGCCTTCCTGCCGCCGCACCCCGGCCCGGTCGCCGCCGCCGGACTGCTGCACGTCTCGCTCGGCTGGGTCATCCTCATGGGCGTCGTCGTCGGCGTCCCCGCCGTCCTCGCCGCCTGGGCGTACGCCGCCTGGATCGGCCGCCGGGTCTTCGTCGAGGTCCCGCAGGACATGGTGGACGCCGCCGAGGAGGCCCGGCGGCAGGTGGCCGGCACACGCGCGGACGGCGCCGAGGCACCCGTACCGCTGGCCACCGTCCTGTTCATCATCGGTACGCCGCTGGTGCTCATCCTCGCCGCGACCTTCTCCTCGATCGCGCTCGACCCCTCCACCCTCCGCTCGGTGATCGAGTTCTTCGGCAACCCGTTCGCCGCCCTGACGATCGCCCTGCTCCTCGCGTACTACCTGCTCGGCATCCGGCGCGGCTGGAGCCGCACGTCCCTGGAGCAGGTGTCCACGTCCTCCCTCAAGCCGGTCGGCAACATCCTGCTCGTGGTCGGCGCGGGCGGCGTCTTCGGCGCCGTCCTCAAGGCCAGCGGGGTCGCCCAGGCCCTCTCCGACACCTTCGACGGCTTCGGCCTGCCGGTGATCGTGCTGGCCTATCTGATCTCCCTGGTGCTGCGCGTCGCCCAGGGCTCGGCCACCGTCGCCATCGTCACCACGGCCGGCATCGTGCTCCCGCTGGTCGAGGGCGGCGGGCACTCCCAGGCCTTCCTCGCCCTGGTCATCATGGCGATCTCGGCCGGCTCGATCTTCGCCTCGCACGTCAACGACGGGGGCTTCTGGATGGTCTCCAAGTACTTCGGCATCTCGGAACGGGACACCCTGAAGTCCTGGACGGTGCTGGAATCGGTGCTGTCCCTGGCCGGGTTCGCGGTGGCCGCGGCGCTGAGCCTGGCCGTGTAGCCGGGGTCGCCCGCCCCGCTCACAGCAACATCGTCCATACTTCCCGCGTGGAGAAGAGCACAGGACCCAGCAGCATTCCGCCCCTCCAAGGCGCCGCGGCCGATCCGGCGTTCGTCCCCGGCATCACGGGGCCACGCCCGGACGACGACGAGGCGGTGGTGACGGGAACGGCGGTGGACGTCGAGGCCGATGACGCCGACGACGCCGACGACGCCGAAGACACCGACGACGCCGAAGACACCGACGACGCCGTAGTCGAGGACGCCGTGCCGGAGAAGGGCGAGGCGGCCGACGAGGCCGACGGCGTCTCCGACGGGCCGGTCTTCGAGGCCGCCGACCGGCGGGCCCGGATCGTCGCCGACGGCGACGGCGTGCGGCTGAGCCTCGACGAGGAGAGCTGCGACTTCCGCTGGGACGAGATCGGCGCGGTCGAGACCGCGTCGGGGCGCTTCGGCAAGCGGTTCACCGTCACCGTGCACACCCCTGACCGGCGCTGGTACCCGATCGAGATCGACGCACCGGCCAGGGGGCACATCACGGAGTGGGAGTCCCAGCTCGACGCCGTGCTGGACGCCTACTTCGACGAGAACGCGTAGCCGTACGGCTCACGTCGTGCGGCTCACGTCGTGCGGCTCACTTCGTGCAGCTCACGTCGTGCAGTACTGCGCGGCCTTGCCGATCGAGCGGTACATGCAGTCGCTGTTCTCCAGGAGCTGCAGGACGGCGTCCCGGTTGCGGCTGGTCTCCCGCTCGATCACCTCGTCGGGCGGGTAGAAGCCGCCGCTCCAGGAGTCGGTCGGGTACATCTCGAAGGTGTAGCTGAAGATCTTGTGCGCGCCCCAGAGGTAGTCGTCGATCGACCCGTCGGTGATGTACAGGTCGCTGGACTGCTCGGGGGTGTAGCCGTTGCTCGTGGCCATCTTCTTGCCGACCGTGGCGAAGGCGTCGCGGTCGTCCTGGGTCATGCCCGGGGCGGTGTCCGCGTTGGTCCAGCCGAACGGCCACAGGACCAGTTCGCTGTAGGTGTGGAAGTCGATGCCGGTCCTGATCTGCTGCTTGCCGCCGACGACCCGGGAGCGGACGAAGTCGGCGACGACCTTCACCTCGGGCGCGGACTCGGGCGCCGTGCCGCGGTAGGTCTCGGAGCTCTTGGAGCCGGAGGAGCCGCCGCAGCAGCCCCACTTGTAGTCCCAGTTGCGGTTGAGGTCCGTACCGACGTACGAGGAGCCGGAGTTGGGCTGGCGGTTCTTGCGCCAGCTGCGGTAGGAGCCGGTGGCGATGTCGTACTCGCCGCCGTCCGGGTTGAGGTCGGGGACGATCCAGATCTCGCGGTCGTTCACCATGCTGGTGATCCGGGGGTCGGTGCCGTACCCGGCGCCCAGCTCCCGCAGCAGGTAGAGCGCCATCTCGACGGTCAGGTGCTCGCGGGCGTGCTGGTGGTGCGTGAAGAGGACCTCGGGCTCGTTCTCGTCGGTGGCGACGTTGTCGCTGACCTTGATGGCGATGATGTCGCGGCCGCCGTACGTCTTGCCGATCACCCGCTTGTTCATGATGGCCGGGTAGGCGGCGAGCCGCTGGTCGATCTCGGCGTTCATCTCCGCGTAGTTGTGGTACTTCGCGTCGGCGGAGGGGAAGTCGAGCGGGCCCAGGGCGCTGGTGGCGGACGCGCCCCGGTCGGGCGGGGCGGGCAGGGCGACGGCGCGGTAGCCGAGGCTCTTGAGGTGGGCCGCCTGCCGGGCGTCGGCGCTGACCACGACATGGCCGGCGTCGACCTCGTCGATGGAGACGCCGGTGGCGGTGAGGGCGGAGCGTTCGGCGGCGGTGGCGGGTCCGGCGATCTCGTACTGCCGGATCACCTCGTCCCCGGCGCGGGTGGCGGCGGTCGGTGCCGGGTCGGCCCCGGCAGGTGTCGCGAGGGCGGAGATCGGCGCCGCGAGGGCGAGCGCCAGGAGGCCCGCGAGTGCGGCGGACCTTCCTCCGCGGATACGAAGTCGCATGCTGTCTCCTGGGTGGGGAGTGTGGGGGAGTGCGACAGACGGACGTGCGGTAGCTGACATCGTGCGGCTGTGACATGGACCGGTCAAGCAGTGGAGTTCGGCCACATTCTTCCGGCCCCGGACCCGGGAAACGGCGCAGCGCCGCCGGGGGAGCGGCGGCGCTGCGGGGGATTCCCCCGAAAGGGGGGAGGGGGAGACGCGAGGGGAGGTGCGGGGAGGTGCGGGGTTACGGGAGGCCGTGGACGTGCGGGCCGACCGCGTTCGACCAGGCGTTGCCCGCCGTGGCGTCCCAGTTGGTGGACCAGGTCATCGCGCCGCGGATGTTCGGGTAGGTCTGGGCGGGCTTGAAGGCGCCGCAGCCGGTGCCCTTGGCGAGGCAGTCCAGCGCGTTCTTCACGATCTGCGGGTCGACGTAGCCGCTGCCCGCGCCGCGGGTCGAGGCGGGGACGCCGAAGCCGATCTGGGAGGCGTCGAGGCCGCCCTGGAGCTGGATGCAGGCGAGCGCGGTGAGGAAGTCCACCGAGCCCTGGCTGTAGACCTTGCCGTCGCAGCCGAGCATCGCACCGCTGTTGTAGTACTGCATGTTGACCACCGTGAGGATGTCCTTCACGGCGAGCGCGGTCTTGAAGTACTCGGTGCCGGTCGACTGCATGTCGATGGTCTGCGGGGCCATCGTGAGCACGAGCGACGATCCGGCCTTGGCGGAGAGCTGGCGCAGCGCCTTGGTCAGGTACGTGGAGTTGATGCCGTGCTCGAGGTCGATGTCGACGCCGTTGAAGCCGTACTCCTGCATCAGGGCGTACGCGCTGTCGGCGAAGGCGGTCGCGGAGGCGTCACTGTTGATGGTGACGTTCCCCTTCTCGCCGCCGACCGAGAGGATGACGGACTTGCCGGCCGCCTTCTTCGCGGCGACGTCGGCCTTGAAGTCGGCGACGGAGGCGTAGCCGACGGCCGGGTCGAGGTTGAAGGTGAGCTGCCCGGCGGTGGTGGTGGCGTCGGCGAAGGAGACGGCGATGATGTCGTACTGCGCCTGGACGTCCCGCAGCTTCTGCTTGGCGGCGCCGTTGTCGAAGTTCTGCCAGTAGCCGGTCAGCGCGTGCTTGGGCACGGCCGGGCCGGGGCCGGGGTCGGTGACCTGCGCGGTCTTCACGGAGACGGCGGCCGACCTGGCGGACTCGCCGGCGGCGTTGGTCGCGGAGACCTGGAACTGGTACGTCGTGTTGGCGGTCAGGCCGGTGACGGTGGCCGAGGAGCTGTTGACCGTGGTCGCGAGGGCGCCGTCCTTGTAGACCTTGTAGCCGGTCGCGTTGGAGACCGCGCCCCAGCTCAGCGGGACGGACGAGGAGGTGGGCGTGCCCGCGGCGAGGCCGGCCGGGGCGGCCGGGATCGTCGGCGTCGGGTCGGTGCCGCCGCCCCCGTCGGGCCCGAAGACGCTCACGTCGTCGACGGAGTACGCGGCCGTGCCGTACCAGCCGTGCGTGTACACCTGCACCGAGGTGGTGTTCGCCCCGGTGGTGAAGGTGGTGGTCAGCTGCTTCCAGCCCGCGCTGTCCGGGGTCCAGGTGGAGACGTCGGTGGTGCCGGTGCCGGCCGCGCCGAGGTACGCGTAACCGCCCTGCACCCAGGCGCTCAGGGTGTACGTGGAGCTCGGCTTGACCGTCACGGTCTGGGTGCACTTGGCGTTGTCGAGGCCGGCCGGGGCGGCCCGCAGGGCGCCGGCCCCGGTGCGGACCGGCGAGGAGACGACGGCGCCGCTGCCCGCGGAACAGGACCAGTTGGCGAGGCCGTTCTCGAAGCCGGCGTTCTTGGCCACGTTGACGTCCGCTGCCTGCGCGACGCCGGTACCGCCGACGAACACGAGCCCGGCGCCGACGGCGAGCGCCAGTGCGGCTCTGGTGGTGCGGTCCACTTGCTGCCTCCGGGGGGAGTGGGGGAGTGGGGGAGTGGGGGAGTGGGGATCGGGGGGAGGGGAGGAGGCCGTACGCCTTCGTACGGAGGTGCGGAACGGTGGCCACCGTCGGGGGAACAAGCTGGTCCAGACCAATCGGCTTGTCAAGACCTCTGGCGGGAACCGCAGTTCAGGACCGCCCGCGCCGGAGCGGCCGTGCGGGGTGTCCACCGGCCGAGAAAGTGACGGAGCTTGAAGGATTGTCTGTTCACCACCCCGGGGGACGTGGATAAAGTGCAGGGGCGTGACGCTGCGAACGCAGCAGGTAGTGGTCAGTGAGGGATCGGGGGAGCCCGCGTGCCGACAGCGATTGCGGTCACCAGCCCCGATCTGGTGTTGCCGCCCACCGATCCGCAGACACCCCCCGCCGCCGTCCTGCCCGGCCCCGCGACCCGCCCGCTCGACGCCGCCCTCGCCGACGTCCAGCTCCTGCTCGAACGCCACGGGCACGTGATCGTCGTCTGCCCCGCCTCGGCACCCGCCGCGACCGAACGGCGCCTGCACACCGTCCGCTCGCTGCTCGAATCCGACCGGATCGCGATCGTCAGGACCGCCCTGCCGCCGCTCGGCGCCGCCGTCCTCGTCCGCCAGCTGCGCCAGCTCTCCGGCTGCGACTTCAGCCCCGGCGTCCTCGCCTCCGCCGCCCGGCTGCTTACCCACTACGTGTACGCGGGCGCCGTCCTCGGCTCCGTCGCCAAACTGGACCGCGTCCCCGTCGGCCTCACCTCGCACGTCAAGGGCTGGCTCCCCGGCGCCCAGTTCGGCGTCCTCGCCGGACCCGTCCCCGCACTCGTACGGATCGGATCCGGCGGCGGCCCCGACACGCTCACCGGGCCCGAGTTCACCACCGACCTCGTGCTCGCCCGCGGCCAGCTCCAGACCGACTGGCCCACCACCGCCCTCGCCCCGCGCTGGCAGGTCCGCGCCGTCCAGGAGACCGCGCTGCCCGAGTCCTCGCCCCGCTGGTGGGGCACGCCCAAGCTGGTCGAGTTCGCCGCCCACCTCGCCGACCTGCCCGTCCTGCACCAACTGGTCTCCTCCGTACGGCGGGAGACCTGCCACTGGTGCCGGATGGAGCTCATCGGCGACCGCTGCGGCTTCTGCGCCGCCCCGCTGTCCACGGCCGAACCGACCGCGGCAACCGCCCCGACCCGCTAGCCCCGTGAACCCGCCCGCCCCGCCGGCTCCCGCCCGTCCCGTAACCAGAGCCCCACGTCCACGATCGAGGTAGTACGGCCATGAACTCCCGCCAGCGCCGTGGTGTCATCCTGCTGCTGCTCTCCGTCCTGTGCGCCCTCGGTGCCTTCGCCGGGGTGCTCTCCGTGATCAGCGACGTGAACTCCAAGGTCGGACCCGAGGTCACCGCGTACCGCGTCAAGGACGACATCCAGCCGTACACCCCGCTCGGCGCGGGCCGGTTCGAGAAGATCACGATGCCCGAGCGCTGGCTGCCGGCCACCGCCGTCACCGACCTCGCTCAGACCGAGGGCAAGATCGCCGTCACCACCCTCAAGGCCGGCTCGCTGCTCCAGAGCGACATGATCGTCAAGCGCCCCGCGCTCGAACCGGGCCAGCAGGAGATCGCCATCATGATCGACGCCGCCACCGGAGTGGCCGGCAAGATCACCCCCGGGGCCACCGTCAACATCTACGCCACCTTCGCCGGCGAACGCGGCGGCCAGGCCGCCCAGTCCAAGATGATCGTCGCCGGCGCCCGGGTCATCGACGTCGGCGAACTCACCGCCCTCACCCCCGACCGCGAGGACCGCAACCGGGCCACCGAGGCCGTCCCGATCACCTTCGCGCTCTCCACCGTCGACACCCAGCGCGTCGCCTACGCCGAGTCCTTCGCGCAGCACGTCCGCCTCGCCCTCGTCGCGCCCGGCGGCGGCAACGCGCCCGACGCCCGCGACCGCACCTACACGCTCGACAAGGACAAGTGAGGCCCCGCATGACCACCAGGATCCTGCCGGCGGTCGGCGACCCGGACGCGGCCCGCGCGGTCACCACCCTCATCGGCCAGCTCCCCGACGCCGAACCCGCCGGCCCCGTCGCCGACTCCACCCAGCTCGTCGACACCCTGGCCCGCCTCGCCGCCGAGTCCCTCGACGAACTCCCCGAGGTCGTCCTCGTCCACGAACGGATCGGGCCCGTACCGGCGCTGGAGCTGATCCGCGAGGTCGCCCTGCGCTTCCCCGCCGTCGGCGTCGTCCTCATCACCGCCGACGCCAGCCCCGTACTGTTCTCCGCCGCCATGGACTCCGGCGCCCGCGGCCTCGTCACCCTCCCCCTCGGCTACGAGGAACTGGCCAGCCGCGTCCAGGCCGCCGCCCAGTGGTCCACCGGCGTCCGCCGCCACCTCGGCGGCGGCACCGAGGCCCTCACCGGACCCGGCGGCCGGGTCGTCACCGTCAGCGGCGCCAAGGGCGGCGTCGGCACCACCGTCACCGCCGTCCACCTCGCCCTCGCCGCCCGCGCCTCCGGCCACACCGTCGCCCTCGTCGACATGGACCTCCAGGGCGGCGACATCGCCTCCTACCTCGACGTCCAGTTCCGCCGCTCGCTCGCCGACCTCGCCGCCGTCGACGACATCTCGCCCCGGGTCCTCCAGGACGCCGTGTTCGTCCACGAGACCGGCGTCAGCCTGCTCCTCGCCCCGGCCGAGGGCGAACGCGCCGAGGAGGTCACCGACCGGTCCGCGCGCCAGATCGTCAGCGCCCTGCGCAGCCGCTACGAGATCGTCGTCATCGACTGCGGCAGCCACCTCGACGGGGCCGGGGCCGCCGCCGTCGAGATGGCCGACACCGCCCTCCTCGTCGCCACCCCCGACGTGGTGGCCGTCCGCGCCGCCAAGCGGGCCGTACGGATGTGGGACCGGCTCCAGGTGCGCAAGCCCGAGGAGACCACCCTGCTCGTCAACCGGTACCAGCGGACCAGCGAGATCCAGCCGCCGCTCGTCCAGAAGATCACCGGCACCCGCATCGCGGGCGCCACCGTCCCCGCCCACTTCAAGGAACTCGCCGCCGTCGTCGACGCGGGCCGGCTGCACGACCTGGACGCCCGCTCCACCGTCAAGCAGGCGCTGTGGGCGCTCGCCGGCGAGCTCGGCCTCGTGAAGGCCGGCGGACCCTCCCACGGCAAGGAGCTCGTACGGGGCGGGGAGCGCGGCGCCCTCGGGCTGCGGCGGCGCGGGGCGGGGCGCTGACATGAGACGCACCGAGCGGGACGACAGGGGACAGGTGGCCGTCGAGTTCGTCGGCATGCTGCCCCTGATCCTGCTCACCCTCGTGCTGCTCTGGCAGTGCGTCCTGATCGGCTACACCTTCACCCTCGCCGGCAACGCGGCCGACGAGGCGGCCCGCGCCGAAGCCGTCGGCGACGACTGCGCCGCGGCGGCCGAGCGGCACCTGGACGGCGCCTGGGCCGCCGGCGCCTCGGCCGACTGCGGCCGGGACGGCGGAATGGTCCGGGCCACGGTCAAGCTGCGCGTGCCCGTGCTCTTCCCGGGCGCGATCAGCTTCCCCTTCGACGTGACCGCCGAGGCCGGGGCCGTATGGGAGGGGGATCCGCGATGAGGCGTCCGCGGGGACGGGACCGGGACGGGTGTGACCGGGACGGGTGTGACCGGGACGGACGTGACCGGGACGGACGTGACCGGGACGGACGTGACCGGGACGGACGTGACCGGGACGGACGTGACCGGGACGGACGTGACCGGGACGGACGCGACCCGGACCGACGCGACCCGGACCGACGCGACCCGGGCCGACGTGACCGGGGCCAGGTGGCCATCGAGTACCTCGGCTTCCTGCCGATCCTCCTCCTCGTCGGCCTCGTCGGCGTGCAGTTCGGCGTCGCCGCGTACGCCGCCCAGCAGGCCGGCACGGGTGCGCGGGCGGCGGCCCGGGCCGCCGGCGTCGACGACCCCGACTCCGTACCGGCCCCCGCCGCCGCGGGGAAGGCGGCGATGAGCGGCTGGATCGCCGGCCGCAGCGGCGTGGAGGTCTCCCACGGCGCGGACACCGTCTCCGTGACCGTCACCGTCAAGGTCCCCTCGCTCATCCCCTTCACACACTTCGACGACGTGTCGAGAACCGCCGTCATGCCCCTGCCCGACGCCCCCCAGGAGGACCGGCCATGAGCCTGAGGTCCCGTATCGGCCACCCCGAGGAGACCGGCGCCGGCGGCGGCCGGGAGGACGGACACCTCGTCGCGTCCTTCCGCGCCAAACTCCTGGAGGAGATCGACCTCACCGAGATGTCCGCGCTCGCCGCCGCCGAGCGCCGGGCGCGCCTGGAACGGGTGCTCGGGCACATCATCAGCCGCGAGGGCCCCGTCCTGTCCACGGCCGAACGCGCCCAGCTGATCCGCCGGGTGGTCGACGAGGCACTCGGACTCGGCGTGCTCGAACCGCTCCTCGAAGACGCGTCCATCACCGAGATCATGGTCAACGGCCCCGACCAGATCTACATCGAACGGGCCGGACGCGTCGAACTGCTGCCGCTGCGCTTCGCCTCGCACGAGCAGCTGATGCAGACCATCGAGCGGATCGTGTCGACCGTCAACCGGCGCGTCGACGAGTCCAACCCGATGGTCGACGCCCGGCTCCCCTCCGGCGAGCGCGTCAACGTCATCATCCCGCCGCTCTCCCTCACCGGCGCCACCCTCACCATCCGCCGCTTCCCCCGCGCGTACACCCTGCACGAGATGGTCGGCCTCGGCTCGCTCGACGAGCAGATGCTGCTGCTGCTCTCCGGCCTCGTCCAGGCGAAGTTCAACATCATCGTCTCCGGCGCCACCGGCACCGGGAAGACCACACTGCTCAACGCCCTGTCCGGGCTGATCCCCGACAGCGAGCGGGTCATCACCATCGAGGACTCGGCCGAACTCCAGCTCCAGCAGTCCCACGTCATCCGCCTGGAGGCGCGCCCGCCCAACATCGAGGGCCGCGGCGCCGTCACCATCCGCGACCTGGTCCGCAACTCGCTGCGGATGCGCCCCGACCGGATCGTGGTCGGCGAGGTCCGCGGCGGCGAGACCCTCGACATGCTCCAGGCGATGTCCACCGGCCACGACGGCTCGCTCGCCACCGTCCACGCCAACTCGGCCGAGGACGCCCTCATGCGCCTCCAGACCCTGGCCTCCATGTCGGAGGTCAAGGTCCCCTTCGAGGCGCTGCGCGACCAGATCAACAGCGCCGTCGACGTCCTCGTGCAGCTCACCCGCCACCCCGACGGCACCCGGCGGATCACCGAGATCGCGATCCTCGCCTCCGACGGGCGCGAGCGCTACCTCCTCGCCACCGTCTGCGCCTTCCGGGCCCAGCCGCTCGCCGCCGACGGGCGGGTGTACGGGGAGTTCGCGTACCACCCGCTGCCGCGCCGGGTCGCCCAGCGGCTCTACATGGCCGGGCAGCCCGTCCCGCAGGCCTTCGGGGTGGCCGCGCACGACACGCACCTGGCCGTGCGGGAAGCGAAGTAGGGAAGGAAGACCGACGTGAATCCGACTCTGCTGACCGCGGGCGTGGCGCTGATCTGCTGCGTCCTGGCCGTGCTCGGCATCCACACGTACGCGAGCGGCGCCGCCCAGCGGGCCGCGCTGATCGCCCGCCTGTCCCAGACCGGCGAGGGCGGCGAAGGCGGTACGGGAGGCCGGCGCCGCCCCTTCCGGGGCATCGACCGCCGGGTCCGCCGCACCCGCTTCGGGCGCAAGCTGGAACTGCGCATCTCGGCGACGGGACTCGACGTCACCCCGGGCGAGTTCGTGGTCTCCATGACCGCCACCGTCGTCGTCCTGTGGATCGCCGGCCAGGCCCTGCTGTCCCCCTTCTTCGGCCCGATCTGCGGCTTCCTCGGCGTGTGGGTGGCGATGGGCTTCCTCAACTGGCAGCGCCAGAAGCGCATCGAGAAGTTCATCAACCAGCTCCCCGAGCTCTCCCGCATCCTCGCCAACGCCACCCAGGCGGGACTGGCCCTGCGGATGGCGCTCTCGCTGGCCGCCGACGAGCTGGAGGCCCCGGCCGGCGACGAACTGGCGAAGGTCGCCCAGCAGCTCGCCGTCGGCACCTCCGTCGACGACGCCCTCGGTGAACTCGCCGAACGCCTGCCGTCCCGCGAACTCGTCGTCCTGGTCACCACCCTGGTCCTCGCCAACCGGGCCGGCGGCACCGTCGTCTCCTCCCTGCGCAACCTCACCGAGACGCTGGAGGAGCGCAAGGAGACCCGCCGCGAGGTCCGCACCCAGCTGTCGCAGGTGAGCCTCACGGCGTACGCGGTGCCGGTCATCGGCGTCGGCTCGCTGCTGCTCATCGACAACATGCAGCCCGGCGCGCTGGACCGGATGACGGGCTCGGGCATGGGGCAGCTCGCCGTGGTGATCGCCGTCGCGCTCTACGGGGTGGGCTTCGTCGCGATCCGCCGCTTCTCGAAGATCGACGTGTAGGGGCGTGTGACCGTGGACCTGCTGCTGGCCCTCCTCGCGGGGCTCTCCGTCGCCGGCGCCTGCTACGGCGTCCGCCTGTACCGCGCGGACGTCAAGCTGCCCTCCGACCTCCAGCTCGCCCTGGAGGTCGGCGCCACCCGCACCGGCGCCGTCGACTCGCTCGTCGACCGCCTCGGCATGCGCTGGTCGCCGGCCGTGCTGCGGCTCATGGGCCCCAAGCGGGTCGGCTCGGTACGCCGCCGGATCGACCTCGCCGGCAACCCCGGCGGCCTCACGATCGACCGGTACGGGGCCCGGCGCGCCGTCTACGGCTTCCTCGGGGTGCTCGGCGGCCTGCTGATGCTGGCCAGGGGCTCGTTCCTCGTCGCGGTGCTCCTCTTCGCGTTCGGCGCGTTCTGGACCGAGGTCGGCATCTGGTCCGCGGTCCGCATCCGCAAGGACCAGATCGAGCGCACCCTCCCCGACTTCCTCGACGTCCTCGCCGTCGTCGTCTCCGCCGGGCTCGGCTTCCGGCAGGCGCTCGAACGCGTCGCCGAGAAGTACGAGGGGCCGTGGGCCGACGAACTGCGCATCACCCTGCGCCAGATGGACATGGGCGTCAGCCGCCGGCAGGCCTTCGACGAGCTGCGGCGGCGCAACGACTCGGAGCAGGTCGCGCAGTTCGTCACCGCGCTCCAGCAGGGCGAGGAGCTGGGCGCTCCGATCATCGACACCCTCATCCAGATCGCCAACGACATGCGGCGCACCGACGCGCAGAACGCGCGGCGCAAGGCGGCGAAGGCGGTCCCCAAGGCGACGATGGTGATCACGACCCTGATGGTCCCGGCGACGATGATCCTGCTGGGGGCGGGCCTGTTCCTCGGCACGGGCACCGACTTCGGCTCGATCACGGGCGAATGAGGACCGCGATGAGAGTCCTGGTGGCGAGCGCGAACCCGGTCGTACGAGCCGGCCTCACGGCCCTCCTGGCCCCCCGCGCCGACCTCCGCGTCGTCGCGGAGACCCCCGACCCCCACGACACCCTCCCGACCGCCCGCCGCACCACCCCGGACCTGATCCTCCTGGACGCCCCCGGCCCCCTCCCCGCCCTGCCGCCCCTGACCTCGGTGGCCCCCGTCCTCCTCCTCGCCCACCCCGGCCAGCACCTCCCCGAGGGCGTGACCTCCCTGGTCCACGGCGCGTTCACCCTGGACGAGCTCTTACGGACCATGCGTGCGACTGCACACACTGGCGCGGGCTCAACTGTCTCGAATATATTGCGCTTCAGAAATCCAGCTTCGCGAGTGCAATCAGATGTGGGACGGTTCGGTCTGAGTGTGAGGGAGGCGGAGGTGATGGACCTGATCGCGTCGGGCATGACCAACCAGCAGATCGCCGCCACCTGCTTCATCACCGAGAAGACCGTCAAGAACCACATCAACCGCATCTTCGCCAAACTCGACAGCACCACCCGCGGCGAAGCCATCGCCTCCTGGCTCGGCACGAGGACGGCGTCATGACTACCCACCGTGATTGGGCCTACGGACCCTGTGAACACCCCACCCTCCCGGCGTACCCTGCCCGCGTCGCCGGACACGGAGGGGAACACCATGAACGACGCACTGCTGAAGCTGCTGACCAAGGCCCGGGTACAGAGCGGGAGTTGGTCCAGGAGGCGTGGGGACCGGGGGCAGACGGCGGTGGAGTACCTGGGGATCATCGTGGTGGTGGTGGCGATCGTGGTCGCGATCACGGGCACGGACATCGGGTCCACGATCAAGGCGGCCATCACGAACAAGATCGCCGAACTGACCAAGTAGGGCCGTCGGGCCGGGACCCGGAGGCGGGGCAGGCCTTCCCGGTGTACATCACCGTGGTGGCGGCGCTCCTCTTCCTCGCGTTCGTGTACTTCGCCGTGGGGCAGGCGGCGGCCGTACGCAACACCGGGCAGACGGCCGCGGACGCGGCGGCGCTCGCCGCGGCCCAGGACGCCAGGGAACAGCTCAGGGAGGGCTGGCTCGACGTGATCCTCGATCCCGCCGAATGGGCCGGGTACCTGCGCGGCGAGGAGTACGACACGGTCTCCGCCTGCCGGTACGCGGCGGTGCTCGCGCAGAGGAACGACGCCGAGCTCTGGGGCGACCGGTGCGTTCCGCTGTCGGGCGAGGAGGGGTTCCGCGTGACGATCCGCACCCTGGGCACCGTGGGCGACTCGGTCGTCCCGGGCACGGCGGACCGGCACTCCTCGGCGACGGCGACCGCCGTGCTGGAACCCCGCTGCTTCTTCGACCCCCCGGCCCCCACGGCACCGCCCACGACCCCGCCCCCCACGAACCCGTCCCCGACGGGCACGGCCACCCCCGAACCCACCCCCACCCCGAGCCCTGAACCGGAGCCGATCACCGGCCTGTTCTGCGACGGCGTCGAGTGGACGATCGACCCGGAGCACCCGAGGCTGCCCGACGCGGCCGAGCTCTTTACCGTCCGACTGGTCGACTGACGAGCGAAGGACCTTGTTCTCATGAGAGTGCGGCACGCAACGAAGGCCGGCAGAGGAGTGGCCGCGGCGGCCATGGCTGCCGGACTGATCCTCGGCCTCGCGGGCTGCGGCGGCGAGGGGAAGCAGCCTTCGCAGGACAAGCCGAAGGCGACCACGGGGGCTCCCCGGGACACGTCGAGCGGGAACACGCAGCCGCAGTCCGAGGAGCCGGCCGAGCCGATCGGCGTCCTCAAGGGCCCGGAGGGCTTCGAGCTGGCGATCACCTCCGCCGAACGGGACGCGGGCGGATTCCTCACCGTCAAGGGCTCGCTGAAGAACACCTCGGAGAAGGGCCGCGCCGTTCCCGTGGGCACGCGGGGCGACGAGACGGAGGTCCTCAAGCACGGCAACTCCCTGGGCGGGGCCACGCTCGTGGACACCCAGGGGAAGAAGCGCTACTACGTGCTGCGCGACACGGACGGGCGGCCCCTGACCACCACCGGACTGGACATCCTCGGCGCCGGGGAATCGGCCGCGGTCTTCATGCAGTTCCCCGCCCCACCCGCCGCCACCACCGAGGTCTCCCTCCAGCTCCCCACCTTCGACCCCGCCACCATCAAGCTCTCCTGAGGGCGCAGCCATGACGACGACACCCCGCCGACTCGCCGCTCTCACCACCACCCTGGTCCTGCTGTCCGGCACCGCGGGTGCCGTCGGCACGGCTCGGGCCGACGATCCGCCCGGATCGACCTCCAGCGCCTCCCCGCCGCCCCCGATCGACGCGAACTCGCCCGCGCTCATGCTCCCGGACGGCGCCACCCTCGCCCCCGCGAAGATCCTCGACATCAAGCAGATCGTCGAGGAACAGGGCGGCGAGCAGCGCCGCGAGGACACCAACGTCGACGTGACCTTCGCGCTCCAGGCAGAGGTGCTGTTCGCGAAGGACAGCGCCAAGCTGGGCCCCGCCGCCACCGCCCGCATCGCCGCCATCGCCGCGGAGGTCAACAAGCAGGGCTCCGGCCGGGTCCGGGTCTTCGGGTTCACCGACAACCTCGGCTCGTACGAGCACGGCCTGAAGCTCTCCAAGGCCCGCGCCGACGCCGTCCAGCTGGAACTGGCGAAGAACCTCGACCCGGGGACGACCTTCGACATCCGCGGCTACAGCGAGGACTACCCGATCGCCGACAACGCCACCGAGGAGGGACGCAAGAAGAACCGCCGCGTCGAGGTGTCCTTCCCGCGCACCTCGGGCCCGGGCGGCCCCGGGTAGTCACGGCCCGCCCAGCGCCGCCAGCGCCTCGTGGATCGTGCTCGTCATGCGGTCCGGGCGGGTGAAGACCTCGTGGGCCGTGAAGCGGAGGACGCGGCGGATGTCCGGGCAGTTCTGGAGGGCGTTGAAGCGGTGGACGTCGCGTTCGTGGGACTGGCGGGTGCTGTGGAAGGCGAAGCCTTCGATCTCGACGGCCAGGCCCTCGGCGCGGAAGTAGAAGTCCGGGTGCAGGGGGCGGCCCGCGGGGGTGTGGAGGGTGGGCTGGATCTCGGGGTGGAGGCCCGCGTCGCGCATGCGGAGGCGGGCGACCGTCTCGGCGGGGGAGCCCGAACCGGCGTGGGCCAGCCGCAGTCGGCGCCGGGCCAGCGGAGCGCCCGGGCGGTGGGGTGCCGCGAGCTCCGCCGCCAGCCGCTCCCGGTCGACGACCGGGTCCCGGCGCAGGCCCGCCACGAAGCGGCGGGAGAGCGCCGAGTCCGCGACGACGACCGCCGCCTCGCGGGTGCCGGCGGCCCGTATCAGGTCGGCGACCGTCCGGGCCGGGCTCGTCACCCGCAGGCCGCGCCGGACCACCCAGTCACGGTCCGTCAGAAAGGAGCTCCGGTGCACTCGGATCCAGCCACCGGAGGATCCGGCTCCGCGGGTGGTGAAGTGGAGAGGAGCCGAGGCTTCCGGCGGGTCCGTGCCGTGCGCGAGGAGTTCGACGCGGTGCAGGGTCGCGGCCGTGCGGTGGCTGCACACCAGGCCGGGGCGGAGCAGCTGGACCGCCGCCGCCCGCACCCTCCAGTCCACCTCCTTCCCCGGGACCGCCCACGCGCCCCTGCAGATCCGCTGCCAGCCGTCCCCGCGCAGCCGTCCGTCCAGCCGGCCCCGCGGCCAGCCCGCGGCGAGCGCCCACGCCGTGAGGAGCACCCCGCCCCGGGCGAGTGTCACCAACTCGTACATACGCGCAAGGATCCACGGATGGGGGATCATTCGCACCCCCTGTGGAAAACCCGGCATAAGACGTCGTCAGGAAAGCGCAAAAGTGACGGGACGGGGCACTTCAGGAGGCGCATGCTGGTCGGAAGAGCAACAGCTACAGAGCGCTTTCGAAGTCCGAAATGGGCAGCCGATGACGACCACGACCCCGAGTGTCCAACTGGTCAGCGACCTCGTCGCCCGGATCCCCGAGTTCCGTGACGCGTACGAGTCGCACGTCTTCACCCAGGGCGGTGTCCTGCCGCACGTCTTCTTCTGGGACGTGGTCCAGGGCACGGTCAGCTCCTTCCTGGAGGACCAGGACCGCTGGCGACGCACCCTGGACTTCCTGGAGGAGCAGTGCTGCCGGGGCGTCCTCGGCATCGACGAGGTGATCACCACCTCGTTCCTGGGCGACCTGCCCGCCCCGCCGGAGCCCGGCCACGAGATCGCGGGGCAGCTCGGTCCGGTCCTGTCGGCACGGTTCGTGAGGATCCGGCCCCTCGGCTGAGCCGCACCGGCGCCGGTGCGGCCCCCCGGCGGGGCCGGGTCGGCGCCGGACATAATCGATCGCATGTCCCGCACCGCCCCCGCCCCGCCCTGGGCCGCCCTCGGCGGCTATGCCGCCACCCGTCTGATCGGTCTCGCCGCGCTCGCCGTCGTCGCGGCGGCCACCGGCAAGGACGGGCTGCACCGGCTCATGGGGCGCTGGGACGCCGTCTGGTACAGCAGGATCGCCGAGCACGGCTACGGCTACCAGGTCACCCTGCCCGACGGCAGCGTCCACGCCGACCTCGCCTTCTTCCCGCTCTTCCCCGCCCTCGAACGGGCCGTCTCCGCCGTCCTGCCCGTCGACGTGCCCACCGCGGGACTGCTCGTCTCCTGGGCCGCCTCGCTCGCCGCCGCCTGGGGCATCTACGAGGTCGGCGCCCACGTCGCCGGGAAGCGCGCCGGGATCGTGCTCGCCGTCCTGTGGGGCGTGTACCCGACGGCGTTCGTGCAGTCGATGGCGTACACGGAGACGCTCTTCACCGCCCTCGCCGCCTGGTCGGTCCTCGCCGTGCTGCGCGGGCGCTGGATCCTCGCGGGCGCGCTCTGCGTACTCGCCGGGCTCACCCGGCCGACCGCCGCCGCGCTGATCGCCGCGATCGGGATCACCGCCCTGGTCACGGTCGTACGGGAGCGCCGGCTGCGGGCCCCGGTCGTCGCGGGCGCGCTGCTCGCGCCGCTCGGCTGGCTCGCGTACATCGTCTACGTCGGCGTCCGGCAGGGCGGCGCGACGGCCTACTTCGACGTCCAGGCCGCCTGGGGCAACTCCATCGACGGCGGCGTCGCCCTGGCCCGCTTCATCGCCGGGCTGCCCTGGCCCGCCGCCCTCGGCCTGTGCGCCGCGCTCGGTCTGCTCGGCTGGCTGGTCGTCCTGTGCGTGCGGCAGCGGCAGCCGCTCCCGCTGCTCGTCTACACGGTCACCGTCGTCGTGATCTCCCTGGTCGGCGCCGCGTACTTCGGCTCCCGGCCGCGCCTGATGATGCCCGCGTTCGGCCTGCTCCTGCCGCCCGCCGCGGCCCTGGCCCGGCTCCGGCCCCGCACCGCCGTGCCGGTCCTCGCCGTGCTGGCCCTCGCCTCGGGCGTCTACGGGGCGTTCACGCTGCTCGGCTCCGGGCCGCCCTGACGGTCCACCGCGACCCGTACGCCCCGGCGCAGCCCCCAGTCCGCCATCGCGCCGCCCGCCGCCTCCAGGACGTGCCGGCCGCGCGGGCGGATCATGCCCAGCCGGCCGGGCCGCATCGTCACCACGTCGAGGACGGTCAGCGAACGGTCCAGATAGGCGACGTCGATGGTGAAGCGCATGCCGAAGGTGTGCACGCTGTTGGTCGGCGTGATGAGCAGCGCGCCCGCGATCCCGTCCCGGCCGAGCAGCCCCCGCCGCCGGGCCTTGTAGGAAGCGGCGATCTCCAAAGGCACCGCCCCGCCGCCCGGCGTGACCAGCAGCCCGGCCCCGTCCCGCCAGGCCGCCCCCCTCCGGCCCCCGCGCGCACCTCCCGCGCCTCCCGCGCCTCCCGTGCTTCGTCCCGTACTCCCGCTCCGCCCCATGCCGCCGACCCTAGGGCCTGCGGGCTCTCCGCCCCAGGCCCTAGGGTCGGGCCGTGGACGCCGCCTGGATCACCCTCGTCTGTGCCGCCGCCCTGTGGGGCGCCGCCGTCGGCCGTCTCGTGCCCCGGGCCGCGTACCGGCTCTCCGTCGCGGCGGACGAGCCCTGGCGCGACCGCTGCCCCGCCGGGCACTCCTTCGCGGGTCCGGCGCGCGGCTGGCTGGGCGGGCCGGGGCGGGCCGGGTGCGCCACCACCCCCGCCCCGCTGACCGCGCCGCTGCTCACGGCGCTGGCCTGCGCCGCGCTCGCCGCGGCGGCCGGCGGGCCGCGGCCCGAGCTGCTGGTCTGGCTGCTCGTCGCGCCCGTCGGCACCCTGCTCGCCTGGGTGGACGTGCGCGTGCACCGGCTGCCCGACCGGCTGACCCTGCCGCTGGCCGGGGCGCTGCCCCTGCTGCTCGCGGTGGCCGCGCTCCTCCCGTACGCGGCGGGGTCCTGGGTCCACGCCCTGCTGGGCGCGCTCGTCCTCGGCGGCGGCTATCTGCTGCTCTTCCTGATCCACCCGGACGGCATGGGCTTCGGCGACGTGAAACTGGCCGTCCCGCTCGGCGCCGCGCTCGGCTGGTACGGCTGGGGCGTGCTGTTCGCGGGGGCGTTCGCGGGCTTCCTGCTCGGCTCGCTGTACGGCCTCGGGCTCGTGCTGGCCCGGCGGGCCGGCCGGGGGTCCGCGATCCCCTTCGGGCCCTTCATGCTCGGCGGCGCCCTCCTCGGCCTGCTCCTCGGCGCGTTCACCGCCACCCCTTGAAGGCACCGCCCTAGCATCACCGCACATGCGGACAATCGTTGAGAAACCGGCATCAGGTACGTACGGTCCGGAGCGTCCCGCCCCCACCCCCTGGTACCGCCGCCCCGCCGCCCTGCCCTGGGCCTGGGCCCTCGCCCTCTGCCTGCTCTACGCGACCGTCGCCGTACGCCGCCACCAGCTCATGCGCACCACCGGATACGACCTCGGCATCTTCGAACAGGCCGTCCGCGCCTACGCCGAACTCCGCGCCCCCGTCGCCCCCTTGCGCGGCGAGGGCTTCAACCTCCTCGGCGACCACTTCCACCCCCTGCTCGCCGCCCTCGCCCCGCTCTACCGCCTCTGGCCCTCGCCCCTCACCCTGCTCCTCGCCCAGTCCGCCCTGCTCGCGCTCGCCGTCGTCCCGCTCGCCCGCTGGGCCGACCGCGCGCTCGGCCGCCGGGCCGCCCACGCCGTCGCCGCCGCGTACGGGCTGAGCTGGGGCGTCGCCTCCGCCGCCGCCTTCGACTTCCACGAGGTCACCCTCGCCGTGCCGCTGCTCGCCTTCTCCCTGGAGGCGCTCGGCCGGCGGCGCTGGCGGACCGCCGTCGGCTGGGCGGCACCGCTGCTCCTGGTCAAGGAGGACCTGGGCCTCACCCTCGCCGCCGTCGGCGGGTACGTCGCCGTCCGGGGCCGCGCCGACCGGGGCGCGCTCCGGCTCGGCCTCGGCACCGTCGCCGCCGGCCTGCTCGGCTCGTTCCTGGAGATCAAGGTCCTGCTGCCGGCCCTCGCCCCGACCGGCGACTACGCCCACGGCGGCAACCTCGCGGCGGCCCACGGCTCGCTCCTCGGCGCCCTCGCCCACGCCCCGCTCGACCTGCTGCGCCCCGAGACCAAGGCGACCACCCTCGTGCTGGTCCTCGCCCCGTCCGCGCTGCTCGCCCTGCGCTCCCCGCTCACGCTGATCGCGCTGCCCACCCTCGCCTGGCGGATGGCCTCGGAGAACGGCTTCCACTGGGGGACCGCCTTCCACTACAGCGCGATCCTCATGCCCGTCGTCCTCGCCGGACTCGTCGACGTCCTCGGCCGCGAGGACAACCGGCGCACCGTCCGCGCCTCGCTGGCCACGGTGCTCGCCGTGACCGCCGTCCTGCTGCCCTCGTTCCCGCTGGCCCAGCTCGCCCAACGGGCCACCTGGCACACCACCGGGCACCTGCGGGCCGCCCGCGCGCTGCTCGACGAGATCCCCGACGGGGCCACCGTCGCCGCGTCCAACCGGCTCGCCCCGCAGCTCACCTCGCGCTGCACCGTCGTCCTCTTCCCGACCTTCCCGGTCGGCGGGCGCCTGTACGCGTACCCCCGCGAGGACCTGCCGCCGCCCACCGCCGAGTGGATCATCCACGACAGCGAGGCCCCGGAGGCATGGCCGTACCCGCCGGGCCACTGGCCCTACCCGCTGCCCCAGCAGCTCGCCGAGCTCCGGGCCGCGCAGCGCGAGCACGGTTACGAGCTGGTCGCCCGCCGTGACGGCCTCACCCTGCTGCACCGCGTACGGGCCCCGCGCACCCCGTCCTGACCTGCGCCGCCGCGTCAACCGGGCGACTCGGGGCGGGGGTCCCCCGTCGGAGGTACCGATTCCGCCGCCGCGCCCGGGCGCAAACCCGCCACCGGGCCGTACGCCCCTTGTGCCGCTTGGCCTCCGGAGAATCCGCGACGCGCCGGTCGGCACGGGTGGCGCGCGGCACGACTAATGAAGGGTTATGGTGGAAACCCCCCCTCGGGCCGGTCCGTATCCCCCCCACGGACCGGCCCGTTTTTCTTTTCCCGCCGCCCTCGGGGGCGGGTCAGCCCCGGCCGGCCCAGATGTTGGTGCCCTCGGTGTCGACGGCGAAGGAGTCGATCTCCTTCAGCTCCTCCTCCGTCAGCGGCGCCCCGGCGAGGGCCGCGACGTTCTCCTCCAGCTGGGCCACGCTGGACGCGCCGATCAGCGCCGAGGTCATCCGCTCGTCCCGCAGCACCCAGGCCAGCGCGAGCTGCGCGAGCGACTGCCCGCGCCGCTCGGCGATGTCCGCCAGGCCGCGCAGGCGGCGCAGCACCTCGCCGGAGAGCAGGTTCGGGTCGAGGGACTTGCCCTGGGTGGCCCGGGAACCCTCCGGGATGCCCTTCAGGTACTTGTTGGTGAGCAGCCCCTGCGCCAGCGGCACGAAGGAGATGCAGCCCATGCCGGCCGCCTCCAGCGTGTCGAGGAGGCCGTCGTCCTCCGTCCAGCGGTTGATCATCGAGTACGAGGGCTGGTGGATCAGGGCCGGGACGCCCATCTCCTTGAGGATCCGCGCCGCCTCGGCGGTCTGCTCGGCGGTGTACGAGGAGACGCCGACGTACAGCGCCTTGCCCTGCTGGACGGCGGAGGCGAGCGCCCCCATCGTCTCCTCCAGCGGGGTGTGCGGGTCGAAGCGGTGCGAGTAGAAGATGTCGACGTAGTCGAGGCCCATCCGCTTCAGGGAGGCGTCGAGCGAGGACATCAGGTACTTGCGGGAGCCCCACTCGCCGTACGGGCCGGGGTGCATCTCGTAGCCGGCCTTCGTCGAGACGATCAGCTCGTCCCGGTAGGGCGTGAAGTCCTGCGCGAAGATCTTGCCGAAGTTCAGCTCGGCGGAGCCGGGCGGCGGCCCGTAGTTGTTCGCCAGGTCGAAGTGGGTCACGCCCAGGTCGAAGGCGCGGCGCAGGATGGCCCGCTGAGAGTCGAGGGTGCGGTCGTCGCCGAAGTTGTGCCACAGGCCGAGGGAGACGGCGGGCAGCTTGAGTCCGCTGCGGCCGGTGCGTCGGTACTCCATGGAGTCGTAGCGGTTCGTGGCGGCGCGGTACAGGGGGGAATCAGTCACGTATCTCTCCTTATCACGGACTTGTGACAGTCCCGGGCTGGGAGCCCGTGACCCGTGCGCAGTAATGTGGCGGCTTCGGGGGGCCGACGCTCATGGAGGGGTAAAGAACGGTGAACCTGCGTGACCTGGTGTACGGGCTGTACGCACGCCGGGTGGAAGGCCGACTCGACCACGCCCAGGTGCCCAAGCACATCGGTGTCATCCTCGACGGCAACCGACGCTGGGCCAAGGCCGCCGGCGGCACCCCCGAGCAGGGTCACAAGGCCGGCGCGGACAAGATCCAGGAACTGCTCGGCTGGTGCTCCGAGACGGACGTCGAGGTCGTCACCCTCTGGATGCTCTCCACCGACAACCTGAGCCGCCCGGAGGAGCAGCTGGTCCCGCTGCTCGCGATCATCGAGGACGCGGTCCGGGCCCTGGCCTCCGACGGCCGCTGGCGGGTGCACCACGTGGGCACCATGGACCTCCTGCCCGCCCGCACCCAGTCCGTGCTGAAGGAGGCCGAGCAGGCCACCCACGACAACACGGGGATACTCGTGAACGTCGCGGTGGGCTACGGCGGCCGCCAGGAGATCGCGGACGCGGTCCGCTCGCTGCTCCTGGAGCACGCGGACAAGGGCACCAGCTTCGAGGAGCTCGCCGAGATCGTCGACGTCGAGCACATCTCCGAGCACCTCTACACCCGCGGCCAGCCCGACCCGGACCTGGTGATCCGCACCAGCGGCGAGCAGCGCCTGTCCGGATTCATGCTGTGGCAGAGCGCCCACTCGGAGTACTACTTCTGCGAGGTGCACTGGCCGGCCTTCCGCAAGGTCGACTTCCTGCGCGCGCTGCGCGACTACGCGGCCCGGCACCGCCGCTTCGGTTCCTGAGACCTCCTGAGGCCCCCGAAGACCCCCCGGAACCACCGGCACCCCTGGTCGTCCCCCGTCACCCCTTGTTCATGAACACGCCGTCATATGCCATGGCATGACGGCGTGTGTTCGAGGGCATATCCCTGGTGAAGTGAGCGGCACGGAGACCGCCACCCGGGAGGCCCTTTGCACCAGGACGACCGTGCAGGAGATGCGCGGACGAAGCGGAGGGCCGGAGCTCGGCCCGCGCATCGCGGCCTGAGCCCGGTCCCATTCCGCAGCGACGGCGGTTCCCCCGTGAGCGGAGCCGCCGCACCCCGACCTCACAGGGGTGCTCGAAGGGGGTCTGTCCTTCCGTGGTGACCAGCACTAAGCGCCGCTTGTCCGACAGGCGCACCTATGTTCTCGACACCAGCGTCCTGCTGGCCGACCCGAGCGCGATGTCCCGCTTCGACGAGCACGAGGTCGTGCTCCCGATCGTCGTGGTCACCGAGCTGGAGGCCAAGAGGCACCACCCCGAGCTCGGCTACTTCGCCCGGCAGGCCCTGCGCCTCCTGGACGACTTCCGGGTCCGGTACGGACGCCTCGACTCCCCGCTCCCCATCGGGGACCTGGGCGGCACGCTCCGCGTCGAACTCAACCACTCGGACCCCGGCGTCCTGCCGGCCGGCTACCGGCTGGGGGACAACGACTCCCGGATCCTCGCGGTCGCGCGCAACCTGCAGGCGGAGGGGTACGACGTCACGGTCGTCTCCAAGGACCTGCCGCTGCGCATCAAGGCGTCCTCGGTCGGCCTCCTCGCCGAGGAGTACCGGGCGGAACTCGCCATCACGGACTCCGGCTGGACCGGGATGTCCGAGCTGGCCCTCTCCGCGGACCAGGTCGACACCCTGTACGAGCAGGAGACGCTGTACGTGCCCGAGGCGGCCGAGCTGCCCGTGCACACCGGCCTGGTCCTCCAGTCCGAGCGCGGCAAGGCGCTCGGCCGGGTCGCGGCCGACGGCGGCATCCGGCTGGTGCGGGGCGACCGGGAGGTCTTCGGGATCCGCGGCCGCAGCGCCGAGCAGCGGATCGCGCTGGACCTGCTGCTCGACCCGGACGTCGGCATCGTCTCGATGGGCGGCCGGGCCGGCACCGGCAAGTCGGCCCTCGCGCTCTGCGCGGGCCTGGAGGCGGTCCTGGAGCGCCGTCAGCACCAGAAGGTGATGGTCTTCCGTCCGCTGTACGCGGTCGGCGGCCAGGAGCTCGGCTATCTGCCGGGCACCGAGGCCGAGAAGATGAGCCCCTGGGCCCAGGCGGTCTTCGACACCCTCTCGTCCGTGGCGGGGCGCGAGGTGATCGAGGAGGTGCTCGGCCGGGGCATGCTGGAGGTGCTCCCGCTCACCCACATCCGGGGCCGCTCGCTGCACGACGCGTTCGTCATCGTGGACGAGGCCCAGTCCCTGGAGCGGAACGTGCTGTTGACCGTTCTGTCCCGGATCGGGGCGAACTCCCGGGTCGTCCTCACCCACGACGTCGCCCAGCGCGACAACCTGCGGGTCGGGCGGTACGACGGAGTCGTCGCCGTGGTCGAGAAATTGAAGGGGCATCCGCTCTTCGCGCACGTCACGCTCACCCGCTCCGAGCGCTCGCAGATCGCCGCGCTCGTGACCGAAATGCTGGAGGACGGGCAGATCTGACCTGAATCGCACCGCAGTTGGCGCCGCCCGGCAAAGCGTAGGAGCTTAGCCGGGCGGCGCCGCGTTGTCCGCTGTATCGCCCAAATGCCGTGCACCTGTTCAGGTGTGAGCTTTCACACGCAGTCGGGAATTGCCTTGCGGTGTCGGTGTCCGGCAAAGTCTTGCTTCCGTCAGGCCCCGCATACGGCACACGTGCACCCTCAGGGGTGCGGCACCACACAACTCAACAGCCGTCAGCCGTATGCCGCCCACAGCACCACGGGCCCGTGTCTTCTGTGACCCAGCAGTTCGGAGACCAGCGCCAGGGGCACGATTTCGCCCGCTTGGTCACCTGCGCGGGCGATGCTGGAAGGAAACCGTGTGAGCCGGATCTCGGTCCGGGGATTCGCGGTGGCTTCGGCCACTGCGGTCACCACCGTCGGCGCCGTCGTCGGCGTCGCCTCGGGCAATGCCGCGCAGCCCGCCGACGACAACTTCGAGGCCACCGCGGCCGACACCACGCTGCTCGCGGACATTCCCGCGGGTGAGCAGGCCCGCGTACAGGTCTCCTCCCTCTCTGAGCAGGCCGACGTCCAGGCCGCCGCCGCCGACTCCCTCGTGCGCAAGTCCGCCGAGGAAGCCGCCCGCGTGCAGGCCGCCAAGGACGCCGAGGCGAAGAAGAAGGCCGCCGACAAGGCCGAGAAGGAGCGCAAGGAAGAGGCCGAGCGGGCCAGCCGCTCCTCTCTCCGCGACGCGAGCAGCTTCTCCGCCCAGGGCTCCTACAGCGTCTCCGAGGTCAAGGCGATGGCTCGCCAGATGATCCCGGCCGACCAGTTCCAGTGCTTCAGCAACATCGTGGACCACGAGTCCGGGTGGAACTACCGGGCCGTCAACGCGGGCTCGGGCGCCTACGGCCTGGTCCAGGCGCTCCCCGGCTCCAAGATGTCCACGGCCGGCGCCGACTGGCAGACCAACCCCGCCACCCAGATCAAGTGGGGCCTGAGCTACATGGACGGCCGCTACGGCAGCCCGTGCGGCGCCTGGTCGTTCTGGCAGGCAAACCGCTGGTACTAGTACCGGCCGCTCAACTTCGCGCAGCCCCTCGCCGTCCTACGGTGGGGGGCTGCGTGCGTGTAGGTTCGGGGATTCGGAGGGGGAGAGGGAAAGAGCATGTCGAGACTGCCAGGATGGCTGAACCGGCTGGGCGCGAGCTTCAGCCGCATGGGCGAGCGCCTTGACGAGCGCCGCGCGGAGGCCGAACGCGAGGATCCGCTGGGCCCGCCGTACGTCGTCCCGGACGTCCCGGCGTACGCCCCCGCGCCCGCCGCCGCGCCCGCTCCCGTGGCCGCCGCCGTGGCCGTCGCGGACCCGGTCGCGCACCCGCGCCCCCGCACGGACAAGGGCGCCGACGGCACCGGGGACTCCGGGCCGGACCCGGAGACCGCCGCGGCCTCGGCCGCCTCCGTCCCGGCACCGCCCGCCTACGCGCCCGCCGTCGCCGCCCGGCCCGACCCCGTCGCCGCGATCCCGTGGGGCATGCGGGTCGCCGCCGAGGCCGGCTGGCGGCTGCTCGTCCTGGCCGGCACGGTCTGGGTGCTGATGAAGGTGATCAGCTCCGTCCAGCTGGTCGTGCTCGCCTTCGTCGCCGCCCTCCTCATCACCGCGCTGCTCCAGCCCATCGTCGTCCTGCTGCGCCGCAAGGGCCTGCCCCGAGGTCTGGCCACCGCCGTCACCGCCGTCTCCGGCTTCGTCGTGATGGGCCTGGTCGGCTGGTTCGTGGTCTGGCAGGTGATGGACAACATCGACAACCTGTCCGACCAGGTCAGGGCGGGCATCGACGACCTCAAGCGCTGGCTGCTCGCCAGCCCGTTCCACGTCACCGAGTCGCAGATCAACGACATCGCGAAGAACCTCAGCGACACCATCGGCGCCAACGCCGAGCAGATCACCTCCGCCGGACTCCAGGGCGTGACCGTGATCGTCGAGGCGATGACCGGCATCCTGCTCGCCATGTTCTCCACCCTCTTCCTCCTCTACGACGGGAAGAAGGTCTGGGAGTGGACGCTGAAGCTGGTGCCCGCGCAGGCCAGGCCCGGCGTCGCCGGAGCCGGCCCGCGGGCCTGGCGCACCCTCACCGCGTACGTCCGCGGCACGGTGCTCGTCGCCCTGATCGACGCCGTCTTCATCGGCCTCGGGCTCTACTTCCTCGACGTGCCGATGGCCGTGCCGCTCGCCGTCTTCATCTTCCTCTTCGCCTTCATCCCGATGGTCGGCGCCGTGCTCTCCGGCGCCCTCGCGGTCGTCGTCGCGCTCGTCACCAACGGGGTGTTCACCGCCCTCATGGTGATCGTGGTGGTGCTCGCCGTGCAGCAGATCGAGGGCCACGTCCTCCAGCCGTTCATCCTCGGCCGGGCCGTGCGGGTGCACCCCCTGGCGGTGGTCCTCGCGGTCGCGGCCGGCGGACTGACCGCCGGCATCGGCGGCGCCGTCGTCGCCGTCCCGCTGGTCGCCGTCTCCAACACGGTGGTCGGCTACCTGCGCGCGTACAGCCACGAACAGGCCCTGCGCGCCTCGCCCGAGCCGCGCGGCGCCACCGCCCACGAGGTCGCGCCCACCCCCGCGCCGGGGGCGGCCGGGCGGGTGGACGGATGATCTCGGAGCCGGAGCTCGTCGGCGGTACGGAGTTCCCGGCCGCCCTGGAGCCCCTCCCGGCCGAGCCGAAGCGGTCCGGGCCCCGGCGGCCCTGGCTGTGGGCGCTCGGCGGGGCGGTCGCCGCCTCCGCGGTGTGGACCGGCGGACTCGTCGCGTACGACCGGCAGGAGGACGGGCGCGGACCGGACCTGAAGGGGTACCGGGCCGAGGAGGACCCCTGCGGGAAGGCCCGGCTGCCCGGACTCAGCTCGTCCTTCGGACGCAAGTCGGAGTCGACCAACCCGCTCGTCCTGGACCACCCCAACCTGTTCCGGGCGGAGTGCGTGGTCACCCTGGCCGCCGAGCCCGTCCCGTACCAGCTCGCCGTCACGTACACCCTGCACCGGGTCACCGACCCGCGCCCGGAGTTCGAGGCCCGGATGAACGACCCCTTCCAGGGCATCGGGGACCGCGTCTCCGGGGCCGGCCAGGTCGCCTACCTCAAGGACGACAACGACGGCGGCCAGCTGGAGCTGCACGTCCTCGACGGGCAGGCGGTGATCGAGTTCTCGCTTTCCCCGGTCATCACGTACCAGGAGGGGGTCGCGGAGCAGAAGGTGCCGCCCCGGCTGGACCCGGCCGCGACCCGCACCTTCCTCCTGGAGGACATGAACGCGCTGACGGGCGCGCTCCGGGCGAAGGAATGACGGAAGGGCCCTGGGGCGTGCTGCGCCCCAGGGCCCTTCTCGTCGTACGCGCGGAGTCCGGACCTACTCGGCCAGGACCGCCTCGGCGTCCAGCGTGACGCCGACCGCCTGGATGACCGCGGCGATCTTCACGGCCTCCTGGATCGTCTCGCGGTCGACACCGGCCTTGCGCAGGACCTGCTCGTGCGAGTCCAGGCACTGACCGCAGCCGTTGATCGCGGAGACCGCCAGCGACCACAGCTCGAAGTCGACCTTGTCGACGCCCGGGTTGCCGATGACGTTCATCCGCAGACCGGCGCGCATCGTCCCGTACTCCGGGTCCGACAGCAGGTGCCGGGTCCGGTAGAAGACGTTGTTCATCGCCATGATCGCGGCGGCCGACTTCGCGGCCTGGTACGCCTCGGGCTTCAGGTTGGCCTGGGCCTCGGGCTCCAGCTCCTTGAGCACCTTCGGCGAACGCGAGGCGATCGCGCACGCGAGGACCGTGCCCCACAGCTGCTGCTGCGGGAGCTCGCTGTTGCCGATGACCGAGCCGAGGTTCAGCTTGAGGTCCTTGGCGAAGTCCGGGACGGCGGCCTTCAGCTCATCGAGCGCCATGCTCACTCACCGGCCAGGAGCGCGCCGGCGTCGAGGGTGTCCTCACCCTTGTTCCAGTTGCACGGGCACAGCTCGTCGGTCTGCAGGGCGTCCAGGACCCGCAGGACCTCCTTGGGGTTACGGCCCACGGAGCCGGCCGTCACCATGGTGAACTGGATCTCGTTGTTCGGGTCCACGATGAAGACGGCGCGCTGGGCGAAGCCGTCCTCGCCGCGCACGCCGCAGTCGCTCATGAGCTCGTGCTTCGAGTCGGCGAGCATCGGGAAGGGCAGGTCACGCAGGTCGGCGTGGTCCTTGCGCCAGGCGTGGTGCACGAACTCGGAGTCGCCGGAGACGCCGAGGATCTGGGCGTCACGGTCGGCGAACTCGTCGTTCAGCTTGCCGAAGGCGGCGATCTCGGTGGGGCAGACGAAGGTGAAGTCCTTCGGCCAGAAGAACACCACGCGCCACTTGCCCTCGTAGGACTTGTGGTCGATCTGCTCGAACTCCTTGCCGCTCTCCAGCGACACGCAGGCGGTCAGGTCGTAGGTGGGGAACTGGTCACCGACAGTGAGCACGCGCTCTCCTTGCAGTTCGGAAGGGTCCCTTTTGAGGTCTTCCGTGAGGGGTTGGACGGATCCCCAGCATGGCACGGAGTGCATTGATCAGTGAAATAGCTAGACTGGCTCAAGTTGATCGAAGGTGGTTATCAGTGATTCCGGCCCGGCGCGTGAAACAACCCAGCCTGTCCCAGCTCAGAGCCTTCGCAGCGGTCGCGGAGCACCTCCACTTCCGCGACGCGGCGGCGGCCATCGGGATGAGCCAGCCCGCCCTCTCGGGCGCGGTGTCGGCTCTCGAAGAGGCACTCGGTGTCCAGCTCCTCGAGCGTACGACGCGCAAGGTACTGCTCTCGCCCGCGGGGGAGCGGCTCGCGGTCCGGGCCGGTGCCGTGCTCGACGCGGTCGGCGAGCTGATGGAGGAGGCCGAGGCGGCCCAGGCCCCGTTCACGGGGGTGCTGCGGCTCGGGGTCATCCCGACGGTCGCGCCGTACCTGCTGCCGACCGTGCTGCGCCTGGTCCACACCCGCTATCCGGAGCTCGACCTCCAGGTGCACGAGGAGCAGACCTCCTCGCTGCTCGACGGGCTGGCCGCCGGACGGCTCGACCTGCTGCTGCTCGCGGTGCCGCTGGGTGCCCCCGGAGTCACCGAACTCCCGCTGTTCGACGAGGACTTCGTCCTGGTCGCCCCCGAGGGGCATCCGCTCGCCGGGCGCGCCGACATCCCCCGCGAGGCGCTCAGGGAGCTCAAGCTGCTGCTCCTGGACGAGGGGCACTGTCTGCGCGACCAGGCCCTCGACATCTGCCGCGAGGCCGGGCGCACCGAGGGGGCGCCGGTCACCACCACCGCGGCCGGCCTCTCGACGCTGGTCCAGCTGGTCGCGGGCGGGCTCGGCGTGACCCTGCTGCCGCGCACCGCGGTCACGGTCGAGACGGCCCGCAACACGGCCCTGCACACCGGCTGCTTCGCCGCCCCGGCGCCGTCCCGCCGGATCGCGCTCGCCATGCGCACGGGCGCGGCCCGCCAGTCCGAGTTCGGACAACTGGCGGGCGCGCTGCGCGAGGCGATGCGACGCCTTCCGGTACGGGTGGTGGGCGCGGAGACCTGAGGCCCCGCGCCCCGCCCGTACCCCGCGGGCTACTCCGTCCGGAGCCCGTCGGCCCGCATCAGGCGCCACAGCAGCGGCAGGCTGAGCAGGGTCACCGCGGCGATCAGCGCCGCGCCGACACCGGCCACCGGCAGGAAGATCCACCAGTCCTCGACCTGCTTGTCGATCATCTTCAGCAGGGCCGCGCCGAGGCCGAGTCCGCCGACCACCGCGAGGGCGAGCCCGAGGACGATCGGCACGGTCGTCTGCCACAGCACCGACCAGCCCAGCGTGCTGCGCCGGGTGCCGAAGGCGACCAGCGAGGACAGCAGCCGCCGGCGTTCGCGCAGCTGTTCCAGGGTGGTGACCAGGAGCGAGGCCGCCACGAGGAGCATGGTCAGCGTGGCGCCGACCAGGATCCCGGTGCGGACGCTCGCGTACTGGGCGTCGCGCTCCATGTTCTGGAGGGTGTCGACGCGGGTCAACGGATCGAGTGCGGCGACCGCGTTGCGCACGTACTCGGGCGCGTCCGGCACATCCGGATCGACCCGGATCATCGCGTTGACCCCGGGGGATTCGAGCCGGGCGGCGTCGATCGCCTTCGGAGTGGCGAGCACCCCGAAGGCCATCATGCCCATGGGGTCGCGCCGCGCGTCCACCGTGCGGGCGGTGGCGGGGATGCGCCAGGTGGGCGGCGGTCCGCCCTTGGGCTGCCGTTCGCGCAGGGCCACCAGGGCACCCGCCCTCGCGGTCCCGGTCACCCAGGCGTCCTCGGGGCCCTCCTTGCCGTGCGCGAGGGCGATGAACACGTCGCCGTCCACGCAGGAGGGCAGGACGGCGAGCTCCTTCAGGGAGGCGCAGTCGCCGACGGAGACCGAGGTGATGGAGCCGCTCTCCTCGCCCTTGGGCGGCGGTCCGGCCCGCCACAGGTTGGACTCGATGACCCCGGTGACCCCGGTGACGCCCTTCGTCGCGGCCAGCTTGTCGATCATCCGCCGCGCCGCGTCGCCGTCGTGGGCGCGGACCCTGGTCTGGATCTGGGCCCGGGCGGTGTCCATGTTGGTGGGGCGCATGAAGTCGTTCTGCATCGCCTGGAACAGCATCAGCAGGGCGATCGCCCCGGTCGCCGCGACGACGATGCCGCTGACCGTGCGGGCGGCGGCGCTGCTGCTCAGCTGGAGCCGGCGCACGGCCAGCTGCCAGGCGACCGGACCGCCGTGCAGCCGCTTCACCAGGGCTTCCACCAGCCAGGGCAGCAGGGTGGTGAGCCCGATCAGGGACAGGGTGGTGCCGCCGGCGACCCAGACCGTGTCGATCTGCGTCTGCTCGATCCGCACGCCCGAGACGGAGGGCACCAGGAGCGCCGCCCCGGCCAGCACGAGGACCAGCCGCCAGGCGAGGCGGCGGGGCCGCGGGACGGCGGTCCTGACGACGCCGAGCGGCTCGATCGCGACCTCGCGCAGCGCGAAGAGGGTGACCGCGACGGCGGCGACCGGCACCGCGCCGATGACCAGCGCGGCCAGCCACGGCAGCGGGGACACGTCGGACGGGAAGGCGTTGACGTCCCAGAACCTCACCGTGCCGGCGAACTGCCGGGCTACGGCGAACAGGACGGCGCCGAAGCCGAGGCCGAGCAGCGCGCCCGCGAGGGACTCGCCGGCCGCGATCCGCCGGGTCATCGCGTTGTCCGCGCCGACCAGCCGCAGCGCCGCGAGGCGCCGGTCGCGCTGTTCGCCGCCGAAGCGGACGGCGGTGGCGATGAAGACCAGCACCGGCAGCAGCAGCACCACGCAGCCGATGACGACGAGCAGGAGCAGGAAGGCGTTCGCCGGCTCCTCGGGCACCGACCAGCCGTAGGTCCTGCCGCGGCCGTCGTAGTTGTCCGTGGTCAGCGTCGCGCTGCCGGCCACGTACCGCAGCTCCGCCGGGCCGATCAGTCCGGCCTCGCCCAGGGTGCCGACGGTCCGGTACGGGATCCGCTCGCGCAGCAGCGCCCCCTCGGGGGAGCCGAGCAGGTCGGCGAGGGCGGGCGAGACCAGCATCTCGCCCGGGCCCGGCATCGCGGCGGCGCCGGGCGGCAGCGCGGGGCGCCCGCCCTCGGGCCGGAGGAGCAGGCCGGTGACGGCCTCGCCCCGGTACTCGGTCCGGTGGCCCACGTGCAGAAAGGTGTCGGGGCCCGGCTTGGCGACCTCGTAGCTCGCGTCGGGCACCCGGGCGGACTCCCGTACCTCCCGCTGGAAGAGCATGTTCGGCAGCGAGGCGGCGACCAGCAGCAGGGCCACGCCGCATCCGATGCCGGTCGCCGTCAGGGCCGTACGGATCCAGCCGCCGCGCCCGCCGGTGACGGCGAAGCGCGCGCCGAGCGCCAGGTCGCGCGCCCAGGTGCGCAGGTTCATGCCGCCCACTCCGTGTCCCGTACGGAGCCGTCGCGGACCACGACCTCGCGGTCGGAGTAGGCGGCGACCCGGGCCTCGTGGGTGACCAGGACGACGGCGGCACCGGTGTCCCGGGAGGCGTCGGTGAGCAGCCGCATCACCCGCTCGCCGTTGAGCGAGTCGAGCGCGCCGGTCGGCTCGTCGGCGAAGATCACCCGCGGGGCGGTGACGAGGGCGCGGGCCACGGCGACCCGCTGGCCCTGGCCGCCGGATATCTCGCCGGGGCGCTTGCCGGCCACCTCCTCGACCTCCAGGCGGGTCAGCCAGGTGCGCGCCTTCTCCTCGGCGCTCCTGCGGCGCTCGCCGTTCAGGCGCAGCGGCAGGGCGACGTTCTCGACGCAGGTGAGCTCGGGGACCAGCTGGCCGAACTGGAAGACGAAGCCGAAGTCGGCGCGGCGCAAGGCGCTGCGCCGGGTGTCGCTGAGGGCGGTCAGCTCGCGCCCGTCGTAGTGGATGGTCCCGGCGTCGGGGCGGACGATGCCGGCGAGGCAGTGCAGCAGGGTGGACTTGCCGGAGCCGGAGGGGCCCATCACGGCGACGACCTCCCCGGCCCGCAGGGTGAAGTCGGCCCCGGCGAGCGCGGGCGTCGGGCCGTACGCCTTGTCGATCCCGCTCGCCCGCAGCAGCGGCTCGGCGGTCATCGGCGGACCTCCTCGGCGAGCCGGTCGAGACGGGCGGCGGTCAGTTCCAGCCAGCGCAGGTCGGCTTCCAGGTGGAACAGGGCGTGGTCGCAGATCAGCTGGTCCGCGAGGTCGCCGTCCTTCTTGCGCCGGGTGAGCTCGCGCATCAGGCGCAGGTGCTCGGTGCGCTGGACGTCGAGGAGCTCGGCGGCCCCGCGTCCGGTGAGCAGGGCGAGGACGACCTTGGTGTAGAGCGTCGACTGGAGGTAGGGCTCGGGCTTCTCGGGGGTGGCCAGCCAGGCGGCGACATCGGTGATGCCTGCCTCGGTGATGGCGTACCGCTTGCGCTCGGGGCCGCCGCCGGCCTCGATGCCGTCGACCTCGACGAGACCGTTCTTCAGGAGCCGGGACATGGTCGAGTAGACCTGCCCGTAGTGCAGCGGCCGGTCGTGGCCGAACCGCTCGTCGAAGGCGCGCTTGAGGTCGTAGCCGTGGCGCGGGCCGGACTCCAGGAGTCCCAGCAGGGTGTGACCGATGGACATGGCGCCACTGTACATGTCGTGTATACGCACGATGTATAGCCCTGGTCGCACCCCGGTGCGCGCGGACTGTGACCGGCGGCACACAACCATCCGGCGCTCTGGAGCGTCGGTTCCGTCGGGAGCAGGTGCTGATTCTCACGTCCGGAAAGTACGGATCGATCGGCCTTTGTCTCCATGGGCGGTGTTAGCTTTCTGAGCTGATTCCACGACGAGCGGAGCGACGGAAGACATGGGCCGAACGAGCAAGGACCAGGCGAAGAAGGGCGGGCGCATACGTCGGCTCTTCACCTGGAAGAAACTCCTGGGCACGTTCTTCGTGGGATGCCTGCTCGTCATGGGCGCCTTCTACGCGGTCTACCTGATGGTCCCGGTGCCGACCGCCAACGCCGACGCGACGCTGCAGAGCAACGTCTACAAGTACTCCAACGGCAAGGTCATGGCCCGCACGGGCAAGATCAACCGTGAGATCGTCGGCCTGGAGAAGGTCCCCCAGGACGTCCAGCGGGCCTTCGTCGCCGCCGAGAACAAGACCTTCTACAAGGACAACGGCGTCGACATCAAGGGCACCGTCCGCGCCGCGTGGAACACCCTCACCGGCAAGGGCAAGCAGGGTGGTTCGACGATCACCCAGCAGTACGTGAAGAACTACTACTTGAGCCAGGACCAGACGGCCACCCGCAAGCTCAAGGAAATGGTCATCGCCATCAAGGTGGACCAGAACATGCAGAAGCCCGAGATCCTCGCCGGGTACATGAACACCAGCTACTACGGCCGCAACGCCTACGGCATCCAGGCCGCCGCCCAGGCGTACTACGGCGTCGACGCAGCCAAGCTGAACGCCGCCCAGGGCGCCTACCTCGCCTCCCTGCTCCAGGCCCCCAGCCAGTACGACTGGACCTCCGCGAGCACCGAGGGCCGCAAGCTCGTCGAGCAGCGCTGGAACTACGTCCTCGACAACATGGTCGAGGAGGGCTGGCTCGACTCCGGCAAGCGCGCCGGCATGAAGTTCCCCGTCCCGCAGAAGCCCAAGGCCCCCAAGGGCATGAGCGGCCAGAGCGGCTACATCGTCGAGGCCGCCAACCAGGAGCTGATGCGCCAGGGCGTCAGCGAGGAGGACCTGAAGGCCGGCGGCTGGACGATCACCCTCAACATCGACGAGAAGAAGCAGAAGGCGCTCGTCCGGGCCGTCGACAAGCAGCTCGAGGACAAGCTGGACCGCAAGGACAGCAAGAAGCAGGCGAGCGTCCAGGCCGGCGCCACCTCCGTCGACCCGAAGACCGGCGCGGTCGTCGCCCTCTACGGCGGCATCGGCGCCACCGAGCACTGGACGAACAACGCCACCCGGCGCGACTACCAGCCCGCCTCGACCTTCAAGCCGCTCGTGCTGGCCTCCGCGCTCGACAACGACGCCGTGACCCAGGACGGGCGCAAGATCGGCCTCGGCACGATCTACGACGGCACCAGCAAGCGCGCGGTGGTCGGCAGCTCCATCCCGTTCAACCCGGAGAACGAGGACAACCAGAGCTACGGCCCGGTCAGCGTCCAGAAGGCCACCAACAGCTCGATCAACTCGGTCTACGCCCAGATGATCGTCGACGTCGGCCCCACCAAGGCCAAGCAGACCGCGATCGGCCTCGGCATGAAGGACGGCGTCGACTTCGGCGCCACCCCGTCGATGTCGCTCGGCGTCATGGGCGCCTCCACCATGGACATGGCCGGCGCCTACGCCACCCTCGACAACCACGGCGTCAAGGTCACCCCGACCCTCGTGAAGTCCGCCGAGCACAAGGACCGCACGGCCGAACCCGTGAAGTCCATCGGTGACCGGGTGATCAGCCGCGAGGCCGCCGACACCACCACCAAGGCCATGCAGGGCGTCGTCCGGTCCGGCTCCGGCTTCCGCGCCGCCGGCGACTACGCCGCGGCCGGCAAGACCGGCACCTCCGAGAACAACCGCTCGGCCTGGTTCGTCGGCTACACCCCCGAGCTGGTCACCGCCGTCGGCCTGTTCGGCGAGGACGCCAAGGGCAACCAGGTCACCCTGACCGACACCATCAACCCGGGCCGCGCCAACGGTGGCCGCACCCCCGCGCAGATCTGGGGCGCCTACACCACCGACGCGCTCGGCGGCGGCTCCGACGCCTCCTTCGACCTGAAGACCGACGGCACCTCCGGCGGCGACGGCACCGCGCCGACGCCGACCGAGACGGCCACCGGGTCGCCCACGCCGACCACGACGCCCAGCGACGAGGCCACCACGCCGACCCAGCCGCCGACGTCCACCGCCACCACGCCGACCCAGCCGCCCACCTCGACGGCCACGACGCCGCCCACGCCGCCGCCGACGAAGACGGACGAGCCGACGACCGAGCCGCCGCCGGACGGCAACGGAGCCTCCGACGGCCGACCGGGCCAGTGAGACAAGGCGACGGCCGGGCCCCCCGCACAGGGGCCCGGCCGTCGCCTTTCTCGTACCGTCTCCGCGCGCCGGGTCAGCGCGTGGCCAGCTCGAACCAGACCACCTTGCCGCCGGAGAGCCGGGTCGCGCCCCACCGCCGGGCCAGCCGGTTCACCAGGAACAGGCCGCGCCCGCCCTCGTCGGTGTCCCGGGCCCGCCGCTGCCGGGGCAGCTGCGGCGAGTCGTCGCCCACCTCGCAGCGCAGCACGTCGGTACGGAGCAGGCGCAGCGTCACCGGACGCTCCGCGTACCGCACCGCGTTGGTCACCACCTCGCTGATGAGCAGCTCCACCGAGTCCGAGAGCTCCTCCAGACCCCAGCGCTCCAGGGCCCGCCGGGCGAGCCGCCGGGCCCGGCCCGGGGCCGCGTCCTCCGGTTCCAGGAACCAGTACGCCACGTCGCTCGGCGCGATCCCGTCGAAGCGGGCCGCGAGCAGCGCGATGTCGTCGTCCCGGTCGCCCGGACCCAGCATGTCGAGCACGTCGTCGCAGAGCGCCTCCAACGGAGGCGAGTGGTCGGGGCCGGTGAGCTGGGCGGTCGCCGCGAGCCGCTCCCGCAGCTGCTCGATCCCGGTCCACACGTCCCGCAGCCGGGACTCCACCAGGCCGTCCGTGTACAGCAGCAGCGTGGCCCCGGCCGGCGCGTCCAGCTCCACCGCCTCGAAGTCCACCCCGCCGACGCCGATCGGCGCGCCCGGCGGCACCCGGAGCACCTCGGCCCGGCCGCCCAGGTGCAGCAGTATGGGCGGCGGGTGGCCCGCGTTGGCGATGGTGATCCGGTGCGAGACCGGGTCGTACACCGCGTACATGCAGGTGGCCATCCGGTTCTCGCCGAGCCGCTGGGCCTGCTCGTCCAGGTGGTGCAGCACCTCCTGCGGGGGCAGGTCAAGCCCGGCCAGGGTCTGCGCCGTCGTGCGCAGCTGGCCCATGATCGCCGCCGAGGTCATGGAGTGGCCCATGACGTCGCCGACGACCAGCGCCACCCGGCTGCCGGGCAGCGGGATCGCGTCGTACCAGTCGCCGCCCACCCGGGCCGTCTCGGCCGCCGGCAGGTAGCGCGAGGCGAGGCGTACGCCGGTCGGCTGCGGCAGCGAGTCCGGCAGCATGGTGCGCTGGAGCTCGTCCGCGATGTACGCCTCACGCCCGTACAGCACGGCCTTGTCGATGCCGAGCGCCGTGTGGGTCGCCAGCTGGGCGGCCACCAGCAGGTCGTTCGGCTCGAAGCCGCCGCGCTCGGGGCGGCGCAGGAACACGGCCGCGCCGATCACGCGGCGCCGGCCGCGCAGCGGCGCGAGTATGGCCCGGTGCCCGCCGGGCACCGGGTGGTCCGGACCGAGGAGCTCCGGCAGCGCCGCCCGGGCCGCCGCGGAGTCGCCGGGCACCGGCCGCACCCCGCGCAGCACCTCGGCCAGCGCGCTGCCCGAGCGGACCTCGCACAGCTCGGCCGCGGGGGTCGGGTCCGGGTCGGGGACGAGGACCAGCTCCTCGCCCTCCAGGTCCGTTAAGCGCAGCCGGTCGGTGCGGCGCAGCCGCAGCACGAAGGGCTCCGCCGGGCGCTCGTCGCCCACCGGCAGCGGGTCGCGGAGGTAGACGAGGATCGCGTCGGAGAAGGTCGGCACGGTCGCCCGGCACAGACCGAGGACGATCTCGTCCAGGTCGAGGCCGCGCGCGATCCGCCGGGTCGCGGCGCCCACGAACCGCAGCCGGTCGCCCTCGCGCCGGGCCGCGGCGGCACCGTCCGCGCCGTTGCCGCTGCCGCCGCCGGGGGAGGGTGCGGGCACCGCGACGGCGGCCGCTGCCGCCGCCGTCGCCGCCGTCTCCTGACGGGGGCGAGCGCTTTCCTGCGGCCGGGCGGCCATCGCCTTGCGGCCTTCGTGGGAGGTGGGATGCTCCGTCACGCCTGGGATTCCGTCCGTCCGGGCCGGTGGTGCGCTGCACTCGCTCTTCTCGCCGATGCCGCGCCTTCGGCAGGGCTAAACCCTCGGCGCGCGGTGGATGTGAACGCCGTGCGGGAAGGGGTGGCGAAGGGGGTGCGGACACCCGGGCGCACGTCGGGCACTGCTCTCCCCCTCATGAGGACCTCATGGATGACTTGTGGTCAGTTCCTGCGCCGTGCTGAGTGATTGACGTCCCGTTCGGGTGGGGCGTCGGATGGTGCTTCGGGCGGTACTGCGGGTAGGACGCCGATGATCGACTGCTTGCGGAGGACGATCCTACGGTTGCACCCGGGGGGCGCATCAAGGGTCTCATGGCACCGTGTGCGCCGGGGTGCGATCCCAGTCGGCCGGCAGCGGGGGCACGGGCCATGCGGGGTCCGGGCGCCAGTCCTCCCAGCCGTCGCGGAACGGTGCTCCCCAGGAGCGGATCAGTTCGACGGCGGAACGGCCCGCCGCCTTGACGCGCGCGGCTTGCGCCGGGTCCATCAGACCGGCCCGCTGGGCCTGGGCGAACTCGTCCTCGTCCCGCCACAGCCAGCTGCGGTCGGGGTAGACGGAGATGTCGAGGAAGTGGTCCTCGGAGTCGACGCCGCCGGACCAACGGGTCCGGGGCTCCTCCAGGTTCACGTACCAGCTGCGGAAGCGCCAGCCCCGCTCCCAGAACAGCCAGACGGACCACGGCTCCTTCGGCGCGGCCAGCTTGAGGACGCCGGTGCCGAACCAGTGCGCCCGTACGGTGGTGCGCGGCGCCGTGTACCGGGTGGCCAGCGGCTCCTCGTGCACGGGGGTGCCGTCGGTCAGGACCGGCTTGACGCATTCGGTGCCCGGCGCCATCCACACCGCGAGCAGCTCCGGGGTGTCCCGCACGACGGTCACCGGGCGGCAGATGTGCACGTCGCCGGTGCCGTTGTCGCGGTAGCGCCAGAGGATGTGATCCCCAGGCGCCCAGTGCTGGGGGCGGCCGGATCCTGTCATGCGCAGATCTTAGGGGCGCGCCCCCGGCACCGCTGCGGCGAAGGTCACGGAAGGGCCGGCCGTAGGCGAGAACGGGTCAGCGGCGGGCCCCGCGGCCCACCGGGGCGGGGCCGGGGGGCCTCAGGGACCGTACGGGGGCGGCTCGGGCACGGTCAGGGGCGAGCCGCGGGCGGGTCAGGGGCGGTCAGGGGCGGGTCATGCGCAGGACGTCGAGGGCCTCGTCGAGCTGCTCCAGGGTGAGGTCGCCCCGCTCCACGTACCCGGAGTCCAGGACCACTTCGCGGATGGTCCTGCGCTCGGCCAGCGACTTCTTGGCGACCTTGGCGGCCTCCTCGTAGCCGATGTACTTGTTCAGCGGGGTGACCACCGACGGCGAGGACTCGGCGTACTCGCGGGCCCGCTCCACGTTGGCGGTGATGCCGTCGACGGTGCGGTCGGCGAGCAGCCGGGAGGCGTTGGCGAGCAGCCGGACCGACTCCAGGAGGTTCTTGGCCATCACCGGGAGCATGACGTTGAGCTCGAAGTTCCCGGCCGCGCCCGCGACCGCCACCGTGGTGTCGTTTCCGGTCACCTGGGCGGCGACCATCAGGACCGCCTCGGGGATCACCGGGTTCACCTTGCCCGGCATGATCGACGAGCCGGGCTGGAGGTCCGGCAGGTTGATCTCGGCGAGCCCGGTACGCGGTCCCGAGGACATCCAGCGCAGATCGTTGGCGATCTTCGTGAGGGAGACCGCGATGGTCCTGAGCTGGCCGGACGTCTCCACCAGGCCGTCCCGTGCGCCCTGGGCCTCGAAGTGGTCGCGGGCCTCGGTGAGCGGCAGTCCGGTGGCCCGGGCGACCTCGGCGATGACGGCGGCCGAGAAGCCGGGCGGGGTGTTGATGCCGGTGCCCACGGCCGTGCCGCCCAGGGGGAGTTCGGCGAGCCGGGGGAGTGCGGAGCGCAGCCGCTCCACGCCGTACCTCACCTGGGCCGCGTAGCCGCCGAACTCCTGGCCCAGGGTCACCGGGGTGGCGTCCATGAGATGGGTGCGGCCGGACTTCACGACCTCCGCGAATTCGGCCGATTTCCGCTCCAGGGACTCCGCCAGACGGGCGAGTGCCGGGATCAGGTCGTGGGTGACGGCGGCGGTGGCGGCGATGTGGATCGAGGACGGGAAGACGTCGTTGGAGGACTGCGAGGCGTTGACGTGGTCGTTGGGGTGCACCTCCCGGCCCTCCGGCAGGCGCTCGCCGGCGAGGGTGGCGAGCACCTCGTTGGTGTTCATGTTCGACGAGGTGCCGGAGCCGGTCTGGAAGACGTCCACGGGGAACTGCTCGTCCCAGCGCCCCTCGGCGACCTCCTCCGCCGCCTCCTGGATCGCCTCCGCGACCTCCTGGTCGAGCACGCCGAGTTCGGCGTTGACCTTGGCGGCGGCGGCCTTGATCCGGGCCAGCGCCGCGATGTGGGCGCGCTCCAGCCGCTGGCCGCTGACCGGGAAGTTCTCCACCGCGCGCTGGGTCTGGGCCCGCCACTTCGCGTGGGCGGGGACGCGGACCTCGCCCATGGAGTCGTGCTCGATCCGGTAACCGGCTTCGTCGTTCATCTTCGTCATCCTCCTGGCTGCGCTGGTCGGGGGTGACCTCCCGAACCCCCGCGAAAAACATGAGCACTTGTCTTGTTCGACGTATTCCCAAGACGCTTACCGGCCAGTAAAAACCGTGGGTAACCCCACTTCCAGGAGGCGCAATGAGGCGCACCAGGTACAGACTCCGCTGGCCGATCGCGGCCGTCGCCGCTGCGGCGGCGGCCCTCGGCAGCATGACGGCCGCCACGCCCGCCGGCGCGGCCGACACGAGCAACACGAGCAATACGAGTAACACGGCCAACACGGTCCAGATCGCCTCCGTACCGCTCCCGCCGGAGCTGGAGGCCGTCCGGGCCGCCGAGGCGACGAAGATCTACGGCAGCCCGGAGGAGCGCCCGCTCGCCCAGCGCAAGTCCGGTCTCATCTCCCTCGGCGACAGCGAGATCTCCGGCGAGGGCGTCGGCAACTACGAGTCGCCGACCAACGGCCCCAGCAACTGGTGCCACCGCTCGCCCGACGCCGCCATCCACCGCACCGGGATCCCCGCGGACCTCACGTTCAACGTGGCCTGCTCCGGCGCGTACACCGGCAACATCCGCATCGGCGGCGCGAAGCAGTACGCGGACGAGCTCGTCCAGAGCGACAACCTGGCCGTCAAGGCGCGCAACACCCGCATCAAGATGGTGCTCCTGGTCGCCGGAGCCAACGACGACCTCCAGTTCGGCCCCGTCATGACCGACTGCGTCCAGCGCTATCTGCTCCTCCAGGGCGCCTGCGAGCCCAAGTACGCCCCCGGCTGGCAGTCCCGTGTCGACGGGCTCGTCCCCAAGGTCGAGCAGACCGTCCGCGACCTGCGGACCGTCATGCGCGACGCCGGGTACGCAGACGCCGACTACAAGCTGGTCCTGATGGGCTACCCGAGCCCCATCGGACCGGACTTCGGCGACAACCCGAACTTCCCCGGCAAGCTGGCCTGCGGCGGCCTCGGCTACGACTCCGACACCAAGTGGGGCCGCAACACCGCCGTCCCGGCCTTCGAGCGCGGCATGCGCAAGGCCGCGGCCGACACCGGCGCCGTCTTCCTGGACAACTCGCGGCTCTTCCACGGCCATGAGGTCTGCATGGAGGACACCTGGGCCCGGGGCCTCTACATCGACCTCTCCAAGCCCGGCACCCCGGACGAGAACTCCGTCCGCCAGTCCTTCCACCCCAACTACCGGGGCCACGGCGCCTTCGCGTCCTGCCTGACCCAGATCTACGGCTCCGGCCTGCGCGAGGCGAGCTGCGCGGACGTCGACTCCAGCGGCACCCCGACGCTCTTCCCGCTGGCCTGGGACGACGCGTACAAGCCGCTGACCAACGCGGCCACCGGCAACTGCCTGGACGTCAACGCGTCCGAGTCGGCCAACGGCACCGCGGTGCTCGGCTGGGACTGCCACGGCGGCAAGAACCAGACCTGGTGGTACGACTCCGCCCGCCGCACCGTCCACACCGGGCTCACCCAGGACCGCTGCCTGGACGTCCCCGGCGCGAACTACTCGGCCGGCGCCGCGCTCATCGTGTGGAACTGCCACGGCGGCGCCAACCAGAAGTTCGTCCGTGACGGCGACACCGTGCGCCCGGCCGCGGCGACCGGCCTGTGCCTGACCCAGGGCGCGGCGAAGGAGGCGATCCGGCTGCAGAACTGCACCGGCTCGGCCAACCAGCGCTTCGTCTGACCGGCGCTTCGTTTGACCCGCGCTCGTTCCGGCCGGGGCCTCGTCCGACCCGAGCCCGTCCGACCCGCGCGTACGCGAGCAGGGCCCCGGCCACCGAGAGGGGTGGCCGGGGCCCCGCGCGTTTCGCCCGAGTGGGCGAATCCGTGGCGTCCGTCGGACAATGTGAAGCGGGCTCGGGGAGAACAGCCACCTCGCGGGAGGCAGCACATGATCCGCAGCTCCAGGAGGATGGGCGCGCTCGGCGTCTGCACGGTCGCCGTCCTCGCCCTCGGTCCGGTCGCCCCGGCCTCGGCCGACACCGTCGACGGCTTCGAGTTCACCCTGTACGCCAAGCAGGTCGCCGGGCCGTCTCCGGGCGCGAGCATGCCGGCGCCCAAGGTGGGGGACACCATGGCCTTCGCCGACGACCTCTACAAGACCAAGGACGACGGCGGCGACAAGGTCGGCCGGGACGGCGTCGTCTGCGCCGTGGTGCGCACCGGGGACCCGATGGACCTCCAGTGCGTGGGCACCGTCGTGCTGAACGGCGGCCCCGGCGGGACGCTCGCGCTGCAGACCCTCGCCGCCGTCGACCCCAACGACCAGGCGCCGCCCGCCCTGGACATCGCGATCACCGGTGGCACCGGCGACTTCAAGAACGCGCGCGGCTGGGTCCGCTCCACCCCGGACGGCGACTGGTCGAAGATGGACTTCCACGTCGCCACCCGCTGAGGCCCGCCCGGCGGCGGGACGCCCGCTAGGACAACTTGCCGCCGTAGTCCGGCAGCTTGAACGTGCGCTCGGCGTGGCCGCCGACCAGGTCGGTCGTGTTGTTGCCGATGTTCGCGATGATCGTGTAGCCCTTCGCCTCGATCTCCGCGCGCTTCTCCGTCTTGTACGCGCTGACCTCGGCGAACAGATCGGGCAGGGACCGCACGTACAGCCCGTCGACCGGGTAGCCGGCCCGCTTCAGGTTCCAGTCGGTGAGGGACTGGACGATGCCCGGCCGGGCCGTCACGAAGAAGACGGCGACCCCCCGCTCGTGGGCGTCCCGGACCAGCGCCCGGACGTCGGCGATCGCGGGGGTCGGCAGCTCCCAGAAGGGGTGGAAGTCCGTCTCCAGGGAGGAGTTGTCGATGTCGAGGACGATCGCCTGCTTCTCGCGGCCGGCGTCCGCGGTCCGCTCCTCGATGTAGGGGCGCGCCTCGGCCACCACGGCGGCCACGTCGCGGCGCCAGGTCGTGTAGTCGACGTGCTTGACGGCGGCGGTCGACGTCAGGTGGGTGTCCGGGTCCGCCGCGGAGGCGGCGGGCGCGACGCCGACGACGAGGAAGGCGGTGGTCAGGGCGACGGCGGCGGTGGCCGAGGCCGTGGTCTTGGCGGAGGGCATGGGGGCTCCCGAGGGGTCGACCGGCTCAATGGTTGACATGCTCGCGGCCAATACTGACCAGTAAGTGACGCCAGGGCTACCGGTCGGTAGCCACTTTCTGAGCGGAGACCGACGAGGGACCCGCGGCAGCCCCCCCCCGGGAACGACGACGCCCCCCGGTCCTCCAGGACCGAGGGGCGCCGTGCCGTGCCGGGGGAGGCGCGGAGGTCAGCCGAGACCCGGGCCGCGCACCGGGATGTGCGTGAAGGTCGGCTCCGGCGCCGGGTTCTGGAAGAAGTCGTTGCCCTTGTCGTCCACCACGATGAACGCCGGGAAGTCCTCGACCTCGATCTTCCAGACCGCCTCCATGCCGAGCTCCTCGTACTCGACGACCTCGACCTTCTTGATGCAGTCCTGCGCGAGCCGCGCCGCCGGGCCGCCGATCGAGCCCAGGTAGAAGCCGCCGTGCGCGCCGCACGCGTCCGTGACCTGCTTGCTCCGGTTGCCCTTGGCCAGCATGACCTTCGAGCCGCCCGCCGCCTGGAACTGCTCCACGTACGAGTCCATCCGGCCGGCCGTCGTCGGACCGAAGGAGCCGGAGGCGTAGCCCTCGGGGGTCTTCGCCGGGCCCGCGTAGTACACCGGGTGGTCCTTCAGGTACTGCGGCATCTCCTCGCCCGCGTCGAGCCGCTCCTTGATCTTGGCGTGCGCGATGTCGCGCGCCACGACCAGCGGGCCGTTCAGCGAGAGGCGGGTCTTCACCGGGTACTTGGTCAGCTCGGCGAGGATCTCGTCCATCGGCTGGTTCAGGTCGATCGTGACGACGTCGCTCTCCTCGGAGAGGTGCTCGTCGGTCGTCTCCGGCAGGAAGCGCGCCGGGTCGGTCTCCAGCTGCTCCAGGAAGACGCCCTCGGCGGTGATCTTCGCGACCGCCTGGCGGTCGGCCGAGCAGGACACGGCGATGGCGACGGGCAGCGAGGCGCCGTGCCGGGGGAGCCGGACCACGCGCACGTCGTGGCAGAAGTACTTGCCGCCGAACTGCGCGCCGATGCCGATCTTCTGCGTCAGCTCGAAGACCTTCTCCTCCAGCTCCTTGTCCCGGAAACCGTGGCCCGTGGCGGCGTCGCCCTCGGTGGGCAGCTCGTCCAGGTAGTGCGCGGAGGCGTACTTGGCCGTCTTCAGCGCGAACTCGGCGCTCGTGCCGCCGACCACGATCGCCAGGTGGTACGGCGGGCAGGCGGCCGTACCGAGCGAACGGATCTTCTCCTCCAGGAACTTCATCATGCTCGCCTCGTTGAGGACGGCCTTCGTCTCCTGGTAGAGGAAGGACTTGTTGGCGGAGCCGCCGCCCTTGGCCATGAAGAGGAACTTGTACGCGCCGCCGTCGGTCGCGTACAGCTCGATCTGCGCGGGCAGGTTCGAGCCGGTGTTCTTCTCCTCCCACATGGTCACCGGGGCCATCTGCGAGTAGCGCAGGTTCAGCTTGGTGTACGCGTCGAAGACGCCCTTGGACAGCGCCTCCTCGTCACGGCCCGAGGTCAGGACGTTCTGGCCGCGCTTGCCCATCACGATCGCGGTGCCGGTGTCCTGGCACATGGGCAGGACACCCGCGGCGGCGATGTTCGCGTTCTTCAGGAGGTCGAGCGCGACGAACTTGTCGTTGCCCGACGCCTCCGGGTCGTCGATGATCTTCCGCAGCTGGGCCAGGTGGGCCGGGCGCAGGAAGTGCTGGATGTCGTGGACGGCCTCGGCGGCCAGCCGGCGCAGGGCCTCCGGCTCGACCTTGAGGAACGTACGGCCGTCGGCCTCGAAGGTGGAGACACCGTCGGCGGTCACCAGGCGGTAGGGCGTGGTGTCCTCTCCCAGGGGGAGCAGATCGGAGTACGCAAACTCAGGCATGACGGCGGCCATTCCTCACTCGGCAGACAGCTGCGCCGCCTCCGTTGGCGGCGCGCCCTCCAGCGTATGACGCGGGCGCGGCGCGGATCCTGTGAGGTAAGGCTCACTAGCCGCCCGGACCACTCCACGATGGCGCGTTCCGGACCCTCGGGGCGCCTTGTCCACAGGACACGGCTCCCTCCCCTGGTCGCGATCTATCGCGTTTCGCTAGGCTGAGGCCGTGGACCTCGAAAAGCAGCCCCAGCAGCCGGTCGCTCCCGCCGAGCCCGCCCCCGCGCCCCGGCCCGCCTACGCGGATCCGGAAGGGTCGCTGCGGGCCTCGGACGCCGACCGGGACCGGATCGCGGACATCCTCAGGGACGCCCTCGCCGAGGGACGGATCGACGCCGAGGAGCACTCGGACCGCATCGACTCCGTCTACCGCGCCAAGACCGTGGGCGAGCTGGAGCCACTGGTGCGCGACCTGCCCGCGGCCCGGTCCGGGTCCGCGCCGGCCGCCGCCCCGCTGTACGGCCCCGAGGAGACGGACGGCCCCGCCGACAACCTGATCGCGGTCTTCTCCAGCACCACCCGCAAGGGCCGCTGGCGGGTCGGCCGCAAGACCAACGCCTTCTCGCTCTTCGGCAACATCGAGATCGACCTGACCGAGGCGATCTTCGCCCAGCGCCTCACCACCATCAACGCCACCTCGATCTTCGGCAACGTGGAGGTCCGCGTCCCGGAGAACATCAGCCTGCGCGGCAGCGGCACCGGCATCTTCGGCAACTTCGAGGTCGTGACCCTGGAGAGCGTCGACCCGCAGGCCCCCCTCGTGGTCGTCAACGGCTACGCCGTCTTCGGCAACGTCGAGGCCAAGCCCAAGCGCGGCAAGTGGATCACCGACCTGCAGAGCCGCGTCCAGGACAAGCTGCGCAAGCACCTCGACGGCTGACGGCGGGGGTTCACGAGGGCTGACGACGGGGGCCCTGACGGCTGGACGCGGGGGTCCCCGGCGGCTGACGACGAGGGTCCCCGGCGGCTGACGCGGGCGGCCCTCGACGGCTGCTGACCGGGTTCCGCTCCGAGGCGGTCTCGGGGCTTCCGCCGGGCTTTCGCGGGGCTTCCGCCGGGCTTTCGCGGGGCTTCCGCCGGGCTTTCGCGGGGCTTCCGCGGGCCTTCCGTTCCTCGACGGTCTCAGGGCTTCCGCAGGTTCCCCCGTGCCGCGATCCCGGGTGACCGGAATTCGTCGCCCGGTGTCCGCGCTGCGGAACTCGGGGGCACGCAGTGCATAGGCACGCGCACAGCGGGTAGGGCTGGTGCATCGTCGCTCGCTCGCGAAGCCGTCGTCAGGAGTAGACCGTGCTGCCCATGCCGCATCAGCCCCTCCAGGTCGCCGCCGTGCCGTCCCAGCGGGTCCCCGCTCGGGAGGACGAGGCCGGCCCCTGGCACGCGGAGGCGGTGTGCCGCCGGGACGAGGCGGGACTGTTCTTCGCCCCGTCCAAGGAACCCACCGCCGCCCGGCTCTCCCGCGAGGAGGCCGCCAAGCGGGTCTGCGCCCGCTGTCCCGTGATGGTCGCGTGCCGCGAGCACGCACTGCTCCAGCCCGAGCCGTACGGGGTGTGGGGCGGGCTCACCGCCGCCGAGCGCCGTGTCGTCCTCGCCCGGCGCCGCCGCCGCGAGGTCGAGCTCAGGAAGGCCGCCACCGAGGGCATCGCGCAGGCCGGCTGACGGGTCCGTCGCCCGTACGGGAAGGGGCGCCCCCACCGCACATGGGGGCGCCCCTCTTCGTACCGTCGTCGCGTCGGCCGTCGCGGCCGGCGGCCGTCCGGCCGCGTGCTACTTCGCGCGGTCGAAGTCGATCTTGCTGTACGCGCGCAGCTTCGAGAGCCGGTGCGTGGAGTCGATCTGGCGGATCGTGCCGGACTTCGAGCGCATGACGAGCGACTGGGTGGTCGCCGTCTCGGCGCGGTAGCGCACCCCGCGCAGGATCTCGCCGTCGGTGATGCCGGTGGCGACGAAGAAGACGTTCTCGCCGGAGACCAGGTCGTTCGTGGAGAGCACCCGGTCCAGGTCGTGGCCGGCGTCGAGGGCCTTCTGGCGCTCGGCCTCGTCCTTGGGCCACAGCTTGCCCTGGATGACGCCGCCGAGGCACTTTATGGCGCAGGCGGAGATGATGCCCTCGGGGGTGCCGCCGATGCCCATGAGCATGTCGACGCCGGTGCCCTCGCGGACGGCCATGATCGAACCGGCGACGTCGCCGTCCGAGATGAACTTGATCCGGGCGCCGGTCTCGCGGATCTCCTTGACGATGCCCTCGTGCCGCGGGCGGTCCAGGATGACGACCGTGATGTCCTCGGGGGAGGAGTTCTTGGCCTTGGCGACCCGGCGGATGTTGACCGAGACGGGGGCGTTGATGTCGACGAAGTCGGCGGCCTCGGGGCCGGTGACCAGCTTGTCCATGTAGAAGACCGCGGACGGGTCGAACATGGTGCCGCGGTCGGCGGCGGCCAGCACGGCGATGGCGTTCGGCATGCCCTTGGCGTTCAGGGTGGTGCCGTCGATCGGGTCGACCGCGATGTCGACCTCGGCGCCGGTGCCGTCGCCGACCCGCTCGCCGTTGAACAGCATCGGGGCTTCGTCCTTCTCGCCCTCGCCGATGACGACGACGCCGTTCATCGAGACGGTGGAGATCAGGGTCCGCATGGCGTTCACCGCGGCGCCGTCCGCGCCGATCTTGTCACCGCGGCCGACCCAGCGGCCGGCGGCCATGGCGGCCGCCTCGGTGACACGGACCAGTTCGAGGGCGAGGTTGCGGTCGGGGGCCTCGGGAGAGACCTCCAGTTCGGGCGGGAGGTGGTGCTCGGTCATCGGAGCGCACCTTTCTGTACGGCGACGGCCGGATAAAAGAGGGTGCTGCGACTCTATCGTCAGGTCGACAAAATGAGCAGAGGGGCCCACGTATGAGCACAACACCATGATGCGACCATGGGGGGCGTGGCAGGTATGCGAGGCAGGCAGACGGTACGAGGGATGTTCCAGTCCCTCGGGGTGATCATGGTCGCGGCGGGCGTGATGTATCTCTTCATCCCGCACGACGACAAGGCGGACCCGGTCCCGACGAAGGACTACCGGGTCGAGCTCCTGACGGCCCAGCGGGCGGCGCCGTACCCGGTGCTGGCCCCCCAGGGCCTCGGTGACGACTGGCGCGCGACGGTCGTTTCGTACAAGCGGGAGAACCACGACGCGTGGCAGCTCGGCTTCCTGGACCCGGACACCCAGTACGTGGCGATCCACCAGTCGACCGAGGAGGCGCGCAAGTACGTGCCCGACGTCACGCAGCAGGCGAAGAACTCCGGCAGGACGCAGACGGTCGCCGGGAAGGTCTGGCAGCGCTGGGAGGGCCCGCGGTACGACGCCCTGGTGCGGACCGAGAACGGCGCGACGACCGTCGTGACCGGCACCGCGTCGTTCGACCGCCTCGCGCAGATGGCGGGCGCGTTGCAGGGCAAGAAGGCATAGCCGCGCCGGTACCGGACGCGGACAGCGGACGGCGGACAGCGGACATACGAAGAGAACCCCCCGGGCGCTGGGCGCCCGGGGGGTTCTCGTTGTCCGGATCCGAAGGGATCAGACGGTGGTGATGACGTCCTCGATGGCGAGGCGCGGCTGGCGCGGGAACGGGGAGGCGTCCTCGCCCGGCTTGCCGATGTTGATGACCATCAGCGGGCTGTGGTCGGCGTCCAGGAACTCCTTCTGGACACCGGCGAAGTCGAGACCGGTCATCGGGCCGGCGGCCAGGCCGGCGGCGCGGACGCCGATGATGAAGTACGCGGCCTGCAGGGCGCCGTTCAGCAGAGCGGACTGCTCGCGGACCGGACGCTCGGAGAAGAAGAGGTCCTTGGCCTGCGGGAAGTGCGGCATCAGGGCCGGGAGCTCCTCGTGGAACTCGTTGTCCGCGGAGAGGATCGCGACCAGCGGGGCGGCGGCGGTCTTGGGCTGGTTGCCCTCGGACATGTGCTTCACCAGGCGCTCGCGGGCCTCGGGGGAGCGGACCAGCGTGATGCGCAGCGGCGTCTGGTTGAAGGCGGTGGGGCCGTACTTGACCAGGTCGTAGATCGCCTGGACCTGCTCCTCGGTCACCGGCTCGTCGGTGAACGTGTTGGCGGTGCGGGCCTCACGGAAGAGGAGGTCCTGGGCGGTGGGGTCAAGGGCGAGAGACATGCTGCGTACCTTCCGGGGTGTACGGGGCTATGGCTCGACAGTACGCCCAAGGTAGGTGAAACTTCAACAATCCTATCCGGATAGTGATCCGCTTCACAGGTCGAGTCTACATCGACGCCTCCGCGACCGATGCCTACTCGTCCCCGGAGCCGTCGGCACCCGCCGGGGACCCCTCCGGCCGCTCCGCGGCGAGCGAGGCGTCCAGACGGGCGCGAGCCCCCTCCAGCCAATGCCGGCACACCTTCGCCAGCTCCTCGCCACGCTCCCAGAGCGCCAGGGACTCCTCCAGCGTCGTACCGCCCGCCTCCAGCCGCCGCACGACCTCGATGAGCTCGTCGCGCGCCTGTTCGTAGCCGAGTGCAGTCTCTTCCGCGCCCGTACGTGCCACCATGCCAACCACCCTTGTCTGTCAGATCCTTGACGTTCTTCTGTACTTCCCGACACTTCTCTGACCCTCCGGGGAGGGCGGGGCCGGTCCGGAGCGGCCGGTTCGGAGCGGCCGGGGCCGGTCCGGGGGAGGCCGGACGACATCCGGTCGAGCCGGAGCGAGCGGGGGTGCGGTCCGGTCGAGCCGGACGGCATCCGGGCTCGCTCGGACGGCATCCAGCCGTGCCCGGGACGGGATCCCGTCGGGCCCGGCACGGTATCCCGTCGAGCCTGGACGACATCTGGTCGAGCCGGAGTGCCGTCCCCCCTTGAGCCCGGATGCGGTCCGGTTGAGCCGGCGTGCCGTCCCCCAGGCCCTGAGGCGGTCCGGCCGCGTCGGGAGGCGGTCCGGGTGCCTTCGAGCATGGTCCGGCCGAGGCAGGTGCGCTCCGGATCGGGCCGGGGTGCGCTCCGGATCGGGTCCGGGTGCGCTCCGGCCGGGGCCGGATGCGGTCCCGCCGGTCCGGATGCACGCCGTCGGCGGACGGGTGCGGTCCGGCTGCCGACGAGGGCGTTCCGGTCGCGTCGGGAAACGTTCCGGCCGCGTCGGGAAACGCTCCGGTCGCCCGCGTACGCGCTCCGGGCGCCGCACGGAGCGCTCCGGCCGGCTCAGGGTGCCGTCCGGCGCACCGAGAACTCGCCCGCGGCCACCCGGGCCCGCAGCTCCTCGTCCACCGCCACCTCCGCCGGGTCCCGGACCACCGACCCGTCCGCCCGCTGCAGCACCGCGTACCCCCGCTCCATCGTCGCCGCCGGCGACAGCGCACGGACCCGGGCCCGCGTGTGCGACAACTCCGACTCGGCCCGGTCCAGCAGATGCCCGAAGGTCCGCCGGCCCCGCGCGAGCAGCGCCCCGACCTCGTCCTCGCGGACCTCCACCATCCGCTGCGGGTGCTCCATCACCGGCCGCGCCAGCGCGTGCGCGAGCCCCCGCTCCTCCCGGTCCAGCAGCCCCCGCAGGGACCGCAGCGCCCGGTCCCGCAGGCCCTGCACCCGGTCCAGCTCCTCGCCCACGTCCGGCACCACCTTCTTGGCGGCGTCCGTCGGCGTCGACGCCCGCAGGTCCGCGACCAGGTCCAGCAGCGGCGAGTCCGGTTCGTGCCCGATCGCCGACACCACCGGCGTACGGCACTCGGCCACCGCCCGGACCAGCTGCTCGTCCGAGAACGGCAGCAGATCCTCGACGCTGCCACCGCCCCGCGCCACGATGATCACGTCCACGCCCTCGTGCGCGTCCAGCTCCCGCACCGCCGCCACCACCTGGGGGACGGCCTTCACGCCCTGCACCGCCACGTTCCGCACCTCGAAGCGCACGGCGGGCCAGCGCCGCCGCGCGTTCTCCAGCACGTCCCGCTCGGCCGCCGAGGCCCGCCCGACCACCAGACCCACCAACTGCGGCAGGAACGGCAGCGGCTTCTTCCGGTCCAGGGCGAACAGCCCCTCCGCGCCCAGGCTCCGCTTCAGCTGCTCCAGCCGGGCCAGCAGCTCGCCGATCCCGACCGGCTTGATCTCCACCGCCCGCAGCGACAGCTGCCCGCGCGGCGCGTACCACTCCGGCTTCGCGTGCACCACGACCCGGGCGCCCTCCGAGACGACGTCGGCGACGGCGTCGAAGACCTGCCGGTAACAGGTGACGTTGATCGAGATGTCGTACGAGGGATCCCGCAGCGTCAGGAACACGACGCCGGCCCCCGGCCGCCGCGACAACTGCGTGATCTGCCCCTCGACCCAGATCGCCCCCAGCCGGTCGATCCACCCCCCGATGAGCCGGGAGACCTCCCCGACGGGCAGCGGCGCTTCCGCGGACGTGTTCAGACCCATGAGCCGAGCGTAACGGGGAGGTCGGACAGACGGGCCGCGTGCCGTGCGGCCGCCCCGTGCGGCCCGTCCCCGCGCGCGCACCGCCCCACTCTCGTACCCCCGCATCCTCCGTACCCCGTCGCCCACCCCGCCGGTACGGCGCCGACCGGCACGGCGCGGCGTCGATCGGCACGGCGTCGTACGGCACTACGCCCGCCGGCACCCCACGCCCGCCCCGCCGAGCCCCGCCCCGTCACACACCCCGCCGCGGCCCCTGCACCGCCAGCACCACCAGGCCGACACCCAGCCAGATCACGCCCACCACCTGCGCCGCCGGCGACGCCTCCACGATCACCGCGATCAGGATCGCGGCGCCCAGCAACGGCGCCACCACATGCCGGAACCAGTGCGGCGGCCCCTCCATGCGCCGCACCGCGAACCAGCCGATCACGCTCGCGTGCAACAGCACGAACGCCGTCAGCGCGCCCACGTCCACGACCGACACCAGATGGTCCAGCCCGTCGTCCCGCCGCGCCGCCCACACCGCGGCGATCATCGTCACCGTCGCCGACACCAGCAGCGCCACCCGCGGCACCCCCGCGTCCGTACGCGCCAACACGTGCGGCAACCGCCGGTCGCGGCCCATCGCGAACAGCAGCCGCCCGCCCGCCGCCTGCCCGGCCAGCGCCGCGAACGCCGCCCCGATCGCCTTCGACACCGCCACCAGATCGTGCAGCCAGTCGCCGACGGCCGCGTCCACCGCGTCGTAGAAGGCCGAACCCTGCGCCGCCGGATCCGCCGCCAGCTCCTTGGACGAGAGCGGTTCGAGCAGCGCGATCAGCCAGGTCTGCGCCACGAACAGCACACCGGCGAGCGCCAGACAGAACAGCACCGCCCGCGCCACCTTCGCCGACCCCCCGGTCACCTCCTCCGCGAAGGAGGCGATCGCGTCGAACCCCAGGTACGACAGGACCGCCACCGACACCGCCCCCAGCACCGCCGCCGCCGAGAACCCGGCGTCACCCGTGAGCGGCGACCACCAGTCGCGCTGCGCCCCGTCCCGTACGAGCACGACCACCGCCGAGACCACGAAGACCAGCAGGACCACGATCTCCATGGCCAGCACCGCGAAGCCGACCCGGGCCGCCGCCCGCACCCCCCACAGGTTGAGCACGGTCGTCACGACGACCGCGATCGCCGTCCACACCCAGCGGTCCACCTCCGGGACCAGCGCCTCCATGGCGATCCCCGCGAACAGGTACGCGACGGCCGGGATCAGCAGGTAGTCGAGCATCGCCATCCACCCGGCGATGAACCCCGGCCCCTCCCCGAGCCCCTTCCGCGCATACGCGAACACGGACCCGGCCTGCGGCGCGACCCGCACCATCTGCGCGTAACTCAGCGCCGTGAACGCCATGGCGACGGTCGCCACCAGGTACACCAGTGCGACCGCGCCGTGTGATTTCGCGTCGAGTGTGCCGAAGACGCCGACCGGCGCCATCGGGGCGATGAACAGCAGTCCGTACACGACGAGATCGCGGAACCCGAGGTTCCTGCGCAGCCCCGTGTGCTCCGCGACCTGCGCTTCCTCCCCTGCCTGCCCCCGCGCGTCCTCAGCCATGGCGCCAGTCTCGGCCACCGCACCGCTCCAAACGCTGACCGACGCGGCCTTACGATGGGACGCATGACTGCAACGCCCGCGTCGACGCCCGCGACGAACCGCCCGAAGCGTGTCCTGCTCGCCGCTCCCCGCGGCTACTGCGCGGGTGTGGACCGTGCCGTGATCGCCGTGGAGAAGGCCCTGGAGCAGTACGGGGCCCCGATCTACGTCCGCCACGAGATCGTCCACAACAAGTACGTCGTGCAGACCCTGGAGCGGAAGGGCGCGATCTTCGTCGACCAGGCGACCGAGGTGCCGCCGGGCAACATCGTGATGTTCTCCGCGCACGGCGTCGCCCCCACCGTCCACGAGGAGGCCCGCCAGGGCCGGCTCGCCACCATCGACGCCACCTGCCCGCTGGTGACGAAGGTGCACAAGGAAGCCGTCCGCTTCGCCAACGAGGACTTCGACATCCTCCTCATCGGCCACGAGGGCCACGAGGAGGTCATCGGCACCTCCGGCGAGGCCCCCGACCACATCCAGCTCGTCGACGGCCCCGAGGACGTCGCCAAGGTCGAGGTCCGCGACCCCTCCCGGGTCGTCTGGCTCTCCCAGACCACGCTCTCGGTCGACGAGACCATGGAGACGGTGGACGCGCTGAAGGAGAAGTTCCCGCAGCTGATCTCGCCGCCCTCCGACGACATCTGCTACGCCACGCAGAACCGCCAGATCGCGATCAAGGAGCTCGCCGGCCAGGCCGAGCTCGTCATCGTCGTCGGCTCCAAGAACTCCTCGAACTCCATCCGCATGGTCGAGGTCGCCAAGCAGTCCGGCGCCCCCGCCGCGTACCTCGTCGACTTCGCCAGCGAGATCGACGAGGCCTGGCTGGAGGGCGTCACCAGCGTCGGCCTCTCCTCCGGCGCCTCCGTCCCCGACGTCCTGGTCCAGGAAGTCCTGGAGTGGCTGTCCGAGCGCGGCTACGCCGACGTGGAGATCGTCAAGACGGCCGACGAGTCGCTGACCTTCTCGCTCCCCAAGGAGCTGCGCAACAAGGACCTGCGCGCCGCGGCGGCGGCCCTGCTCGAAAACGAGTGACGCAGGGCTCCGGCCCGTAACGTTGGGTCCATGAACGTCTTCGGAGTGGACATCGGCGGCTCGGGCATCAAGGGAGCCCCCGTCGACCTGGACCGCGGCGACCTGACCGAGCCGCGCCACAAGGTACTGACCCCGCAGCCCGCCACGCCCGACGACGTGGCGGGCTGCGTCGCGGAGGTCGTGGCGCACTTCGGCTGGCAGGGCCCGGTCGGCGTCACCTTCCCCGGCGTGGTGACCGGCTCCACCATCCGCACGGCGGCCAACGTGGACAAGTCCTGGATCGGCGTCGACGCGGGCAGGCTGCTCGGCGACCGGCTCGGCGGGCTCCCGGTCACGGTCCTCAACGACGCCGACGCCGCCGGCATCGCCGAGATGTCCTTCGGCGCCGGCCGCGGCCGCCAGGGCACCGTCATCCTCCTCACCCTCGGCACCGGCATCGGCTCCGCCGTCTTCGTCGACGGCCGGCTCGTCCCCAACACCGAGCTCGGCCACCTGGAGCTCAAGGGCCACGACGCCGAGAAGCGCGCCTCGTCGAAGGCCCGCGAGGACGAGGACCTCACCTGGGAGCACTGGGCCACGCGACGGGTGCAGAAGTACCTGGCGCACGTGGAGATGCTGTTCTCGCCGGAACTCTTCATCATCGGCGGCGGCGTCAGCCGCAAGGCCGACAAGTTCCTGCCGCTGATCGAGGGCATCAAGGCGGAGATCGTCCCGGCGGAGCTGCAGAACAACGCGGGGATCGTGGGGGCGGGGATGGCGGCGGGCTCGACCGGCTGACCGCCGCCTGGGCTGATCGCCGCCTGGGCTGGCTTCCGTCCGGGGTGGCCTCCGCGCGGGGTGGCCTCCGTCCGGGCTGACCACCGCCCGGGTCGGCCACCGCGCGGGTTGGCCGCTGTCCAGCCTGGCCTCCGCCTGGCCTCCGTCCGGCCTGGCCGCCCTCCGGTGGTCCGACGGGGGCCGGTACCTCCGCGGGGGCAGGGGTGTCCGGACTGCGACCTTCACTTCGCTTCGCTCGTTACGGGCGCCGCCACGTCCGGACACCCCTGCCC